>CAYGVA010000333.1:0-3869 GCA_964353225.1 uncultured Leptolyngbya sp.
AATCGCAAGTTAAATAAGACCCGTAATGGCCCTCACCCCAGCCCTCTCCCAATCTTGGGAGAGGGAGCCAGGATTATGGAGGTTATTTAACTTTCATGCCTATGTCCGCATCCTCGGGTCAATCAAATCCCTCAACCCATCCCCCAGCAGGTTGAAGCAAAACACCGCCACCATCAGCACTGCCCCCGGAAACAGCGCCATCCACCATTCCCCTGAAACGATGTAGGTGGCCCCTTCCGCGACCATGATTCCCCACTCTGCGGTGGGGGGCTGGACGCCAAGACCGATAAAAGATAGGCCCGCCGCATTCAAGATTGCCCAGCCCATATTCAGCGAAATATGCACCATCATCACCGGCAACACATTGGGGAACAGATGCCGCGCCATGATCCGCCAGTCGCCGTTACCGGTGAGGCGAGCCGCTTCCACAAACCCCGCTTCGCGCCGGATCAAAATCTCGGAACGGATGACGCGGGTGTAGAGGGGCAGGTTGATGATGGCGGTGGCGTAGATGATGTTGGTGACAGTGTTGCCCAGGGCGGCCACCAACCCCATGGCCAAAACAAATAGGGGAAAGGCCATCAGGGTGTCGATGCAGCGGGAGATAATTCGGTCCGGCCAGCCGCCAAAGTATCCGGCGCAGGTGCCCAAGGCACTACCGAACAAAAACGATAATGCCACCGCCAACACCGCAATCCCCAGATCCAACTGGGTAGCGACCATCACCCGACTGAGCACATCGCGCCCCAACTGATCGGTGCCAAACCAATGGGAGAGCGTGGGGGGCTGGAGGGCGATCGCTGAATTACTCGCCAAGGGATCGTAGGGGGCGATCGCCGTGCCAAAAATCGCAAACAGCACCAACACCAGAAACAGGCCAAAGGCCCCGAAGGTGATCAGGTTTTGGCTAATGACGTAGCGGGTGTGGCTCAAAGTTGTGGTCATGCGTCCACTCCTGCTCTCGGGTCAATCACGACGTACAGCAAATCAATCAGCAAATTCAGCACCACATACAGCAGCGCCATAGTCAAAATGAATCCTTGAATTGGCGCATAGTCAGAGGCCACTAGGGCTTCGACGGCGTAGGAGCCGATCCCCGGCCAAGCAAATACCTTTTCTACTAGGATGTTGGCCCCCAGCAAAAAGGAGAACACCACCCCCAATGTTGTAATCACGGGGAGCATGGCATTGCGAAAGGCATAGCCAAATAGCACTTGCCGGGGGGGCAAACCACTGGCGCGGGCGGTGCGGATGAAATCGCTGGAGAGCATCCCCAGCATCGAGGCGCGGGTGACGCGGGCCAAGGGGGCCAGGGCAAACAGTCCCAGGGTCACCGTGGGCAAAAATAGCTGGGCCGCCGCCACCCCAAATAGCTCTAGATCTCCGGCCAGCAAACTATCGATCAAATACAGGCCGGTGATTTGAGGGGGCGCACTATGGAGCAGATCCAGCCGTCCCAGGGGGGCTGGGGCGATTCCGAGCTGGTAGTAGAGCACATACACCAGAAACAAACCGGTGAAGAAGGTGGGTAGCGAAACCCCGGCAGTGGCCAATAACCGCACCCCATGGTCAACCCAGGAGTTGGGCCGGGTGGCGGCGAGAATGCCTAGGGGCAGGGCGAGGGCGATCGCAAACACCAGCCCCGCCAAAGTCAATTCCAGGGAGGCCGGAAGGCGGGTGGTCAGGTCGTACACCACCGTCTGGCCAGTGGTCAGGGAAACCCCCAAATCCCCCCGCACCAGCTCACCGATATATATAAAGAACTGGGCCAGTAGCGGCTGATCGAGGCCGAGGGTGACGCGTACCTCCGAGATCGCCTCAGCAGTGGCGGCAGGTCCCGCAAAGAAGGCAGCGGGATCCCCCGGCAAGGCCCGCGTCAACAAAAAGGTGACGATAATGACACCAATGACGCTGGGGATCGCCCCGAGCAGGCGCTTACCAATGATTTGAGCGGTGGATTGTTTGGCCATAGCGGTGATTGCCTGTTGGCATTGCCAATGCAGATAGAGAACTACGGGACTTGCTTTTCCCCTCTTGGGCGGGGGCGGGGTGGGTTTCAATCCCTGGACCGGAGAACCCACCCCGCCCTAACGGGCACCCCTCCAAGGAGGGGAAACCCACAACGTTACGCCTTGACCAACTGGCGGAAATCGAGCTGACGGTGGAACCAGTACTGGTAACCGCTGATGGTGGGCTGCATCGCCGTCCCTAGCTTGGGTTGCACCAGCGGCACCCGAGGCATTTCTGCCCAAGCAGTAGCGATGAACCCCTTCACGTTCTCGTCGTACTCTGGCTGACCCGGCTCCGACGCTAAGGCCGCTTCAATCTGCTTATCCATCTCCGGGTTTTTATAGGAGCTGCCGTTAAAGGTCGCATCCTGGCCGTGGTAGGCGTAGAAGAAGAAGTAATCCGGGTAGTTGAGCCAGCCACCAAAGTTATTGATGATCATCGGGCGGCTCTTTTCTACCAGCACCGACCGGAAGTTGGCACCGGGAATCTTCTCGATAGTCACCGTGATCCCAATTTCAGCCAAAGACTCCTGAATCAGCACCACCGTTGGCTCGGCCCATTCCTTTGTCCCCATGTTGAAGGCAAGGGTGGTCTCAAAGCCATCGGGATAGCCGGACTCCGCCATCAGCGCCTTGGCTTTCTCGATGTCCGTGGTGTAGGGGGTGGGCTGGGGCCATTCGATTGAATCGGGTTCCGCCTTGCCGGTGCCGTACATCGGCACCGCCTGACCGTACAGCGCCGTTTCCATAATGGCGTCGTAGGGGGTGGCATAGGCCACCGCTTGCCGCACCTTCACATCGGCGAAGGGGTTATCCTCCCCATTGAGCTGGGGGTTGGAATGCATGTCGATGGAGTAGAGGCTATTTTCCACCGGCGTTGAGGTCACCGTGAACTGATCCATCGCGGCCAGCTCTTGCTGGTCCTTCTCCGAGAGGTCGTAGTTGATGTCGATGTCCCCTTTTTCCAGCAGGGCACGCCGGTTACCGGCCTCCGGCACATCCAGCAAAATCACTTCTTGAATGGCGGGCAGCGGTCCCGACTTCCAATCATCAAAGCGGGTGAGGGTGATACGCTCATTGGGCTTGAATTCGCCAATGGTGTAGGCCCCACTCCCGGCATCATTGCTATTGAGCCATTCCGCCCCCCAGGGGTCTTCCTCCGTCAGGTGGGGTTTCACCAGTTCGGAGTTGATGATCACAGGGATGGGCACCGCCATGTCGATCATGGTGAGCTTGTTGCCCGCCGTCAGGAAGGTGACTTTAAAGGTGTTGTCATCCACCACTTCAAATTGGTCGGGGCTTTCCAATGCACCCGCTTTCATTTGGAAGGTGGGGAAACCGCCGATAGAAACCGCCCGGTCAAAGGACCATTTCACATCGTTGGCGGTGACGGGAGCGCCATCGTGGAAGGTGGCGTCTTGACGCAGATTGAACGTAACGGAAAGGCCATCTTCGGCAATTTCCCAGCTCTCAGCCAGCTCAGGCTCTAGGACGGTGTAGTCATAGGAAACCGCGCCATCGTCCAGGGTCTTGGTGCCAAAGGTCATGAGGCGATCGTAAATGGCCCAAGACACCCCATAAGCAGGACGATTGGTGCCGACGCGGTGCAGATCAAGGCTATTGGGGAAGCCACCCCCCTGCACCACAGTGAGGGTCGCGTCAGTTGCTCCGCCCTCGGTGGCAGGGGCATCAGCGGCAGAATCCGCAGGGGCAGTAGAGGGGGCGGACCCGCAAGCTTTCAGGCCATTGGCCAGGGTAATCCCCGCCGCTAGGCCCATCCCGGTTTTAATTAAGCGTCGGCGTCTCATGGCAGCGTTTGGTAAAAGGGCAAAGGGTAGAACAGTCTCCTGAACCCGCTTT
>CAYGVA010000334.1:0-3866 GCA_964353225.1 uncultured Leptolyngbya sp.
GCGATCGTTTTGTCCTTGGTCTTGCAGAGAATGATGCCAATGGTGGGTTGGTCTTCTGGCTGCCGTTCCTGATCATCGATCGCAGACAGGTAGAAGTTCATCAAGCCGGATTGTTCGGGCCTGAAGCTCCCCATCTCCAGTTGAATGACGATGAAGCACCGTAATCTCAGGTGATAGAAGAGCATGTCGATCTGGAACTCTTCACCACCGATGTCAATGCGATAGTTCTGGCGAACGAAGGAAAAGCCGATGCCGAGTTCTAACAAGAAGTCTCGCATGTGAGCCGTCAAGGCATTTTTGAGATCTTTGGTCTTTGCGTCCTGGGCAATGGTGAGGAAATCGAAGCTGTAGGGGTTTTTGATGACTTCTTGGGCCATCTCCGACTGCGAAGGGGGCAAGGTGCGCTCGAAGTTCGTAATAGCGCCGCCTTCTTGTTGATACAAATCGGTTTCGATCTGGGCCACCAGCACGGTTCGGCTCCAACCATGCTCAACGGCCTTTTCGGCGTACCAGAGGCGTTCATTCAGCTTCTTCAACTTCTCTAGCAGTGCGACGTTCTGACGCCAGGGAAGATTAGCCAACGCCCGTTGGCTAATTTGCTGTTCGGTCCAAGCTTCGGCGAAAGCCCGCATGTACTTTAGGTTTGAAAGCGAGAATCCCTTCATTTCCGGAAATTCTCGCTTCAGATCTTGCGACAGCCGAGTGAGCACCTTACTCCCCCACCCTTGTTGCTGTTGGCGAGCCAGAATCTCTTTGCCGATATACCAATAGAGCATCAGCATGGTTCGATTTACGGAGCTGGCTGCTTGTATCTGGGATGAACGAATCTGGTTCTTCAGATCCTCTAATAAGGCTCGATAACCCTCATCGGGGAGCAAATTAGACACGGACGCAACTCCTCAGTTGGCTTGAAAGTTGTAACAGCAAGCCTGAAAGACCTATCTATCAAAGCTTTTGGCGGTTAACGCATTGCTTTAAAATTGATGTCAGTAGATACTGACTGACGCACTGAAGTGTTTACTGACTGCCTACTTCGTCAATGAATTTATCGATCAGCGTGCGGACTAGGGTGCTCATGTCGGTATCCAGATCGCTAGAAATTGCTTTCAGTCGCTTATGCCGTGACGCATAGAGATCCACTGTGATCCGGACCTTTCTTTCTGGGTTGGGCTTCTTAAACTCCGCTAACACTGAGGCTGTCAGGTCTGACTGCTCCGTTGGGGAAGCCGTTATCTCCGGCGTATCGTCCGCTGTGGTTGCCGCCTTGTCGGGATTCTTCAAAAATTGCTGCATCACATCGTTGCTTAGCTTTTTGCGCTCAGCCATTGGCCAACACTCCCACCACTTCTTCAAACAGTTCTCGGTATTCTCTGGCCGCGATGCCTGCTGGAGTCCCCGAGATATCGAAGACCGTCGCCCCTTGCCCAAATGCATCCGCGATCGCTTGCCGCTGGTGAATGATGGTCGCCAGCAAAGTAGCCTCTTCGATTTGTCCTAAGACCTCAGCCGCTTCTGTTTTTAATCGGGTACCCTTGACTGCTCGACTGAGAAACAATGCTGCCTGGGGGTGGCCCTGTCGGATCTGCTGTGCCTGCCGGATGAGTCTGACAGTATCACCGGCGCTGGCCAGGTCTACCCCGGTCGGCTGGCAGGGCACTAATGCTAAATCAGCCCAAAGGATAGCTGCACGGGTGGCCTCAGACAAATTCGCTGGCCCATCGACGATCAGCCAATCGTGTTGATCTGCCAACTTGGGAAGCGCGTCTAAGAGAGTATCGGGGTCTTGGATAACTTGATACGGAATATCGTGTTCGATCGCATTGAGCCAGATGGATGAGGTTTTCTGGCCATCCGCATCAATGAGTAAGCATTCAGCATCCTGGGAATGGAGCCAAGCCGCCAAATGCACGGCTGTACTGCTTTTCCCACTGCCGCCTTTCTGGTTAATTACGGCGATCGCTGGCATCGGTCTTTAATTCACCTGCTCGATGGCCGCATTATGGAGTCTGGAGCAGCATTTTTCAAGCACTTCAGCATTGGCATTAGTGCCTACTGACTGCCGTACTGCCGTACTGACGCAAATACTGACCACTATAGCTACGTTTCAATCATCCCTTGTAACGCAAGGGAATGATGTGGCCGGACTAGAAAGACGGCGATGTCATTGGGCACCTCTCAACTGTCTACTTGTACTGCAGTGCTGGAGTTGACTCACGGCTCTAGGGTGCTGAGCCGATAGAGCAGCAGGGTGACTTCATCGGAGCTGAGTTGGTGATAGCGGCGGCCATCAAACTGCGCAGCGATGTATTGCACGAGATCATGAGGCTGCCACTGGAGACGCGCAACATGGCGACGAATCGCTTCCTGATGACGATGCTGCTCCCGCTCTTCAGGCGTAGCGATCCGAGACGGTGGAGGGAAGGACTGATGGAATGAATCCACCACAATCGGAGCAGCTAAAGGCTGTGGAAACTCCCCCCGCACCCCCCTCTTCTCGGAGGTATGAATTTGGGCAGAAAACAAGGGTTTACACTTCATAGATCTCTCTAAAGTCCGTACTTCCCTACTATGGCTAGGTTTCAGCAATTGGGGTGGTTGGGGCAAAGGAATGGGGTTAGGGGCTGAAACGCTGACAGGCTGGGGCGGTACGGACTTTGTTGGGGATGGGTTGGCCTCTAGGCGGTGTTTGGGATGCCACAGGGGCAGGTTCTCGGGCTTGTAGAGGGTTTCTTTGGAGGTGTGGGCCTGGGCCATGAGGACACGGGCACGCTCACTAATGCCATCAGGCAGTTGATGGTTGCGTTGCAGGGTCTGGAACGCGGCACCGATGCGATCGCGGGCATCTGCGGCCCGCTGCTGGTTAACGCTGGGGGTCGGGGGTCGGTCGTCAGGGCTGCGCTTGGGTTCGCTACCCTGGGGCCAGTAGTAGTTCTGCACGGCTTTGCACCAGGCTTTGACACGGATTTCAATGTGGTGCTGGTGACGGCAGTGCTGCGCGTAGCCGGGGAGGCTCTGGGCCGTAGCTAAGGTATGGGCGATTAGCGCGTCACCTTCTAACTGCAAGAAGACATGGCCATGGCAGGCGACTGTCTTAAGGAGATGGTTGGTCTGACCGGAACCGCTCCAGCCGTCCTGAATTTCGGTTTCAAGGTCATCCCGCCAGGCTTCGCTACGGGGGTTGCGCTTCTGACGTTTGCCGCGTTTGCGGTGGTTATCGCGACCAATTTTGAGGGCGTGAAGGAGTTCGTCATGGTCCTGCTGGGCCGCAGCTTGGTGCCATTGATGCAGAAAGGCTTCGAGGTGATCGCTACCAGGGTTTAGATCGTCATCGAGGAGGCAGGAGCCCGTGCCCGGTTGCAACGGGAGACGATGGCCGTTGTAGAGAATGATCCGCTCGTTGCCGTAGGTTTTGATGTTGGGAAAGGGTTCGAGCTGGCCGCTTTTGAATTCCAGACCTTGGGCGCTGAGGCATTCGTACAGGGCGACGGCAAGATCGAAGGTTTTGACGGGCTCGGCCAGCGGCAGGTACAGGTGCAAACCATGGCTATGGCTGGAGCGGATCAGCAGGGTGCGGACGATGCCGATGGTTTCGAGGGCGGCGCGGATCTGGGCGATCGCCTCGGCGTTGCAATAGGGGCTCTCGGCGTCGATGTCGAGCAGGCCGTAGCGGGTTTGCCCCGTAAAACGGACACCAATCACCGCGTCGGGGTTCTGCCACTGGGACCACAGCACGCGGGGACGCAGGGGGTATTCGGTAATGGTTTTCCAATCGGGCTTGCCGCTGGGGTCAGGGTTGGGCGCTTGGATAAAGTCCCAAGGGTTCTCGCCAAACAGGGTATGGAGCTGGTGGCCGAGGGGGTCAATGG
>CAYGVA010000335.1:0-3850 GCA_964353225.1 uncultured Leptolyngbya sp.
CGCCAGGGGGGTTGCGCCCTTTTGGGGGGGGAAACCGCAGAAATGCCGGGGTTTTATAGCCCTGGGGAATATGACCTGGCGGGGTTTGCCGTGGGTATCGTGGAAAAGCAGCGGATCTTAAATGGCTCCCAGGTGCAGGTGGGGGATGTGGCGATCGCCCTCCCGAGCCAAGGCATCCACAGCAATGGCTTTAGCCTGGTGCGTAACATCATGGACAACGCCCTTCGCCCCGATCGCCCCCAACCCGGTTACGACTGGGGAGACTGCCCTGACGTTTTGGGGGGTAAATCCTTGGGTGAGGTCCTGCTGACCCCCACTCAAATTTACGTCGCCCCGATTTTGGCAGCCCTCAAAGCTGACTTGCCCATCCATGCCATGGCCCACATTACCGGTGGCGGCTTGCCCGAGAACCTGCCCCGGTGCTTGGGGCCTGATCAGTCCTGGCAGCTTAACCCCGGCAGTTGGCCCGTGCCCCCCATTTTTGACTGGCTGGCGGCAGCCGGTGACGTGGCGGCGGCGGCGATGTTCGATACCTTCAACATGGGGGTGGGGTTTGTGGTGGTGGTGCCCCCAACGGCCAGCGATCGCGCCGTCACCTTTTTTGCGACCCAGGGCCTTAATGCTTACCCCATCGGTGAGGTGATCCAGGGGGGAGGAGAAGTCTTGGGGCTGCCCAAGCCAGGGGCGGAGTAGCCTTGGGGATGGTGCCCTCAAGGCGTATCATTGCCTTTCTGCGCCCTAGCCCTGGGGCCGAGGGACGGACCCGCCCAATGGCGTCGGGGCTTGAGCAATCGTTATGTCTCCGGAAGCCGTCAGATATCCCCCCTAAAATAGAAAATCGTATATCCCCAGAAGGAGAATTCTGTTGAAATCACAACCTGCGGGCTGGCTGCCCATTGTGCTGGCCTTTGTTGCCCTTGTGGTCCTCTCGATCGGCTCTAGCTGTTTTGTTATCATTAACCCCGGCCAGACCGGCGTCCTAAGCATCTTGGGCAAGGCCCAGGATGGCGCTCTGCTGGAAGGGGTCCATATCAAGCCCCCCCTGATTTCCAACGTGGATATTTATGATGTGACGGTCCAGAAGTTTGAAGTGCCCGCCCAAAGCTCCACTCGGGACCTTCAGGATTTGACCGCTAGCTTTGCCATCAACTTCCGACTGGACCCGACTGAGGTCGTGACGGTGCGACGCACCCAGGGCACCCTGGCCAATATCGTCACCAAAATCATCGCCCCCCAAACCCAGGAATCCTTCAAAATTGCCGCTGCCCGCCGCACGGTGGAGGAGGCAATCACCCAACGCTCGGCGCTCAAGGAAGATTTTGACAATGCCCTCAGTGCCCGCCTAGAGAAGTACGGCATCATCGTGCTCGATACCAGTGTGGTGGATCTGAAGTTCTCCACAGAGTTTGCGAAGTCCGTAGAAGATAAGCAAATTGCTGAGCAGCGGGCACGGCGGGCGGTGTATGTCGCCCAAGAGGCGGAGCAAGAGGCCCAGGCGGAAATTAACCGGGCCACCGGTCGAGCTGAAGCCCAGCGGCTTTTGGCGGAAACCCTCAAGGCGGAAGGGGGGCAGTTGGTGCTCCAAAAGGAGGCGATCGAGGCTTGGAAGGCGGGCGGTTCTCAAATGCCGAAGGTGTTGGTCACCGGTGGTGACTCGGGGGAGGTGCCCTTCCTGTTTAATATCAGCGATCGCGATCTCAGATAACGATCTGCTTGCGTGAGATTTCACACCCCAAAACCCCTGGCTTGTGCTGGGGGTTTTGGGGTGTGGATTCAGAACCGCCTAGAGCAACTTATCCAGCCCGTAGATCAACGACTTCAGCGGCAAAATCCGGCGGATGGCCAACAGCACCCCTGGCATGTAGCAGGCGCGATCGCTGGTGTCATGGCGTAGGGTATAGAGTTGCCCCGGTGCCCCAAACAGCACCTCCTGGTGGGCAATCAACCCCGGTAGCCGCACACTGTGAATATTGATGCCATCGGCGGTGGAGCAGCCCCTTGCGCCGGTCATTTTCTCGGTTTCAGTGACTTGGGCCGGGTTGTAAGCCTTGTTAGGGGCGCTGAGCATCTGGGCAGTTTGGATGGCGGTGCCGCTGGGGGCGTCGGCCTTTTGGTTGTGGTGTAGCTCAATGATTTCCACATGGTCAAAGTACTGCGCCGCCTGGATTGCCGCCTGTTGCAGCAGCACCACCCCAATCGAGAAGTTGGGGATCACCAAGCAGCCGATGCTGGCCTTGTCGGCAAATTCGGCTAAATTTTGAAGCTGTCCAGGGCTCAACCCGGTGGTGCCGACAACGGGACGCACCCCATAGGCGATCGCCGCCCGCGTGGTTTCATACACCGTATCGGGGTGGGTAAAGTCCACCATTACGGGAATGCCTTCACTCTGGGCTGACACTAGGGTGGCTTCTAGATCGGACAAAACCGGGATTTCTAAGGGGCCGCACCCGACAATTTCGCCAATGTCTTCGCCCTGGACCTCCGGGGTGCGATCGACCGCCCCCACCAGGGTCATGTCTTCGGCCTGGGCAATTGCTTTAATCACCTCGCGGCCCATTTTGCCGCAGGCCCCGTTCACCACCACCGGAATTGTCGTTTGTTCTGCCATATGCCCGAATATTGAAATGGTCCACACTCTAAATACAATAGGGGTTTGGCAATGCCAAACCCCTATTAAAACCTGAGTACAGGATCAAGGAACCCACCTCTAACCCCTCCCCAGAAGGGGAAAATCCAGAGGGGGGGGGCTTAGCGGTTTGCTTATCCCGTACTGATGTTAATAGTAGGTCCCCACCTTACGGTGGTGGATCGCCGTGATGCCATCAGGGTTAGATACCTTACCATCTTGGACCGTGCTGTAAACCAGCCAGTGATCGCTCATTTCCATGCGGCTGGTGACAGTGCATTCCATATAGGCCAGGGCATCCCCCAAAATCGGCGAGGTGTTGGTGGCGGGGCGGGTGCGCACCCCGGCAAAGCGATCGGCCCCAGGGGGAAAGCGCTTGAGGAAGTGCTTCATTAAATGGTTGTAGTTGTTTTCCTCCAACACATTCAGCACAAACTGATCCCCCACCTGCATGAAGGACTCGATCGCCCGGTCTTTTGCCACCGCGACGGTAAACCCAAGGGGTTGGAAGCTGGCCTGGGATACCCAAGAGGCCAACATGGCGCTGGTTAGGTCCCCCTTACGGGCTGTAATGATATAGAGGCCACTGCTGATCCGCCCTAGGGCCTTTTCCATTTCGGCATCAAGGGACTTGATCTTCTTCAGCTTTTTGGCCTGACCCAAAAACTGACCGAGGTCGGTGCCGGTTTCTTCGCAGAACTGGTAGAGGGCTTCGTCGGGGGTGTCTTTAATGCGAATCGGTGCAAAGGCGGTGCGCAATTCCAAATCTCGAAACTTGTTAACTAAGGTATCGATGGGTTCGTCGTCACCACCGTAAGACTCAAATAACCCCACCGTTTGCTTGCCGTTGGCGGCTGCAAAGATCGTACCGATCGCCGCCTGAGCATCTGAAACTCCGGTGGAGGGGGGCATGCCAATGACTAAGCCCGTGGCCCGGCTCACCAGTTCATTCACCTCGTGGGGATCGGCGGAGCGCAAGTCCATCATTTCCACGGCAACGTCGGTTTTGGTGATGCCCCGAGCGATCGCCTGGGAGAGGCGATCGCTATAGCCATAGTCAGAGGTATAAAACACCCCCACCAGGGTTTCTGATTTACTCTTTTCCTGGCTCCAGCGACGGTAGCGACCGGTCAACTCTTGCAGATTGTGGCGCAGCAGTGGGCCGTGGCCGGTGGCAATGGTGGTGATCTCCGGCAGGGCATCCATGCGCTTCATGGCCGAGAG
>CAYGVA010000336.1:0-3838 GCA_964353225.1 uncultured Leptolyngbya sp.
TGGCATAGTCGGGGCTACCGACCGCCTCAAACAACCCCGAGTCAAAGGAAATCCCCGTAGCGGTGGTGGCGGTGAAGCTGCCGCCTAGGTTCAAGCTAAAGTCCGCCCCAAACAAAATTCCGGCTGGGTTCAGCAGAAACAAATTGGCGTTACTGCCGCTGACTTGAATCAAACCATTAACGGAGGATGGATTGCCCCCATTCACTCGACCCAAAATGTTTTGAATATTGGCTGTGGAATTGAAGTTAGCTACTTCCCCAGCCGTTAAGCCAAACTCCTGAAAGCTATGGAATAAGGTGGCCCCATCCCCTGAGACCGTGCCGCCATCGATATCAATGTGTTGGTTGGTTTGATTAACAATTGTGCCGGTGCCGTCACTGGCTGGGACGATGGATTGCGCCCAGCTTGGAGCCATGGGGGTGATCAGCGCGATGAATCCAAGGGTTAAGACGGAAGTATTAATCGTTTGCATAGTGTGGATGTTTTAATTCCGACGGGCGATATGCCTTAGACGATTTTGGGCGATGAGCATACCAGGGGCTGGGCGCGGAAACCGCTCCCCTACGAGGGTTCCGTCAAGGGTAGGGGGCAGGAGACCTGACCCCATACAGGCTTGAGATAGCAGGCTGTTTTGTCAGTCCATTGGCCCGATAGCCGGTATTTTAATTCTCGACAATCTCCTTAAAGGTATTGCTGGAGGAAAAAATCATGGGCTAGGGGTGGTTTTTCTGGTCCCGTACTCAGGCTAATCCACGTTTACTGGCAAACATCACCAACGTATGTCCCATCGGGTCCCCTGAAGGGAACTAACTCGCACTCATTGCTAGAGGAGGAACCGGTCAAGGAACCGCTGTCGATCAAATAAAGGCCCACACCAAACTCAGGATCGCCGTGTCTTTCAAAGCTTTCAGTAGCACTGCACGGAAAAAACCAGTTAGAGCAAGAGTGCATGAAAAACCCGAGCTTATAGGTATCTTCAAGCAAACTTACAGTGAACTGATCATCGCCAACCTCTTGCCCAATCGCGACAGTCTCACCAGTAGAATCAATTAGCAAAATGTCCGCATCCCCATCAGGAGATGAAATACCAAAGGTATAGGTTCCTGCGGGAAGTGACATTCCATAAAAAATATAGTCTTGGGCATTCATTTGCAACGGAGCCGATTGAGCCAAAGCACCACCTGCAAACAAAGCATTTGCAGCTAGCGCCATTGAGATAGCCTGTTTCATGATGAATATCTTGGTTGGGTGAGTATCAAATTCCGACATCTGTAAGTTTCAACAGTGGTCTGTTGGTTGACCGCAATTAAGCGGCAGACTGAGCCTGCTTCAATACCGATCGCAAACTGATCATCCCGAACAACATCAGCGCTACCGTTGTTGTGGGTTCGGGTATATCTGTGGGATTGGGGGACGTAGGGGGCTTAACCTCTCGGCCAATCTTATTCAGCGCTGCCGTCTCAAAGCTGTCGAAATCTGCGGCCACTTCAATAAACGATCCGGAGCCACCGATGACGTTGTCGGCGTAGTAAGTATCCAAAGTGGAAAAGGGACTGACGAGAATTGGTAAGCCATTAATGACAATATTCTGATCCAGCAACGCCTGCCGAGATGCAGCTAGAACATCTAATGAGCTTGTATTTTGTGGTCCATCCCCAGAGATGTCTAGGATGCGGCGATCGCTCGTGAACCCATCCGACGCAAACAACGTGCTGGCATAGTCCATGGCCCCAGCGATGTTAGTCGCGCTACCAATGCCAGAAGAACCGAAACTCGATGGGCGATCGGCAGCCTCAATGGCATCGGCAAAGGCCAGCGCTGAAGCCTCATTGGTGATGTGAAACCAATCAATGGCGGTCATGGCCCGATCAGCCCAATAGGACAGGGCCACGGCAATCCCACTAGGATTACCCTCAATGCTTTGAATCAACTCAGTGTTGCGAAAGGCATTGGCATAACCGTCCCGCTGGAGGTCAAACTCGTTGCTGTTGATGCTGCCAGAGACATCCACAGATAACAGCAGTTGGGTATTCACAAAGGTAGCACTGTAGGCCGCTTGGGTAAGAAACGTACTAAAGGCTAATAGCCCTGAGGCTAGCCCCAAGAGGCGCACAGCCTTGATTTGGCCGTGATGATATGGCTGGGCATTTCCATCAGCGGGGGATTGGGGGTTGGGATTAAAAAATCGCGTGAATTGAAACACAGAAATCGCTCCTGGCGAGGTGGGTTAATCGTCGGTGTAGCGCACCGCTACCCACCTCTATGGGGCTGGACTAAGGTTTTATGGGAAGTCCCAGCACACCGGGCAATAAATAACCGACTGAGTTCCCCAATTGCTTCACTGGCAAGCCTTAGGGGGAGCATTTATTTTTGTAAAGCCTGCCGCATTTTATAGATGCCGTTTTGAGTCGGGCAGGTCAAGTCGCCTTCCCTTGTGCCTCGGCCGGCATGACGGCTTGCAACGCCACCGGGCTAGATTGGGCTAGGTACACCCCCGTCAGCACCACGGCAAAGCCAAGGCCGGTGAGGGGGCTGAGTTGTTCTTGGAAGATGGCCCAGGCTAACAGGGCACTGATGATCGGCTCCAGCAGTAAAAACAGCGAGATAAATCGGGCTGAAAATTGCTCCATGGCATCCGCCAAGAGCCGTTGCCCCAGCCCTTCGCTAATTAACCCTAACCCCACCACCGCTAGCCCAGCGGTTACGGTGGTGGGGAACAATTGCCCCTCGGTGAGTAGCACCACCGGCAAGAGCAAAACCACCCCGATCGCCCCCCGCCATAGCAAAATCGTCGTGGCCCCGAACCGTTGCCGCAGATACTCCACCAGCAAAAAGTACAGGCCTAAAAATACCGCTGACAGCAGGGCATAGAGATCCCCCAGCAGCAGGCCATCCGTGCCGGTCAGATCTTCTAGTCCCAGGGCGATCGCCCCCGTCAAAGCAATCCCCATGCCGATCAAAAAGCGACGGTCAAACCGCTGCCGCCAGAGCAACCACCCCCCCAGGCTCGTGAAAATCGGGGTGAGGTTATTCAGCAGCATGGATTTGGCGACGGTGGTGTATTGCAGAGACAGTGCCCATAACACCAGGGAGATCGTCGAAATGGTGCCGACCCCCACCAAGGCCAGCCATTGACTGCGGGTAATCGGGGGATTGTCTGGCGCGGCCTGATCCGGTGGCGTGAGGCGGCTAAAGAGTCGCCCGGTGCCAAAGCACAGCACAAATACCAGAAACCGATTCCAGACCGTAGCATTTGCCCCCAATTCCGTTTCGCTGAAGCGAATAAAAATCGGCGCACAGGAGACCGCCAATAAAGCAAGGCAGAGGGTGGCGATCGCCCAAGGCTTAAGCGTCGATGGGGATGCAGCGGGGGATTCGGAAGCTGGAATAGTGGTCACGGCAGTCCCCTTCTGGTTGGGTAGGCCCTAGGATCTCTCCGTATGGTTCCATGATTTTTGACAGCAGACAAATTTAATGCCGATATCTCGCCTAATCCCCGTTGTTCGCCGGGGTGCCCTGGCCCTGCTCACCAGTCTGTTGTTTGCGGGCAGTTTTATTGCGGGCAAATACACCACCGCTGATCTCGGCCCGCTAACCACTTCCCTGCTGCGCTACATGATTGCCAGTGCACTGTTGGCGGTGCTGATGGCCCGATCGCCCCTAGGGTTCAAGCCGGTTGCCCGCCGGGATAGGCTGCCGATTGTGCTGCTGGGCAGCTTCGGGGTGCTGGGCTACCATGCCTTTTTCTTTGCGAGTTTGCGCCATACCGCCGTGGCCAATACCGCCCTGATCAATGCCTTTAACCCCGTGGTGACGGGGCTGCTGGCGGCGCTGTTTC
>CAYGVA010000337.1:0-3822 GCA_964353225.1 uncultured Leptolyngbya sp.
GGTCCAGGACGGCGGTGCGTCCTGGTGGTAGGCCGCAGGACGTGCGTAGCGGGGGGCTGAGAAAGGAGACGGGAGGCTGGGGGTGGGACCCACCCCGGCCTACGGCCACCCCTCCCTAGGAGGGAATCGTTCAGTCAGGTTTCCTTAACCCGTAATCAGATTAACTAGACTGGTAACTGCTATGTGCTTCTAACCGTTCCAGTAAGGGCTGTAGGGCCGCTTCATAATTGCGCCATCGCTCTAGGGAGCGGGTATAAATCGGTTGGCGCACCTGGGTGACGCTGGCGGTGCGCACCAGGCGATCGCTTTTATGAAATTGCAAGCAGGCATCGTCCCACTCTAGTCCGACAAAATCAAGCAGGCGGGCCGTTTGACTGGCCTGGTCGGCGACGGTGTCTTCATAGTCGATCTCTAGCATCGGCACGGGCAAGGCTTGCCGCCAATGGTCCATGACCCGCCAGTATTGCTGGAGGCGATCGGCAATATGGCCTAAATCAAAGGCCCATCGCACAGCCGTAAACTGAGTCATCCAACAGGAAACGGCAATGTCGCGCACATTGCGACGGCAGTGGATGATCTGGGCATTGGGAAACAGGGTAACAAGCCAACCGAGTAAGTTGTAGTTGTCGGGCATTTTGTCCACGATGTGTTGACATTGCCCAAGGTCTAAACCGGCTTTGGTGGCCAGTTCCCTGAGACGGGCTAAATGCCAATGCGCCCCATGGTCAATGGGAGATTGGGCAAGCTGATCCACCACATCCCAGACCGATGTGCCCTTGGGATATCCCATGGTCACCGGCAACCGGTTAAACCCTTGGCTACCAAAGGTGCGTTCCCCCACCCCAAACACCTGGGGATGGCTGGCTAGGATCTGCTCGGTTAGCGTGGTGCCACTGCGGGGCATGCCCACAACGAAAATAGGCACGGTAGAAGGACTGCCCATCCCTTGAGTTCGCTGGAAAAAAGTGGGGGTGAAGTGGGCAATGACTTGGTCAACATAGTGAACATAATCATCGGGGCTATAGTTCCAACCCCGAGCCTGTTTATAGGTGGAATGGAGCGCGTTGGCTTGAATACAGTGGGTTGCGGCTTGGGCATAGTTTTTGCACCCATCGTAATAATGGGCGAGGCCAAAATGGAGGGATGCCTTAGGCCCTTCCCTGGCCCAAAGGGCATCGAGTAATTGCTCCATCTGCTTAACATCTGCCTCGGGGAGTCGGCCCCGCAGGTTCTGGGCCAAGTTGACGAGGGCCGCAATGCACCTGGGATTCACAGCGAGGGCTTCCCGGTTGGCGGTGTTGGCGGCTTCGACATTGCCTGCGGACGCCAGGATGGTGGCTAGGTGGGATTTAATTTGCGCATGTTCAGGCATGAGATCGGCGGCGCGCTGGGCGATCGCCACCGCCTCTTCGGCGTTACCGTCTTCCCAAAGGGCTTTACTGAGCCCTAGGTAAGCCTGACCATAATCGGGACATTCATCGGTAATGGCTTGGAAACGGGTAATGGCAGTTTCGGTATCCCCTAGGAGCAGAATGGCTTCAGCCAAGGCGCAACGGGTATCGATTCGGTCTGGCTCAATGGCGAGGGCCTGATTAAACCAGAGCGTGGCCTGTTGCAAATCATTGACCTCTTGCCAAACCTGACCAATCAGGGTGCAAAGCATGGCGGATTGGTCATTAAGGTCATAGGCTTTCCCGTAGGCCTCCATCGCCTCTGCCAACGAGCCCAAGGTGCGATAGACTGTGCCTAAATTCATCCAGTTATTGCTGCTACTGGGCTCATACTCAGCAGCTTGGCGACAATAGTCTAAGGCCTGTTCGGGTTGCCCAACCCCCAATAAGGTCAACCCCAAATTACCGATCGCATAGGGCAGGTCCGGGGCCAACGCTAGGGCCTTTTCGTAGGCTTTAATCGCAGCCAAAATTTGACCCAGCTCCCGCAGGGCATCCGCCCAATAGGCTTGGTACAGGGCCTGGTCGGGGTTGAGCGTGACGGCCTGCTGATAAGCCGTCACGGCCTCTCGATATTGCTCAATGGCGAAATAGGTGCTGCCCAGAGTAACCAAGGCATTGGTATAGTCTGGCCGCAGTTGTAGGGCCTGCTGGCAAGCGGCGATCGCCTCGCCATGGCGACAGCTTTGAAGGTAAACCGCCCCAAGATTGCCATGATAAATGGGTTCGTCCGGGTTCAGGGCAATGGCTTGCTGAAACGCGATTATGGCCTGTGCTAGGTTCCCTTGCTGCCGTTCAATCAGTCCAGTTAAATTTAAGGCCCCAGGGTGGCTGGGATTCGTTTCGAGACATTGCTTGGCAATGATCATGGCTTGGCCCAGATCACCCGATCGCAAATGATCAAAGCCCATTTCAAGGGTGAAACCGGTTGGATTCATCGGTTGGGAGCCCATAGATCAAAGAAATTAAGACATCAGCGAACTAACAAAAAATGTTGCCTTGAAAGCACAGCAGCACTCAATCATGGCAACTCAGAAACCACTGCGCCCAGCAATCATAAGTTCCCGCCACAAAAATGACCTCCACCCTAACGGAATGAAGGTCATTAATCTCGATCAAAAGCAACTGACAGGCATCTTTTACCGTTTTCCGGACGGAGGGAGATATCCACCGCCCCAGCCATAGTCCTTGTTTCGTTGCCTGGATGAACGGCTTAAGCCGTCGTGGTTAGATCTAGCTGCGCACTAGGCTGGTTGAAAGAAGTGCCAATGATGGTGGTGTCCCCAGCAGACGACGACGATGACGACGATGTCGCTGATGTCGCTGATGTCGCGGTTACAGAGGAGGTGACAGTTACAGAGGAGGTGACAGTTACGGAAGACGTAACGGTTACGGAAGTGGTTGTCGAAGCAACGATCACAGCATCGTCTGCGCCTGCCACTTCGCTCAGGTCATAGGCACGGGCGGGAACCGCACCCGCCAACATCAAGCCAGCACCTGCAGCAACCGCCAGGGTCTTAGGCGCGAGCTTCAGCTTATCGAAAGCACTTCCAAACGAATTGGGTTTTTGCATGATGTTCTCTTTAGTAATAACGCTGTCTGAGACCACTTTTGCCAGCCTTTACAGGTTCAGGCGCAATGGGACCGGGATCTACCCTGTTGTGGGTACCATGCCCAATTAGAAGGCAGCTTTCCCAACACCTTTCCATCAAATCAAAAAAATCTTTGCAGCCCCACCGTACAAAGACGGACGAGGCTTTATCGACCTCAAAAATATAAATATATCTACTGGCCTCGCGCCAGCTAGAACGTCATGAACTGTCCCCATTAGGACACCACCGCTATCAGTGGCTTCGTGACCACTATCCGTGCCCGTTGCTGGCAGTGCTCACCCAGAGATCGCCGATTCATGATCGTCGGCGAATGGATGGTTTGAGGGGCAACAGAGTCCATGGTATTCATGAAAACCACCAAAAACCCTTAAGATTCAAACCTTAGAATCACCGTAAGTCTCGGCAAGAGCCAGGATTCAAACCGGAATTTTCAGCTCAATTCCCATCAAAACTTCATGAGCCTTCTGGAATACCTTGGATATTTATGGTTAAAATAACCATAATCCACGGGAGGACATCCTAAATGACCCTTGCGCCATTGCTGGTCACCCCTGACGACTACAGTTTGTTGACGGATCTCTACCAGCTCACCATGACCGCCTGCTACGCGGGGGAAGGGCTGGATCGGCGGCGGGCCAGCTTTGAGCTGTTTGCCCGCCGTCTGCCAGACAATTTTGGTTATCTGATTGCCATGGGGCTGAGTCAGGCCCTAGAGTTTCTGCAAAATTTTCACTTTAGCGATCGCCACCTCGACGCGC
>CAYGVA010000338.1:0-3822 GCA_964353225.1 uncultured Leptolyngbya sp.
CCCCCTTGATCGCCCCCGCCGCCTTATCCACCAGGCCCCCATGGGCCGCCTTCATGGTTTCAATGCGGGCATCCACCGCTTGCAGCTTCTGGTTGTACTTGTTCGCCAGGGTGTCAATTAGCTCATCTTGCTTGGCGTCTACAGACTCCTCAAGACTGTCAAACTTGGTTTGAATATCCGCTAGGGCCTCTTCCCCCACCGACTTTAAATCTTCAGGCAGTTGGCCCACATACTCCTGCACCTGCTGCCGCCCATTGGCGACCTCTGCCTTCGCCAATGACAATTCCGTGGCGATAATATCGACCACCTGGTCGATCACCCCATGCATTTCTTGGATGTAGGTATTACGGCCTGCAATATAAAACCTATTTACGTCGTCAGGCATACCCAGCAGCTTGTCTTTGAGCCAAAGTGCCGCCCCAGTCAGGCCGTCATAGCGTTCCTCTTTATAGGTCCGCATCTGTTCATCCACATGGGTTTCAAAGGCCTGTTGAGCTTCTGCTGCCCCCCGATCAAAGATCGTCGTGACCTTGGCATCAATGCCCCCTAAGATCTCTTCGACCTTGCCTTTGCTCTGGGCGTAAATTGCCTGGATTTCCCCAGCTACCTTGGCGCGGGCTTGCTCATCCTTACCCTTGGCCCCGGTCTGCTGGGTTGAGACCTGTTCGAGTAGGGCGGCGCGATCTCCCTGCATCCCTTGCAGCTTTTGCTGAGCAGCCTGCCCTGCCTCTGCTTTAGCTTGATCGAGTTCGCCCTGCTCTTGCTGTCGATAGGCAACGGGCGCTGTGGCCGCACTGGTTTTAGCGGTCTGCTTCGCATCCAGAGCCGATTTAAACTCCGGCTCATTGGTATTGGCCAATTGTTCTTCTGTGACCCCAGCATCCGCCATGTGCTGATCTAGCTGCTGGGTCTGTTGCTGCAGCGGAGCCTCCACTTCAGCCGGTTGTTTGGGTTTGGGGATGGCTTTTTCAGCCCCCACAGATTCGGTGGCGGTGCCCACGTCAGCAGCGGGGAGGGGCGTCACTGGTTTGGGTTCAATACCAGAGGTGTCCGGAGATGCCTTGGTTTTTTCCTCCAAGGGCGCTTGGGAGGCGGTTTTCTCGGCATCGACCTGGCCGCTTAGCTCCGCTTTAACGGCCCCAATTTTGTTATTGCTCTTAAACGTGTCCGCTTCTGACAGGGTTTTGGGCGTGGTGGCCTGGATGCGCTCCATCAATTTGGCCTTAAAGGCCGCCTTATTGAAGCCCGGCGTTTCCGCTTGCTCCATCTCATCAATCTGATTGGCTTGGGCTTGGCTGGTAACTTCACTGGTGGGGCTGACTGCTGCTGCCTGGGCCTCTTGAGATTTGGCTGCTGCTGGGGCGTGGCGCTTACCAGTTGTTGCTGCACTCTGGGTGCGGGTAATAGCGGCTTTGAAATCTGGATCCGCTTCAGCCGATTGGGGTGTTGAAGAGCCCCCAGCGGTTGCCCCGCTCCCAGGGGGGGCTGGTGCTCCACTGCCATCATCATTCGGGCTAGGAGCTGTGGGTGGGGTTCCCCCTGGTGGGGCAGACCCGGCGGGGGCAGCTTCGCCGCTGGCATCACCCCCTCCATTAGCCTCACCCGCAGTTCCCCCCTCGCCATCATTGGGTGCGGTCCCATCAGCCCCATCGGCAGGGGGCGTTTCCGCCGCCGCCGAGTCGCCATCGGCACCTTCGGCATCCGCGCCGGTCATTTCGTCTAGCTCGGCGGCATTCTTTTGATCAGGCTCTAGCTCTGGTTCGTTTAAGGTCTCTGATTGAGGGGCACCCGCGGGGTTAGAGGCGACCCCCTCAGCATTGGTCTGTTGCGGTTCGGGGGATGTCGTGGTCTGTTGCTGTTCTTGATCTTGCTCCGCTAAGCTTTGCCCTTGGGGCTGTGAGCCAGACGTAATGGGTGATGAGCTTTGCGATTGGGGTTGCTCATCCTCCTTCGAAATTGGTCCTGGGGACGCACTGCCTCCCCCATCAGCATTGGCTGGGGCCCCGGATGAAGCGGGTTGTTGCGGTCCAGACTGAGCTGGGGAGCTTTGGGGGGTGTCCTGTGGGGCGTCATTGGGGTTACCGTCAGCGCTCTGGGATTCTGCGGGGTCAGATTGCAGCGCTGCGATTTGAGGGTCTTCTTCTGATTCGGTTTGGGGTGGCTGGGCTTTGAGCTGTAGCTTATTGGACTTGCGGCGGATCTTGCCCCCGGTTTGCTGCACCACATGGGTTAACTCGTGGGCCAGCAACTCCTGCCCGCCTTGACTCTCCGGTTGATAGGTACCACCGCTAAAGAAAATATCCTGCCCAGTGGTAAAGGCCTTGGCCTGCACCGCCTGATTCAGTTGATCAGACTCGGTATTGGTGTGGATGCGGACGCCACTGAAGTCATTGCCAAAGGCCTGCTCCATGGGCATGCGAATGCTGTCGGAGAGGGCCTGCCCCTGCCCCCGCTTCTGCTGAATCTGCTGCTCAACATCGCCATTCACATCGCCGCCTTTCGCCCCGATCGCCGCCCGTTGGATCGGCATGGAGGCTGCTATTAGGGACGGTACCGCTGGGGTCGGTGGGGCCTGAATGGTATTGCCCACCGCCTTGGCTTCCTGAGCCATGGCGCGATCGTAGGGGTCATCGAGGGTGGCGATGGACTTAGCTTGCAGGGTAGGTGCGGCGGCCTGGGTGGGGCTGGGGCGACGGGTGGCGAGGCGATCGAGCAGGTTGGGGCGAGGCGGGGTGCGCTGGGCGGATTGCTCGGCATCAAGGTCTGAGGCAGGCTGTCGTTGCACCGGCAGGGTGCCAAAGGAGCCTGTCTCTGGGGACTTTTTTGAAGTTTTGACGGGCGAGGTCCAGTCGGGCTTAGGGCTGTGCTGGTGCTGGGCCATGGCCTGGGCTGTAGTGGACTACGGAACCGACCTTACAGGGATGTTCTAAGGATATCTCAATGCTCACATATCCAGGCATACCTGCTTGGCAAACATTTATCCATTGTTTACCAAGCACTTCCTACAACGGTAAAACCAGACCAGTAATAAGGATGCTGAATATTACCTCTACCAAACCGTCGGGGTAATTCATAGCTGCCTCCCTCCCAAGCCAAGGTTCTACCCTCAATGGAAACCTCACCCCTCAACATAGCGAGTTGGGCTTGGCGTAATGCCTCGGCTCGAAAAGGGGCACGCCCAAGTTCAAAATAAAATTCTGCCATCAGTCCAGCCGTTTGTAAGTCACCCACTTGCCACAAGCTGGCTACCGCCGAGCGGGCACCGGCTTGAACAGCTAAACCTGCAAAACCCAACTCTGCAAAGAGATCACCCAAGGCAGTTCTGCAAGCACTCAGCACCAGCAGGTCAAGCTGCGGCGCATCTAACTGCAATTCACGAATTTCATTGAGTCGCAACTGCCTATCCCAAAACTGAATGTAGGCTTCCTCCGCAGCCCCTTTGAATTCCCCATGGGTGGCAATGTGCAGAATTGGGGTTGGGTCCTCTTGGCGGACTTTCAAAAGATTCTCAACGGTAAAGGCTTCATTGAGTCCGGTATCAGCATCTCTAGAAGAAGCCAAAATCTCTAGCTCTACAGGCACTGCATCCAGAGGCGGCAGCTCGGAAAACTCAGAAGCACCCATGGCCAATATGTCTGCCTCTTGAAGGTTAGACAGGCGATTGCTAGTGAGACTCAGACTCGGCATCAGGGCAATGCTGTAATCCTCAATCAAGAAGTTCTCGCCATTGTGGAGAGCCGCTACCGGTAGCGATCGCAAGCCCGGTGCCATCACAAAGGAAATATGACCAATAGATTGGGCGGCAAGCTCATCTTCGATGGG
>CAYGVA010000339.1:0-3816 GCA_964353225.1 uncultured Leptolyngbya sp.
CATTGACGTAGTTTCTTTTGCAGTTGACGGTGTAGAAGAGGATGCTCCATGAGGTTCTAAGTTGGGGAACTTAAGCTGCCCATGGCGTGCCTGACCCATACAGCGTCCGTCTCAAATGAGACTCACCGGTTCAAGAGGGTTTCAGGACTGTTCTGCCCCACCCAGTACTCGCTTGTCTAGTGAGTTGCCGATTCCATTACTACGTTCTAGATAACCTGATTGTCATCATGATTGGTCTACTCCCCCCTGCTCTCCGTGATGTGGCCTACATCATTATCAGCCTCATGATTACGGTCGCTGGGGCGGCGGGACTTTATATGATTTTGTTCTATTTATTGCGATCGCTCTTTCGTCGCTTTGAGCGAGACATTGCCCTAGTAACGCTGAATGTCTCCGCCTATCCAGCCTTGACCTTATTTGTGCTGGTGTGCTTAAAAATCACGAGCCAAACCTCGACAACCCTGAGCACGGTTACATGGCTGCATCGTTCGCTGTTAGGGGGCATCATCTTAGCGTCCAGTTACTGGTCCCTGCGCCTGTTTAAACAGGTCCTGGTCTACTACCTGAAGGAATACGCTGAAACCACCGAAGCCATGTGGGATGAGGTCCTAATTCCACTTGTAGAAGGGGTCATTCCGGTGGTGATCGTCATTGCCGGTAGCTCGGCCATTCTGCAACTGTGCTTTGGGCTAGATTTGACCGGTGCCTGGCTCACCTTGGGGGGCGGTGCCTTTGTGATTGGCTTTGCGGTCAAAGATATTTTGGCCAACTTTTTTAGTGGCATTGTGTTGCTGCTAGACAGCCCTTTTCAGTTTGGTGATGTGCTCCGTATCGAAAGTGATGGCGGTAGTAGCAGTCACCTGGGCATCTTGCGCAAAATTGGGGTAAGGGTGACTCATTTCTATATGTTTGAAGCTCACACTGAGGTCTATATTCCCAACAGTGTGATGCAAAGCCATAAAATCACCAATCTGAGCCGCCCGATCGAGCCCGTTTATTTTTCAACACCGATTGAGTTCTGTCCTAATTGTGATCTGGAACGGGTCAAGCAAGTGATGCAAGAAATCATTCAAGCCCACCCCGATACCTTGGGCAATATTGAGACCAAATTGGCTTGCCTGGAAAACTATTACGACTGGGCGACAGCGGCCGATAATTTTTCAGAAAAAAAAGAGAATGGACGACAACGGCTCCTGGCCGAGAATGCCGTTAATGAGAAGTTGGAAGAGATTGAACAGTCCTTAGAAGCTTTGATTCTGACGCTGCAATTTTTAGAGGAAGGGGGATTAGAGCGCGATGAAATTGTCACGATTCATGACGAGTACAGCACGGTCTTAGCAATGATTGGGGTGACGGCGGTACGGCAGCATTCCCGACCGCAGCGCTCATTTCTGAATTTGCAGCAGGGAAAAACCACGGTCCAATTAGAAGAAACAGCCGATGCAGACTCTTTGATTAGTCTCGTGCGGGCCTGGTATCGGATCTGGCTACGGGATCCCCATGTGGTCGGGCAGGATGAGTATGTCCTCTCCAGTATCTGGGAGCGTAAGCTTGAGTTGCTCAAGCGGCGATCGCAGGGCCTCTATCAAAAAATCCTACGGCCCCAGCGAGAAGAAACTCGCATTGATGATTACGTTAAGGAATTACTCCAGTGGCTCCGCGATCGCTTCAAGCAAGCCCGCAGCGAGTGGCAGGAGCCAGGTATTCGCATGGAGCGGGTCGTCCATTACGAAGGGTATACCTACATCCAATTCTCCCTCAATTACTATGTGGACGACATCCGCCTAGAGGATGGGGAGCGTGGGGTTCGCATCAATAGTGATCTCCATCGAGAAATCATGCGCCATCTCAAGGACGAGTGCCAGCAACCGGATCAGCTTTCCCAGGGGGCCGAGCAGCCGTCTCCTCGTCTTTCCGTAGGGCACAACTGACTCTAAGCCTCATCGGCCTGATGCCATAGGGTGAGGCCGATGAGCGATCTCCGGGAGGGCTGACTCCCCAGTAATGACATCAGCCAGCCCAATAGCACCGCTACGGGGGCAATCACCGCAGAACGCCAAATCCCTGGAAAACTCATCCAGCCCGATTCGGTACCAATGGCCAGAATAATCACCGCTGCGATGGTGCCATAAAACGCGCCCGTGGCATTCACCCGAGGGATTAATACCCCCATCAGAAAAATCCCCAGCAGCGGCCCCAAAAATAGGGTGGTGTAGGTAATCAAAAAGGGTAATAACGACTCCCCCGTTGAAGCGACATAAAACGCCGAAAGAATCCCTAAAATCCCCCACACCACAATCAACCCTTTCGCCACGTTGAGGGACTGGAATTCATTTTTGGGCGTTTTAGAATAACGCTGGTAAAAATCAACGGTCATACAGGTGGCCAGGGAATGCAACGCCGAGTCAATCGATGACATGGCCGCCGCAAAAATCGCCGCCACCAATAAGCCCGATGCCCCTGGTGGCACCTGGTTGACAATAAAGTGAGACAAAATCCCGTCGGGCTGCACGTCTTCTGGCAGACCCGCATTCAGGGAATAAAACCCGAAGAGCAGCACCCCCAGCAACAGCGTGGCTGCTACCCCAACAAAGCCCGAAAACCACCCCAGCAAAATTGCCTTGCGACCGGACTCCACATCGGCGCAAGACACATAGCGCTGCACCGATTGCTGATTGGTGCCCGCCACCGCAAAGGCCAGGGTGCCATAGGCCAAGAGGGCCGTGGGTAGGGACCGAATCGATTCCGGCTCCCAAGAGAGATTGACCACGGCGAGTTTGCCGCCGTCGCTGGCAGCTTGCCACAGTTCGCCCAATCCCCCTGGCACAGCAGACGCCGCCGCCCAAATACCCGCCGCTAGCCCTACAAAAATCATGCCGAATTGCAGCACATCGGTCCAAACCACAGCGGTGATGCCCCCGGTGGCGGTGTAGACAATGGAGACGGCCCCCACCAGCACGATCGCCCCATAGAGCGGCAACCCCGTCACGGTGGAAACCACCAGAGAGGCGGCATAGAGCAGCCCCCCTAACCGAGCAATCACAAATAGCAAAAAGCAGAGGGAGCCCAGGGAACGGGTTTTGGCATCGAAGCGCCGCTCCAAATACTCATAGGCGGTGGTCAGGTTGAGCTGCACAAAAAAGGGCAAAAACAGGGCAATCACTAGGCCGTAGCCGATCAGGTCCCCCAGTTGGAGCTGCAAATAAAGAAAGCCATGGGTATAGCCCTCGCCAGGGCCGCCGAGCAGGGAAGCGGCGGAAAACGAGGTGGCGATAATCGAGAAACCGATCGCCCACCAAGGCAACTGCCGCCCCCCCCGAAAATACTCGTCGGTGTTCGTTTGTTTGCGACTGGCGACAATCCCAATGGCAATCACAACAATGGCGTAAATCGCCACAATGGCCCAATCGACGATGCCCATAGCGGCGCTCTGCTCCTGAGATATATGCCAAAAATAACTGGATGGCGATCTTGAACCAACGGAGATCAGTCCGATGACCCGGTGGGATTATCTCATACCTATATGGGCACGACTGGCAGTCCATCACCAACCGTAGGCCCTTGACCATGATGTATTGAGATAGGTAAAGATGCCTATTTAGCGGAACCATTTGGGTCTGAATCAGTCACAAACATCCAATAAGGGACCTACCATTGCCTTCCCTCGACTGGCTCACCGCCAGCATGTCTCTCCAACCCCGATCTGTCCGGTGAGCTGTGTTTCTAGGCCGTCTGGTTTATTTCTGCGTACCCAATGAGCTTGTGAGTTATGGATCAACTGTTTTGCCGTTTGCTCTTGAATGCCACCTCCTTCGT
>CAYGVA010000340.1:0-3803 GCA_964353225.1 uncultured Leptolyngbya sp.
CGATCAGGCGTTGATGGGCGATGCCCCAGGTGAAATGCTGCTCCACTTGGCATCGCGCCTGCTTTGACAGGCTCAGCCGCAAACCCTCATCCGCCCGTAGCTGCCCCATCGCATCTTTGATCCCCTTCGATGAATTGGGCTTGACCGCCAGAAAATGAATATCGGGCGTGCCGATCGCCCGCACCGCCGGGATATCTGTGGTGATTACTGGCGTCCCCGTCGCCATCCCCTCCAGTACCTTCAGCGGGCAGCAGCCTTGGACCAGATTGCGATCGCACCCCTTCAGCGGGGCCACAATGGCATCCGCTTGGTGCATCTGCACCACCAGTTCCGGCAATGGCATAGGCCCCAATATTTTCACCTGATCGGCCACATCCAACTTGTGGGCGAGCTTCTCCAGGGTTTTGAGCTGGCTGGGTTTGCCAGGGCCAATAATCGTCAACTCAGCCTCAAAATCACGGCGGTACAAGTGCAGGGCATCGATCGCTAAATCCACCCCCTGCCAAGGGGAGAGGGTGCCGAAATAGAGGAGTTGTAGGGGCGATCGCCCAGGGCTCACCTTCGGAGGCTGAGGCAGCGGAGCCCGGTATTGAAAGCCATTCAGGTCCACCCCATTGGCAATCACCTGGATGCGATCCACCTTCACCCCCCGCTCCACCAGATAGGTCTGGGTGACGGGGCTGGGGGTGAGAATACGGTCGGCAGCCTGTAGGCAAGTGTCTTCTTGGGCGATCAGCTTGTGCATCAGCTCGCCATCATCGGCCACCTGGGGGTAGCGATACTTCAGCTCAATGGAGGGCAGCCCATTCACCTCAAAGATTAAATGCCGGCAGAGCTTGGGCTTGTGGAGGGCAATGGGAAACCCCTCGAAAGGGGAGCGGATGTGGATGATGTCAAAAGACTTGCCCTGGAGCCACGCCCACAGGGCTTGCCGAAAGCTCAAGACGCGATCGATCAGGGTTTTGCCCAGGGCTGGCAGCGCCGTTTGCTGAATACCAGGGGCCGGGGCCGTGACGATGACGGACTCGGTGGGCGAGACGGTCACCAACTGCACGCTGCCAAACTGCTGACCCAGGGCCTGGGCAAACGCCTGAATATGGATAGCCGCCCCCTTAGGAGCAGGCACGACATCAAAAGAAATGTAGGCAATTTGGGGTGCGTTCATGGGAAACAGCATAATAGTGACGAAGCCACCCGATAACCAACGGGCGAAACCGCCCGCACAGCGGAGGAGCAGCGATGGCATTTGACCCAGCGGCGTTAAAGCGTAACCACAATATCTACGAGGCGACCGCGACCGCAGCCCTGATCAAGCTCGACTGCCAAAAAATGGTCGAGTACGACCAGATCATCGAAAAGCGACTCAAGCTCGTCGGCATACTTTTGTGGATCGGCATCCTGGTTGCCTTCGCCACGGTTTTTGGGGCAGCAGCGCTTGAGGTGTCATTTCTGCTCTATACGGTGCTCCCTCTGGCCATTGTTACGGCCATTGTCGGCGGTGTCCTTGGCCACCTTTGGAAGGGCTTAAATATCCCGGATGTGCGCTATCAACTGGTGCCTCAACTTTTGGACACCCTCAGCCGCGATACCGAGCGGGAGGCCCCCTTTCACATCAAGCTGGGGTGCTCACCCACCATCCGCAAGGCCACAAAAGTGGACACGATTCCCGACCCCTATCGTCGAGGTTGGAAGATCGATCGCTACCAAGATGACTGGCTAACCCTAGCAGGAACCTTGGTGGATGGCACCGAGGTGATGCTAACCGTCACGGATTTGGCGATCGCCAAATATGGCTGGAAACGTAGCCGCAGTGGCAAGAGCAAGTTCAAGCGCAAAGAAAAGCCCAAAGGGGTGGAGGTCGATTTGACCCTACAGTTTGTACGCAAACGCTACGGAGCCATCCAACTGCTGCAAGAGGATGTGCAGCAGGCCATTCAACTGCCTCGGGCGGTGCGGCTGAAGCGATTGAAAATTAGCGATCGCAGCTTCACCCTGGGCCTCAAAGCCGACCCCAGCTACGGCAACGCCACGAATCTAGAGCGGCTGATCACCCAGCTCTTGCTGAATGCTTACCACGTCCTGAATTTAGCCAAACAGCTCTCTCGGCAAAGTAGCTGAGGAACGATTGGAAAAGATGAATTTGCGATTGGAGATCCGCCCATGACCCACCCTTATGCCCGATGGCGTCTCAGCCTCATCTGTGCCGCGATGCTCACCCTCACTGCCTGCACGAGCGCGCCTCCTGAACAAGCGGCCCCATCCCCCAGTACAGAGCAGGCCGCCGCCGCTGCCCCTGCCGCTGGAACCGATACCGCCGCCACCCCTGAAACCCAGGCATCTGCCGAGAAACTGAAATTTAAACGGGACGATGGCAGCGAAGCCTTCTCGATTAAATTCAGGGCGGACGGGGCCAAGCTGGTGGATGGCAACGATCAGGAAATCGCCCGCTTCACCCTCGATGAGAGCGGCAAGGTCAAAATCAAAGACCCCAACGATGCGGTCTTGGGCTATGTGATCACCCAGGATGGGTATTGGAAGGTGGAAAACGCCGAGCAAACCCAAGAGCTGTTTATTTTGCGGGCTCAGGACGATGGCGACTACAAGCTGGAAGATGGCAGCGATGCCCAGATTTATCGCATTAAGCAGCGTGACTACGGCTACGAAGTGGAAACCCCTGACAAGACCTCGCTCTACAAAGTAAAACTCAAGGACGATAAACTCTCCCTGCGAGATGCCAATGAGGAGACGGTGATGTCCACCCGATCGCCGCTGGTGCCGATCGCCATGGCCTGCTTTGGGTTCGATGTGCTCACCCCTGAGCAGCAGGCCGCCTTAGCCTATGCCGTCAACCTGGCGGGGGGTCAGTAATGCAGGTTCAGCTCCGATGGACAGACCCCAACACCGGCAAGCCGTCTAATCCCACCTTGGCGACCCCGATCGCCTTCGGTAGCGATTTCGCCGTCATGCCCAGCCGCCTTGATGACCAGGCGGTCAGCCGCATGGTGCTGCCCAATAACGCCGTTGAGCCCTACCATGCCCTGCTCGAAGTGGGCGACGGGCAACTCCTGATCAACGATCGCGGCAGTCGCACCGGAGCTAAGGTGAATGGGGTAGCGCTGCCGTTTCAACCGGTGGTGGCGGGCGATCTCCTCCAGATCGGCCCCTACGAGATCACGGTGGTGGCGATCACAACCGCCGCCGCCCCAGCCGCATCAGCACCTCCCCTCTCCACCGAGCCCGCGATGGGGGCTGTCGGTTTATCAGGAGCGGCGACCGCCGCGAGCGCCAGCAGTGGGGACGGGTTTGGGCCGGATGGTACCTGCGATCGCAAAATCGGCTTTCTGGTCAAGCGACGCTGTGGCCGCACCAGCACCGCAGGCTGCCCCCACTGTCGTAATGGCCAGGTTGCCACCACCGATCCCTACAGGGATGATTACGACCTGTACCCCGGCTATGGCCGCTACGGTCGCAGCTATTGGGGCTATCACTACTACAGCAACCGCGATCGCTACTACTACGATCCCGACAGTCGTCGGGTTGACTTTACCGAAGCCGACGCCGCCAGCTTTGAAAACGAAGCTGACCAAGATTACGAAATGGACCTAGACGCCAGCTAACGGATGCATCGGCACAGGGCAGCAAAATCACCCCCACTACAGCCCGCTCAAGCTCAGGACAATCGCTGGCTGATCTACGCCTTGGGGGGCGGCTGGGGCCATTTGAATCGGGCGATCGCCCTGGCCCGACAGGCTCCCCACCCGGTCGAGATTCTGGTCAACAGCCCCTACGCCACTGCCGTTGAA
>CAYGVA010000341.1:0-3790 GCA_964353225.1 uncultured Leptolyngbya sp.
AAACCGGCCTCAAAAAACTCTGCATTGCCGGTGGCGTGGGCTTGAATTCGGTGGCTAACTATCAACTGTTTAAAAAGCTGGGTCTAGGGGATATCTTCATTTTCCCCGCCGCCGGGGATAGCGGTATTGCCGCCGGGGCAGCCCTATGGGCCTACGCTAGCGCCGGAGGTGTGACGCGCCCAGCGCTGAAGCAAGCCACCCTGGGGCACCCCTACAGCCCACCGCAGATCACCCAGGCTGTGGCGCAATTTCAAGATGTGGTTGAGTTTGAAACCCTAACCCCGGCAGAGATGCTAGCCCGTAGTGCCCAGGCCCTAGCCGCAGGGCATATCGTGGCTCGGTTTGAAGGGGGCTCTGAATATGGTCCTAGGGCCTTAGGCCATCGCTCGATTATGGTTGACCCGACCTTTGCGCGAATGAAGGACATTGTGAATGCGCGGGTGAAATTCCGTGAGGCGTTTCGGCCCTTTGCACCGGTGATCCCGCAGGAATCGGTCTCTGAAGTTTTTGAGCTAGAAACCGATTCGCCCTTCATGTTGATGATTGCGCCCATCAAACCAGAACTCCAGCAGCAGATTCCGGCGGTCACCCACATTGATGGCACTGGGCGGGTTCAAACCGTGACCGCAACGGAGAATCCTTACTTTCACCAGTTATGCCATCAACTGGTGGCGCTCCGCCAAGGTCCGCCCGTGCTGATGAATACCAGTTTCAACATTGCCGGACAGCCGATTGTGGAAACCCCTGCTGAGGCGATTCAGACCTTTTTGAATACCGATATCGATTACTTAGCCCTTGAAAATCTGTGGATTTCTAAACGGCATGTTCGGGTCCAAAACTATGAAGCGCATTTGTCCAAGGTCGGCGATGCGGTGATTCCCCAGGGGCTACCACCCGATCAGCCCGCAGTGACAGCCTTGATGGCCCAGCTCGATCGGGCCTTGTTCTTTGGGGAGGGCGATCGCAGTCCCTGGACCGACGCAGAGTTAAAAGCCTTGTCTAGCATGGGTGCTCGCTACAAAGAAACCAGTGTCCTTTTCCCTGAAACCCCTTTTGTCGGACCGCTCCACACCCGAGTACTGGAGGATGTGGTTTGGGTGCTAGATCCCTTAAATCAGTCCACCCTAGTGGATTTGTCGGCGCAGGGCCAACATCCCCACACCTTGCCAGGGCGCTTGTTAAACACCACTGCTCCCATGGCAGCAGAACCCCAACCAAAACCTCTGAGCGGCAACGGTTTTAGCAGTGCCGTTCGGCTATCTGCCAAGGTCAGTGCTAGGGTACCCCGCCCATTTGTGACCCAAGGGGCAGCGGCGGCGATCACCTATAGCTTTGACGAGGTCAAGCTGTTGATGGCGATGCTCTCCAACCAAACCGGTTGGCAAGATCAACTGCGCCTAGACCTGCGGCTGACCCATGCGGAGCTGGCGCAAAAACTGGTTTGGGCGAAGGGGCAACTGGCCCAACATGGCCTTGCATCCCCATTAATGGCTCCCACCGGCGAGGTGGCGGATTCGCCCATCCCGTCGGTGAGTCATCAAACCCTAGAGCCCTTTGGTGATGACCAGTTCTCGCTGCGGAAACGGCTCGGGCAGGTCCGCACTTGTCTACAGCAAGCGGGCTACACCCTGGAGAATATTTGCGATCGCCTAGACATTGACGCTTTGCAGGCGATCGAACCCACCCGTCTGCGGTATTACGATCGCTATAAGCTTAGCCAAGGGGACCTAGACGATCTGATCCGGCTTTTCTTGCTGCGCGTCGCGTTGCCCCAACCCCGCTTACAGGCGCTATTGGGCGATGACCTGGTCACCGTGTTAGTTCAGCTTGGGGTCTTGGTGCGCCGAGGCGATCAATGGGCATCACGGGTCGATATCTTTTGTGTAGAAGGTCTATACATTGCCACCGATCACCGCTACATGCTGCTCTCAGAAGACCACATCCCTGAGAACCCAGTCATGTATGTGGGGGCCGATAGCCAGGGCCTGGTATATACGGCCCCTCGCTATCCCGCCAAGCAAGTGCTGGATCTCTGCTGCGGGAGCGGTATTCAAGGATTGGTGGCCAGTCGTTACGCCCAGCAGGTGACGGCGGTTGATCTCAACCCCCGCGCCATTCGATTTGCCCGGTTTAACGCCCAATTGAACGATATTCGCAACATTCAGTTCCACCACGGCAGCCTCTATGCACCGGTTGGCGCAAGGCGTTTCGATACGATCTTGGCCAATCCCCCCTTTGTGCCCAGCCCTAAAAGCGATTTGGGCTTTCGCGATGGGGGCGCAACCGGCGAGGAAATTCTGGCCGCGATTATCAGTGGTAGTGCCCAGCACCTCACCCCCTATGGCCACGTCTTTATCGTGACGGATTTGGTTGATATCGACACCTATCAAAGCAAGTTGGCCCGCTGGTGGCAGGGGGCTAGCGCCCATCAGCTCGTGCTGTGTACCGCCGATCGCGACGACATTCTCTTCTCGGTCCCCCACAGCCATGCCCCCTTTGGGCAAACCCTAGATGCCTACCATGCCGAGCTAGAGCAATGGCTAGACAATTTCCATGGGGCTGGGCTGAAGGCGGTCAACTTTGGCTATATCTTGATTAGCCAACAGGCGGAACAATCGCAAAGGTCCTATTTCTGTCGCACCATTCACAACCCCACCCAAGCCATTCATGGGGCAGTGCAGAACTATTTCCAACAGCGGCGGCTCTTGCAGCTACCCGTCAAGGAAACCGCATTCCTCTCTCTGCTACCGGAGTTACGGTTTCGGATCACCGAGGGGCTAGAGGAGGCCGATCGCCAAATTGAGATATTCGTGCCGGAAAATCCGTATTTCACCACCTATCAAATTAATGAGGCGGTTTACCAACTCATGCAAACCATCCAACGGCTCCAGCCCCAATGGCAAATGTTTGTGACGCCAGCCAACCAAGCCCAACTCACGGACCTGTTGTGCAAGGGGTTGTTGTGCTTAAGTGCTGAGCGCCCTGGCACGTTAAAACGCCAACAGCTCGAAAAACTGTTCCATGAGCCTTTACCGTCTCAGGGAATTGTTGAACTCAGGACCAAAACCACCCCCACCTGTTTGTCGGCTTATCTCAACCAGTAAACGCTGAGTCATCTTGCTTAGCTTAGTTGCCCGCCTATAAGTTGTCATAGGCGGGCAATCAATCTCGGTTATCGTGATGCGCTGTTCCGCAGCTCGCCCAAATTCAGCCTGATTATCAGGCCATGTGGGTGGGCGGGTGGTGTTGCCATTGTCGCCACCGCGCCTCCCTGCTTTCAGGCGCTAAACCGCCCCTCAATGGCAGGCAGCTTTAGGATTCGAAGGCGGCACATCTAGGGCTGGGTTTTGGTCAAAAAAGCCCACCGGTTTGAGGGTAAAACCGCTGTAGGCCGTGGGCATCACCGGCCAGTCCTCAGGGCGAGGGATGTGGTGGTGGCCAAAGACATACCAGAGCACGACATCGGTGTTGTCGAGATCGCGATCGCCCGCCGTCCATTGCGGCAGCCCCTCACCGCCGGGGTGCTGATTGGGGTAAGGACCCGCCGGGAAATTTTCGTCGGGGTCATAGGGGGTGACCCAGAGCTGCTGGGCCAAGAACCCAGCCCGCTTCATAATCGGCGCTTCGGGATGGGCAAAGGGACGGATATTGTCCCCCGGCATCAGCTTGAAGCCCACGGGCTGCCCTAACCGGTTCTGCACCTGGGGATTCACCACCTTCCAGTAACGGCCCCCCAGGGGATCGATCTGGCGCTGGGCGGCTTGCTCCGTGGCCAATAGGGTGGGCACCG
>CAYGVA010000342.1:0-3761 GCA_964353225.1 uncultured Leptolyngbya sp.
CATTCCTAGATTAAAAGGCTAATACTCAGGGCGTACCAGTACGAGTCGCGGTGATGGCTTAACGGGTCACTTTACTTGCCGAAAGTGTTGATACATCTCCGGTAACCGCTTTTGGATTGCCGCGAGCTTGAGCCAGAGTTTATGGGGAATTGCAGGGTAGCCTGCCACTACCTCACCCGCTGCAACGTTACTACTAATGCCAGCTTTGGCGGAGCCGATCGCCCCATCCCCCACTTTTACATAGTCAGCAACGCCCACTTGTCCGGCTAAGATCACCCGCTGACCGAGCTTGACCGCCCCGGCTAAGCCAGTTTGGGAGGCCAGCGCACAGTTCGGGCCAATATCAGAGCCGTGGCCCACTTGCACCAGATTATCAATTTTGGTGTTGGTGCCGATGCGCGTCACCCCCAGGGCAGGGCGATCCACCGCTGAGTTGCAGCCAATTTCAACCCCTGCTTCTAAAATCACGTAGCCCGATTGGGGCATTTTGAGCCAGCCCTCTGGGATCGGTACAAATCCAAAGCCCTCGGCCCCGATCGCCACCCCACTGTGAATCACGCAATCTGGCCCAATTTGAGAGCGCTCATGAATCACACAATTGGCATGGAGAACGGTGCGATCGCCAAGGGTCACCCCTGGATAAACCACCACATTCGGGTGAATGCAAACCCCATCCCCCAGGGTGACCCCCGCCTGGATCACCACATGGGCAGAGATGGAGACGTCTTGGCCCAGTTGAACGCTGGGGTGGATGATCGCAGTGGCATCGATGCCCGGTTCTGGTTGGAACGGTTGATAAAAGCAGCCGATCGCTTGGGCCAACAGCGCCCGTGGCATTTTTGTTGCCAGCCAGGGTAGCCCTCGCGCCGTTGCCTGGGCTTGAAGATGGGGCGCTAGGGGCAAAATCAATGCTGCCGCTGGTGTGGTCGCAATGTGATGGGCGTACTGATCACTGCTGATATAGCTCAGGGTTTGGGGCTCGGCCTGCTCAATGGGAGAGAGCCCCTCTAAGGTTGGATCAGTTTCCAGAGAAACCATTGGTGCTACACCCTGTTGGGCGAGCTGCTCTACTAACGCACTGAGCTTCATCGCCATTGACTCCATACCTGCATCGCTAGACCTTGCCGTAGTTTTGATGGGAGCGGCGAAGGCCATGGCTGTCCCCGCCCACCATCACTGACGTGACATTTATTATTGACAGCCGATTGATCTGTTGGCAAAGAAAAAATTGGCAGAAAGAAAATTCAGCCCGGGGTGATGCCCCTTGACTGCCTAGGCCGCTAGGCCGAGCAGATGCCCGTTAGGGCTCCGCTGCCGTCTCGATCTGCTGCTGCAGGGTAGCCATTTGACGTTGTAAGTCTTTGAGCGATTTCTGCATTTCCGGCAACCGGTGGAACACTGCCGAACATTTCAAAAACTCCCGGTAGGGAATCGCCGGACTGCCCAGAATCGTACTGCCAGGGGCGACCCGATTATGGATGCCGGTTTTGGCCCCAGCCCTGACGCCTTTGCCAATTTGTACCTGATTGGCTACCCCCACCTGTCCGCCAAGGATCACCTGATCCTCCACCTGCACTTGGCCCGCTAAGCCCACCTGGGCTGCCATTACGCAGTTTTCGCCAATTTCGCAGTTGTGGCCAATGTGGACCTGGTTATCCAGTTTGGTATTGCGGCCAATGCGGGTGATGCCTACGGCAGGGCGATCAACGGTGCTATTACAGCCCACCTCAACGCAGTCGTCCAAAATCGTGATTCCCGACTGCTCAATCTTTTCCCAACCGTCCGGGGCCATGGTGAACCCAAATCCTTCAGAGCCGATCGCCGCCCCACTATGGATCACGCAGTCAGACCCAATCTGGCTGCGCTCATGGATGACGCAATTGGCATGGAGGACGGTGCGATCGCCAATGGTCACCCCCGGATACACCACCACATTCGGATGGATGCGGACCCCATCGCCGAGGGTCACCCCCGCTTGAATGACGGCATTGGCCGCGATCGCCACCCCTTTCCCGAGCACCGCCGTCTCGTCAATCACCGCCGTGGGATGAATGCCTACGCTTGGGTGAAAAGGTTGATAAAACAACGGTAGCGTTCGCGCAAACGCTAAGCGTGGATCCTTGGCACTGAGCCAGGCAATCCCGCGGGCGATCGCCTGCGCCTGTAAAGCGGGTTCCGGCGGCAAAATTAAGGCACCCGCCCCAGTCGTACCCACATAAGCGGTAAACTTGGCCCCTTCGATGTAGGTAATGGCGCTCGCTTCCGCCTCTTGCACCCCCATCACCTGGGTGATTTCAGGGTCAATATCGGGATGCCCAGTCAGACTAGACTGCTCCGTGATCCCGAGATGCTGGGCAATCTCACTGAACTTCATGGCGTTATGGGCGTCGGCATTTCCCCATTACGCTACCAGAAACGCGACACACTCCACATGGGCGGTTTGGGGAAAGAAGTCAGCAGACTGAATCTGCCGCAGGTGGTAGCCTCCCTCACCACAGAGCTGCTTGAGATCTCGGGCTAAGGTCGCTGGGTTACAGCTCATATAGACAATCTTCTGGGGATGGAGCTCGATCAATGCGGTCAATACCGCCCCATCACACCCCTTCCGAGGCGGATCCAAAAGCACCACATCCGGTGGACCCCCCAAACTCTCAGCCACCTTCGGCAATAACGTTGCCACCGTTCCGGTCTGAAAGCGAACATTCCTAATGCCATTCAGCTTGGCATTTTCCTGGGCTGTCTCTACGGCCTCCTGCTGAACCTCCAAGCCCAATGCCTTTTTGACCTGTCGCGCTAGGGGTAACGTTAATGTGCCAATGCCACTGTAGGCATCTACCAGGGTCTCCTCACCGGTCAACGCCAACTGGTCCACAATGACGCCTAACAGCCGCTCGGCCTGCTCGGTATACACCTGAAAGAATGTGGTGGGATAGATGTAAAACCGTAGCCCCGCAAACCGTTCTTCTATATAGGGGCGTCCCACCACAAAGCGGGTTTCCGAACCGAAAATGGTGTTGCCCTTATTCCCATTCAGGTTGACGCAGACCCCCACTAGGTTCGGGTAGCGCTCCTTCCATTCATCGGCCAACGCTTCGATCTCAGGCAGATCCCAGGTGCTACTCACCAGGGTCAACAAGATTTCCCCCGTGCGGCGACCGATGCGGAGCGCCATATGGCGCAGCCCTTGGGTCCCTTGCTCTGGGTCGTAGATTCCCCAGCCTTGTTTCTGAATATCTTGTTTCACCTCTGCCAGTAGCGGGTCCAAGCGCTCATCTTGCACTGGGCATTGGTTGAGGTTAATGATTTGGTGGGTGCCTTTGCGGTAGTAGCCCGCTTTTACCTGCCCTTCCGCCGATAGCGCCAGGGGATAGGTCACCTTATTGCGATACCGCAACGGGTTGCTGGCGGCCAGGATCGGGGAGATCGGAACATCCTTAAATCCGCCGATGCGCTCTAAGGCATCCTTGATCTGCTGCTCCTTGGCCCGCAGTTGCGCTGGGTAATCGATCGTTTGCCACTGGCAGCCCCCGCATTTATCCGCCACGATGCAGGCAGGCCGGACCCGATCCGCCGACGGCTCCAGAATCTCCAGCACCTTGCCCCGCCCGAAGGTGGGCTTTATAAAGACGAGACGGGCCTGGATGCGATCTCCCGGTACCGTATCCGGCACAAACACCACCCGGTTCTCCCAGCGCCCCACCCCCTCGCCCTGACTACTGAGATCCGTAATCTCTAGCTCCAGAGCTTGCCCTTGCTGCCAA
>CAYGVA010000343.1:0-3745 GCA_964353225.1 uncultured Leptolyngbya sp.
GCCTACCACCAGGACGCACCGCCGTCCTGGACCTCGCGGACAGTGTTACTAGCTGTGCCATTGCAACGATCGCTTCGTAGAGATTTCGTGACAGCCACTCAACATGGCCGCGATGTTTGAGGTGGCTCGTAGGGCCTATCAGCTTTTTCTCTATCAAATGAATCAACCCCACCCCTAGCCCCTCCCGAGAGGGGAAAGTCGAAGCACCGCCTAGCCGTTGTTGTCTAAGATCTTCGGCACTTTGAAATAATCACCCTCTTGGTCGGGGGCGTTGTTGAAGATGGCCTCGCGGTCAGGAAAGGTTTCGAGGCGATCGCTGCGGGTAATGTTGCTCACCTCAATGGCACGGGTGGTAGGGGGCACATCCGCCGTATCCAGTCCACTGAGTTGCTCTACATAGTCCAGAATGCCGTTGAGCTGGGTGGTGAACTGGGTTTCTTCCTCAGCGCTCAGGTCTAATCGGGCCAGGTTAGCGACTTTACGAACCTGTTCAATGTCAATCATGGGGTAAATGGGGGTGGATTGCGGATGAGAATTGTGGGTGGGATGAACGCAGCTCATCCCAGAGCCTATGGTAGAGCCAAATGTTTTGTTGAGGGGACGGTTACCGCCCCCTGAGCGGAGTCGTATGCCTTTCAGGCAGGCTCAGCCAGCGCGACATTGGGGACAGTTACGAGGGGACATGGCCCAGGATGCCACTGGGGAACAATCAGTGGGGTATTTTCTTTTCGGGAAATGTCCCAAGGCTCACCCTCGCCAGCTATAACACCATCGTCAAATTACTGGGATAACACTGCTTGATCACCACGCTGACATTGCCCGCCCCTTCTTGGGTTAAGTCTTCGACGTAATAGGGTCTCATTTGCTCAGCCTCTTGGGAGCGACTAAAAGGACCAAAGTAATAGAGACAGTCAGGCTCCAGCGTTTTGATCTCCACCCACCAGTCCCCAAATCGCTCAGGGAGCAGTGGCGTCGAGCTGGGTGTGATGGATCGAGATCGGTTTTTCTGGGTCTTCATCGGTCTATGCCCCCTAATATTCAAAAGGACCTCTGCTTTCCTAGTTGCCCTAAGCGATGACTTGCAAAGCACGGCTCAGGTCCACAATTTCGATCGGCTTTTTAAGAAACCCACTGGCCCCTAATTGTGTCCCTTGTGAAAAATGGTCTAAATCTAGCTCTGCGGTCAGCAGCCAAAAGGGAATATGTTTGATGGCTGGATCATTTCTTAAGACTTCCAAGGTTTCTAGACCATTCATGGTCGGCATTCTAAAGTCGCAAAGCACCAAGTCAGGTTGGTGGAGTTTAGTCAGGTCTAGGCCCACGAAGCCATTAGCGGCAGTAATCGAATGAAAGCCTTCTAGGGCAAACCAATCTGACAACGCATTGCGGATACCGTGGTTGTCGTCAATCACTAAAATAGTTTTCATTAGATGTCATGTTTTTGAGTTTTTAGTCTGCCGTGGAGATGGCACTCCGGCAGGGAATATAAGCTTCGAGCACTTGACCACTGCCCCACCCCATGCACAGAAAGTAATCACAGATCGGACATTCTGTTTTGAGCACTTGGGCATCACCACACCTGAGGCTGTCAGGCTTTCTGATCTCCAGAAGTTGACGGTGGGCGACATTGCCACAGTTGGGACAACAGATCCTTAAATTCATTAGGGTTGCCATGGCATCCCCCTTGCAAAAGGTTTGAACGCGAGTCAAGCCATGGCTTCCTCATGGCTAGGACAATACTGAAGCGCCAGATGGGACATCTTGATCAGATCAATCTTGGATTGTTGCGGATCAGAGATATCGGCGACGAGACCTAATACCTTGAGCGGAAAGCCATCAACGGCAGTAATTAACGCGGTATCTTGAGAACGCAATAAGCACCAGGTTCCATCGACTCGCTTCATGCGATAGGCCAATGTGATAATTTCGCCCGTTTTTAGGGTGCAAAACTGCTGAAAATAGGTGGCAACGGACTGAACATCAGCGGGATGAATCAGTTCTGACAAACCCAATTTTCCCATGGCTTCGGTTTGATGGGCAGCATAACCGAGCAAGGCTGGGACCGAGAATTCAGAACAACAGACGGTATATTGATCGACCAAATCATAGACATAGACACTATTAGGAGCAGCTTGATCAACATAGATACTCAACCGCCCCAAGACCTCCTCAAACCAGCCCCCAGCAATCATCGGAGGGGCTTTTAATTGCGCCATAAAATTAGTTTCAAGCATATCTAAACCCCTGTTTTTTATTAAGCTTGAAAAGAAAAAAACATCAGGCCAAAGACAGCTTTAGTCAAATCAAATACCATACTCAAAGCCGACTCAAATACCCAATAAAATCAGCATTAATTCAGAATCAAGTACAGATATTTTTGACCAAAGATTATTTTGGTGTTTTTCTTAACGAATATATTGCCACTTTAATATTTTCTTGTGAGGAAGTTGTGATGCAAGCTAGAATTGTGCTGTAGATCATCCAATTGAAATATTTATACATAAAATTTAGATAATATATCCGGCAAGGCTCCACTCCATTTTGTGCCTTGTAATACTAGAAACAGACTCTCAGGTGATACAAGCACCTAAATATCGTGACCTTAATGCTGAAGCCCATGTACTTTTTGACACCTCGAAATTATCGCGACGGAGAGGATTAACCGTTCAAAATTTTGAAAAAAGCTACCTGAAAAGGGTTGCGGGTGCTGAAATTGCCATGAAAATTTTAATTGTGGAAGACGATCAAGATGTTGGGCAAACCCTGAAGCTGCTCCTCAAGCGTTATGCCTATGCCAGTGATTGGGTCACAGATGGTGAAACCGGTTTGCAGATGTTGGCGGCCTTTGACTATGACCTATTGTTGTTAGACATCTTATTGCCCGGCATCAATGGTGTTGAGCTATGTCAGCAAGTCCGACATCGGGGCATGCAAACGCCAATTTTGTTGTTAACGGGACGTGACGGTGGCGCGGCCAAGGCAGAGGCGCTCAATGCTGGGGCCGATGATTATGTCGTAAAACCCTTCCATGTCGAAGAGTTGATCGCGCGGGTAAATGCTCTATTACGCCGATGTCATCCATTTTTGCCGTCACAGTTAGTCTGGGGGAAATTGTGGATCGATTCCAGTCGTTGCTTGGCCGCCTATGGCAGTCATGTACTCACTTTGACACCGAAGGAATATGCCATTTTGGAATTACTGCTACGCAATCAGCAACGCCCCCTTAGCGCTGCGACCCTATTGAATCATGCCTGGGATTCAGAGGCAGTGCCTGGAGAAGAAACCGTCCGAGGGCATATAAAAATGTTGCGAAAAAAGTTATCTGAGGTGAGTGCTCCCTCAGATTTGATTAAGACAATTCATCGAGTCGGATACCAGTTAAATGATTCATATCAAGAGGCCGCTGCTGAAAACGAGCTGGGGCCAATATCTTCCATAGAAAGTGCCCGAACATAATTGGGACCGAATCAGTGGCAATGACCTGATTGGCTGCACAAAACGAATGCCTTGACATAGGCATTCTCTGGGCGGAGTCAAACGGGATGCTGGTCGTAAATCTGGCTTTCCCCGCTGGAGAAGCTTTGCGTTGGCAATGTCGGCCTGCAAAGCATACGACAAGCTCAGCCCAAAGGGGAGTCAGGAAATTTACCGCCTCGGCAAACCCCTGCCAGGTATAAATTTAGCGTGATTTCTCGGTTGAAAGCCATGCATTTTTATTGCAAAAAATCCTGGCTACTTATAAATA
>CAYGVA010000344.1:0-3739 GCA_964353225.1 uncultured Leptolyngbya sp.
CCGGTATCGAGGGGATTAATGCCAGCCAAATCGAAGCGGGGCTTTCCCTGGGGCTAAAGCGGATGCAGGTGTTTCGCCATGTGATTTTAAAACCGGCGATCGCCAACATTTACCCCGCGTTGACGGGCCAAATTGTATTGCTCATGCTGCTCTCTAGCGTGGTCTCCCAAATCTCGGCGGAGGAACTCACCTTTGCGGGCAATTTTCTGCGATCACGCACCTTTCGAGACTTTGAGGTGTACTTAGCGGTGGCCCTGATTTACATTGTCCTGGCCCTGACCTTCAAGCTTCTGGCCCATCTGCTGCATCGTCGCCTGTTCAAATTCACCCGCTATACCTAAGCCATGAGGGACTTTAGCCATCTACAAATCCTTGCGGCCCTGTTGTGGGCCACCCGCTGGACCCTACTGCTTTCAACGGTGGCGTTTATCTGTGGGGGTATTGCGGGGTTACTGCTGCTGCTGCTGCGGATTTCCCCGATTAAACCGCTGAAATACCTGAGTTGGATCTACTCAGAAATCGTCCAAGGGACCCCCCTGCTGATTCAGTTTTTGTTAGCTTTTTTTGGCCTCAGCATTCTGGGTGTTGAAATTAGTCCCTGGACCTCCGCCACCATCGCCCTCACCACCTTCACAAGCGCTTTTTTGGGGGATATTTGGCGGGGTTCTGTGGAGGCGATTCCGAAGGAGCAATGGGAAGCCTCTAAAGCCTTGAGCCTCAATTACTTCCAGCAATTGGGGCTGGTGATTTTACCCCAAGCCTTAAGCCTATCCATTGCCCCCACCGTTGGCTTCCTGGCTCAGGTTATTAAGGGCACGTCCCTCGCCTCTGCCATTGGGTTTGTGGAGCTGGCGCGATCGGCCACGAACCTCACCAACGTCACGTTCGAACCGGTGTTTGTGTATTCGGTCACTGCGGTCATTTACTTCGGCATCTGTTTTCCGATTTCAGTCTTGAGCCGAAAACTAGAGAAAACCTTAGCCCGCTAGGATCGCAGTGTAATCCAAGATACATTAGCAAACTTCCAGCCTGTTACTTTGAGCCTATTCAGTGAGGAGTTTACCTATGCGTTTTCCGCTTCCTAGAAAGTGGGTGCAGACCGCCTTAATTGCTTGTGTTGCTTGCGTCTTTTCCTTAGTGGCCGTAGCCTGTGTCGGCGGCGGCAATAACCCTAGCGTCACCGCTCAAGATGCCCCCGCTGCCAGCATTTCTAGCCTAGATGCGATTATCGAGGCGGGCACCATCAAAATTGCCGTACCCCAAGACTTTGCCCCCTTTGGCTCAGTAGATGCTAGCGGCGAATTGGAAGGCTACGACATCGATGTGGCCACCCTGTTAGCAGAGGATTTGGGGGTGGAACTGGAGCTGGTCCCGGTTACGAGTGACAACCGGATTCCGTTCCTGCAAACCAACAAGGCTGACTTGGTGATCTCCAGCATGGGGGCCAATCCTGAGCGAGCCAAGTCGATTTTCTTCTCGATACCCTATGCGCCCTTCTTCTCAGGGCTCTATGGGGCAGCGGATGTGGGCGTCAGCGGCTTTAGCGATCTCGGCGGCTACAAGATCGGCGTCACCCAAGGCACCCTGGAGGACTTGGAACTGACAGACGCGGTGGCAGACGATGTGCAAATTGAGCGATTTGCTGACAACAGTCTGACGGCATCATCATTGATTTCGGGTCAGGTGGACTTGATTGCCACGGGAAATGTGGTGGCCTCTGAATTGGCGAAAAACAACCCTGACAAAAATATCGAGAGTAAGTTCATCATCAAGGAATCTCCCGCTCACATTGGTTTGCGTCGAGGTGAAGTGGACTTGCTGCAATGGGTGAATACGTTTGTCTATCACAAGCGCCTAGGGGGTGAGCTAGACGACTTCTCCCAAAAGTGGTTGGGTGAACCTTTGCCTGCATTGCCTGCGTTTTAGATCAGTCCCTGTCTTCAGGGCGCAATGCCTGTGCCCTGAAGCAGATTTGCAGTCGTTTTGAGATACGCCTTCCATGCAAACACGATCGCGATCCTTCTACCCCCTAGCCGCCGTCTTTGCCCTGTTTGTCTGCTTTCTGTATGGCCCGATGATTGCCATCTTTGTGCTGTCTATGCAGGGGCCAGAGGGGGGGCTGACTTTTCCGGTGAAGGGCTTTAGCTTCCATTGGTTGCTGCAAGTCTTCCGAGAGCAACGGGTGGGTAGCTTTGTGGATGCCTTCCAGCGATCGCTGATTCTAGGCTTGGTCATTGCTCTACTGGCGATCGTCATCGGGGTGGCGGCTAGCATGGCCTTCCGTCAACGGTTTCGGGGCGCGCGACCGCTGTTCTACCTGACCATCTCTAGCCTGGTGGTGCCGGGTACCCTGATTTCTCTGGGCATTGGCATCTCTTTTCAGGTGCTCCAAATTCAGACCAACTGGTTTTCCTCTGGTATTGGGGCTCACCTCACCTGGACAGTGCCCTTTGCCTTCTTGATTTTAATTGGGGTGTTTAATCGGTTTAACCCCTCCTATGAGGAAGCCGCTAGGGACTTGGGGGCCAGCGATATCACCACGTTCAAAGAAATTGTGCTGCCGCTGATTTTTCCAGGACTGATCGGTATCGGCATTCTCACCTTTACCCTTTCCTATGACGAGTTTGTGCGCACCTCGCTGGTGTCGGGGCAGTACAACACCCTACCCCTAGAGGTGTTTGGCATGACCACCAATGTCACCTCCCCCGCCCTCTATGCCCTGGGCACCTTGACGACGCTGTTTTCATTTAGCATGATTGCGATCGCTTACACCCTCTACCGGCGCTTTTCCAAACAGCCCTAGGGTTAGGTCAGCACAAGTTTTCGCCTGAACTTGCGCTGTAAATTGCTTCCCCTACAGGGTGTGTGCTAATGTAGGGCCTGCCCGGACGTATAGCTCAGTTGGTTAGAGCACCACGTTGACATCGTGGGGGTCACTGGTTCGAGTCCAGTTACGTCCATAGACTAAAACCTAGCTGAGCAGGGCCATCGGTTGCCATTGCATCACCTCATATCACGCGGAAACATTATCTTATGGGACGATGATTTGTCCCATAAGATAATGTCCCTGGGGCAATTTGCTTTACTATGTGCTTTTCCGTAATCAGATTAGAGTCTATGGTCGATAACTTCGACCGTAGACAGCAAAATGGTGGTTATGTTCACCTCTCCCCGTAGTTATGAATTTTTCAGATGCGTTTCGGGAGACTTTGCATCGTCACCACCTGAAAGGAACAGATATTGCTGTTGGCGCTGGATTAACGGATGGCAAGATCAGTAAATTCCGTAATGGTTCCAATATCCGAATAGACACCTTGCAGAAGATTCTGGCTGCTATGCCAGTCGAAGCCAGGAAATACATGTTGGATCTTGTTGCCGATGATCCATTAGGACAAACGGACGATGATTGACTCGGCAACAGTTCTATTACCTGTTTGCAGGCTACTCGACGGTGTAATCGTTAGGGAAGCGGATAACAATCTCGCCACCCAACGCTTGCACCACATCCTGTATATTCTCTAGCTTGCTGTTTTCAGGCTGCTTGAGCCACCGGGTTACGCTGCTGCTCTGCTTCGTCACAGGACCATCCATAGCTCTAAGCTTCATGATTTCCTGGGTTAGCCTGTAGGGGGTCCAGCCCAGTTCATCCAGGCGTTCTTGCAGGATTTCAGATAGGTTCATGGTTTCCTTGTTATATCCATAAAAGGATATAACAGGGCAATGATCACTGCCCTGGTGT
>CAYGVA010000345.1:0-3738 GCA_964353225.1 uncultured Leptolyngbya sp.
GACGACTTGCTCACTCTGGCAATAGATACAGTTCATTGGCCTAGAAGCATCACTGTATATACATTCTAGACCTCACTCCTTAACAGGACAGTGCCGTTAGATAGAGTCCGTAGTCGAATAGTGTCGTTGTCCTGCTAGCGCTTAGCTGCGTTGCTTTCGACAAATACAGAAGGTTATTGCTCTCTTTAGAACAGTGATGCAAGAATAGTGGTGTAAAAGTTTAGGACACAAAGGCCGCCGAACATCGGGGCAGAAATCAACTTGTTGCCAACGGAGACAGCTTTTAACGGGACTGACGGGATTCGAACCCGCAACTTCCGCCGTGACAGGGCGGTGCTCTAACCAATTGAACTACAGTCCCAGAAGACATTGTCTATTGTGCCTATGGGCGATCGCTTTTGTCAAACTTTTTCTAAACGGGTGACCTGACGCTGTACCTTACCGCCCATAAACTAAAGCGAGGCGGCTATGGGTAAGGCCGCTTGCTGCCACCAAGGCTGGGCAAACTCACTCAGCCATTGCTTGACGTGATAGGTGGCGCGGCAATCGTCCTCGTTGTAGCGCTGGATGGCCTCTAGGTAGGTGCGATCTCCAGTTTCTAGCCAGTCGTTGTACCAGCAAATCGATTGCGCACCATTGGCCCCCTCATCCCGCCATTGAAAGCCCATCCAGCGGGCAATGTGTTTGAGGGCGTAGCTTTCCACCGGCAACGTAACCGCCTCTGTGACACAGCGGTGAATATCTACAAACCGATCTATCAAGGTATCCAGCACATCCGGTGCTAGGGAGCCATACTGCTGACTGAGCTTACGCACCGTTTGGGCTTCATAGGGGCAAAAGTGATAGATGGGGGCGTTGGGATACCGCTGCACCACCGCCAAAAATTGCACCCAAGCCTGCTGCTCCGTATCTAGGGTTTCGGCCAAGAGGGAATGGAAGACTTCGGTTTGGCGACAATGATCGACCACCAAAACCCCATGGAGATAAATCAAATTAACGTCTGGGGCCGCTTCAATATCAAAGTACAGCTCCACCTCAGCGCTGGGGAGATCAGCGGGCGTGAGGGGAAACCGATGACTCCGGGTGCGGGCAATGGCCTGCCCCTGGGATGTGGCTTGGGCTTGATGGACCAACTTCTCCGCCACGGTGTCCCCAAAACCAGGCATGTTAGCCAAATGGGCCGGTTGGGCTTGGGCTAAGGTTTCCATCGTTGTCAGCCCTAAGGTTTGCAGATGGGTATAGCGAGCGGGGGTGACCCCAGGCAATAAGGACAGATGATTAACTTGTTTTGCTTGGCCATAGCATTGGCTAAACCAATGGCAGAGGTCGCATCGGCTATGGGCAATAAAAACATCGGGGGCGGTGTCCTGGAGCAGATCCTGTAAACAAGCCGCTAAGATCTCGGCCATGGTGGGCAGTTGCCGGGGCAGGTCTACCGCGTAATACCGCCCCTCCCGGAGGGCCAACCAACTCGCCTCAGGCCAGTTGCCTTGCACTTGGGACACCACATAGGCGTGATAGGCGGCAATGATTTGGTAATCGAGTTTGGGCTTTTTCCCTAGCTTGATGTCGATGGGCTCATACTGCCAGTCGCCCCACAGGGACCAACCCGACTGCTTGACCAGTAAATCTGGCTTGCTGACCAGATAGACGCCATTGGTCAATGGATTGATCAGCACCCCACCAGCAATGGTGTCTACCCCTGCGGCCATCAAAGCGACGGTGGCCTGACTGCCCTGCCGCCAATCCCCCTTAGGGAACTCAGGGCGATGCCAGGGGTGATAGTCCGCCATGATTTGATCGCGGTGGGCGGCGCTATCTTGCTTGATCTTGCGTAAATAATCGCTGGGGGGATCCGCGTGATCCCGATCGCCATAACGGTCTAAATAGGCCCGACGGCTACAGCGCTGGTAATGAAAGAGCAGATCGTTAGTCAGCCAATGGGGGGCCTGTAGTACCTTGTCCGGGATAGCAGATTTTTCCGAGGGGCTCAAATGGGTCCCCCGGAACATGAAGCGATGGGACCAGGGGGCACTAGCAGACAAGTTGTTTAACTGGGGGAAGAAGGACTAAGGGCAATGGACTCGGGCAGACGGTTATGGGGTGCTGCGTCAAATTTCCAAGCAAATGCATCGATCTGCCTGAGGATAGGGCCAGCGGATGCTCAAAAAGGCAAGTCAATCGGAGCGATATCACCATGATTAAGGCATAACCTGGTCGCGACTGTGGCTTCGAAAACCGCTCAAACCTCTGATTTTAAGCACTAGCAGCTTTGCTTGCGACAATTAAACGTGAAACACTTATTGACAATAATACCCCACTGTGGTGACCCTGGGTCGTTCCGGCTGCTGGGGTGGTTCCTCATTCTGGACTGCTGACCGAATGAGGGGTAGCCGCGTTAAGCTCCATACGGTCTGACCGTTTTAACCCCTGCCATGGTTTCTGAAACTTTCGCTGCAAAGACCAATCCTGAGCAACTCCACCACCACCGTCAACAGTTTTTGGCCCTCGAAAACAAGGGATATTTCAATTATGGGGGCCAAGGCCCCATGCCCATCACGGCCATCACGGCCATGCACGAAACCCACCTCACGTTGCAGCGGGAGGGACCGTTCTCAGGATCGGTGAACCGGTGGTTGCAGCAGGAAAGCGCCGCGACCCGTGCAGCGATCGCCCAGCAAATGGGGGTGACCACCGACACCATCACCCTGACCGAAAACGTTACGGTGGGCTGCAACATTCCCTTGTGGGGGCTGGATTGGCAGGCGGGCGATCGCATTCTCATGTCCGACTGTGAGCACCAGGGAATCATCGCGACGGTCCAGGAGATCAGTCGTCGATTTAGCGTCGAGGTCGATATCTTTCCCCTATTGAAACTCGCCCCAGGGGACGATCCAATCGCCGTTATTGATGCCCATCTACAGCCCCGTACCCGCCTGCTCATCATTAGCCATGTCCTGTGGAATACCGGAGATGTGCTGCCCTTGACGGAGATTGTGCAGCTCTGCCATCAGCGCCCCAACCCCGTTTGGGTCTTGGTGGATGCCGCCCAGTCAGTGGGGATGTTGCCCCTTGACCTAGGGGCAACCGAAGTCGATTTTTATGCGTTTACGGGGCACAAGTGGTGCTGTGGCCCTGCGGGTTTGGGGGGGTATTACGGTCGGGCGGAAATGCGCGATCGCATTGCCCCCACCTACATTGGCTGGCGCGGCATCACCATTGATGCCCAGGGCCAACCCACCGGTTGGGAAATCGATAACCGCCGCTACGAAGTTGCCACCTCTGACTATGCCCTGATGCCAGGGTTGCGGGCTGCCCTAGCGATCCACGACCAATGGGGCAGTGCCGAGGATCGCTATCAACGCATTGGCGATCTCAGTCGCTACCTCTGGAAAGCCCTACAGGGGATTCCAGAGGTGCAGTGCCTAATGCCCGAGCCCCCCCGCTCTGGCCTAGTCTCGTTTCAGGTCTTAGCGCAGCGTCAGCCTTCGGCCAAATATCATGCCCGGTTAGTGGAGGATCTAGAGACCACCGGGATTTTAATTCGCACCTTGCGGTACCCCAGTTGTGTCCGGGCCTGTGTCCACTACTTCACCCTCGAAACGGAATTAGATCGGCTGATTGAGGCCATTACGGATTGGGTGACCACCCATTGCGGCTAAACCCTAGCCATTCCCTCCCATCCCTAGGGTTGATTCTTTAAAGAAAGAAAAACAGGCTTTGTTCAAACTGGTTAGC
>CAYGVA010000346.1:0-3730 GCA_964353225.1 uncultured Leptolyngbya sp.
GCACCCGCCATGGTTCGCGCCGCGCCAACCCAACCCAGCCCCTCGGGAAAACCCAGTCAGTAGCTACCATAGGAGCAGTCGTTACAGACCTGCCCTGCCATGGAAGTGACCCTGCCACCTGAACTCGCGCAATTGGTACAACATCAAATCGCCCGTGGCACCTACCAAACCCCTCTCGAAGTTTTATTGGCAGGGGTGCGGTTGCTGGAAGATCAAAATCAGCCCACCACCAAGACCGACGAAACCTTTGGTGAGCTTGACGAAAACCTGAACTTCTCGCCCCGTACCGAAGCAGAAATGGCGCAGCAAAGTCTAGCGGTTTTGGCCAACTACCAGCAGGATGCCATCCCCCACGACCAAGTCGAAGCCTGGGTCGATAGCTTAGGGACTGATTCTGAGCAGCCATGCCCACAGTAGTTTGGTCACGGGCAGCGCTTGCAGACCTAGATCGCCAATACCAGTTCCTAAAAATCCAAAACCCAGAAGCCGCAACTCGTGCCTTGAAAATCATTGTCGATGCAGGCAAAAGCCTGGTGCAGACTCCACGGCGGGGCACACCCATTGCTGCGGCTCCAGGATTGAGAAAGCTGCGGGTTAAATTTGGCAAATATGGCTACATTCTTCACTACACCCTCTTGGAAGATGAAGTCCTGATCCTCAAGGTTTATCACGGGCGACAAAATCGTCCCTCGTAAATTGCCGTTCATCGTTTGCGTGTGAAATATTAGGCGCATCCATAACAATCCCACCCATTCCCCTAACCGATAGCGCCAACCCCCATGGCCACCTTCTACGACTACTATCAGGCGCTTGGTTTAGAACCGGGCTGCTCTAAAGACGCGATCAAAAAGGCGTACCGCCACCTTGCCCAGCAGTGGCACCCCGATAAATTTGCCAACGATCCAGCGCAGTTGAGTCAAGCGCAGGCCAAGTTTGCGCTGATCAAAGAAGCCTACGAGCAACTGATCCAGCTCGATGCCTTTGACCCAGAGCCGGTTATGCCCCAAGTGTCGGTGCATGTTGTCAGCGCCGACAAATACTACCAAGACGGCATGGCTTACCTGCAAATCGGGAACGATACCCAAGCGATCGCCAGCTTCACCCAAGCCATTCGTAAACAGCCCGACCACCTCAACGCCTACAATGCCCGCGCCTTTGCCCTCGAAAAGCTGGGCTTTAACCTGCAAGCCGAGGCCGACTTCGCCAAGGTGGCCGAGCTAAAAGCCAACGCGCCGCCAGCTTCAGCCACCGCTTCCCCGTTTAGGGCGACCCCACCCCAGACAACCCCCTGGACCTGCATCCATACCCTGACCAGCCACAAAGGTCCGGTTGCTGCCGTCGCCATCACCCCCGATGGCAGCAAGCTGATCACCGGTAGCCACGACCACACCATCAAAATTTGGAATGCCCAAACGGGGCGCGCCTTAAAAACCCTCAAGGGCCATGACCGGGCGGTTTGCGCCTTGGCCGTGAGTGGGGACGGCAAGTGGATTGCCAGCGGTGGGGTGGATCAAACCATCCGCATTTGGGAGGTGCGATCTGGCAAACTGGTGCAGGCCTTTAGGGGGTTGTTCTCGGGGCATGCCGATACGGTGACGGCCCTGGCCTTTCACCCCGCCAGCTCAGTATTGGTGAGTGCCAGTCGAGATTGGACGGTGCGGTTGTGGGATGTGAAATTGGGCAAAGAAATTTATAGTCTGAGGGATTATGAAGAGGCGGTTTTAGCCTTAGCGATGGGTCGGGATGGCAAAACTATCGCCTATGGGGGCGTGGGCAAGCACATTGCCATCCGCAATCTCAAAACGGGTAAGGCGCGATCGCTGCCCATCAAGCCCCCCGTCTTATCTTTGGCCTTTAGCCCCCAGGGCGATCGCCTCGCCGCCGGTCATGGCCACGAGATTTTGCTGTGGGATTGCGATCGCAAAAAGACCCTTGCCAAGCTCAAGGGCCACAGCAAAGCGGTGAGTGCCTTAGCCTTTACTGCCGACAATCAGATCTTGGTGAGTGGCAGTCATGACAAAACCATCAAGCGATGGCGGGCGGGCGAACTGCTCGAAACCCTTAGCGGGCATCGGGCCGAGATTTTGGCGGTCGCCTGTAGCCTCGATGGGCAGATGATGGTCAGCGGCAGCGGCGACAAAACTGTCAAGATTTGGCAAAGAATGACACCCACCGGCAGCGGGACATAACCATCGGGATGAATATAGATGGGGTAAGGCGTTGCTCAGCATCCCGACCCCCGACCGAATCCGACTTAATCCCACCCTGGGTCTGGCTAAGCTCTGGATGAACGGTCACCCCCCAGTCACCCCCGAACCCAGCCATGAACCATTTCTCGACCTTAATTACCTTGCTTCGCGATCGCGATGTCTTCTTAAACGAAGTCCGTGATGGCATCAAAATCGAGTCTAAAATCCTATCGCTGATCATTGCCAGCTCCCTGTTCTTTGCCATCTATGGGGCCATCATTGGAGCCTCTAATGGCTGGCAGCAAATGCTGGTGTCCATGGCCAAACTCCCGGCGCTGTACCTGCTAACCCTGCTAATTTGTTTGCCGACCCTCTATTTCTTTGACATTCTGTTTGGGTCTAAGGCGGACTTTAAGCAATACACCGTCATGAGTTTGACCACGGTGTCGGTGATTAGTGTGTTGCTGTTTAGCTTTGCCCCGGTCACCCTATTCTTTTTGATTTCCATCCGCGACTATCACTTTTTCTTGCTGCTAAATGTGGCAATCTTTTCCCTAACCGGATTTGTCGGGGTGAACCTATTTTATAAGGGGGTAAAAGCGGTGATGAACTTCAGCCCTAAGACCCCCAAAATCCGCAGTAATCTGCTGCTGTCTTGGGTGGTGCTCTACGGTTTGGTGGGCAGTCAACTGGGTTGGACCCTGCGCCCCTTTTTCGGCTCGCCGGGGGAGCCCTTTCAACTGTTTCGCAACCTGGAGGGCAACTTCTACGCCCAAGTGCTGATCAGCCTGCGATCGCTTATTTTTGGCAGCTAAACATTACTGATGCAATCTGATTTAAAACCCCTCTCGATTACGACGTCACAACTTGAGACCCTCACCGAACTCGACATTGGTCAGGTGTTTATGGGGGGCATTGTCCGGCCCTCGGCCCTGCGTTCAACCCGGCGGTTGCTTTCCTTTTTGATCACTGAGGGCACGGTGCTGGTGGTGATTTTTATTATTTGCCTCGGGTTAGGGCTGGTGGTGGTGCGCAGTTGGCCGGGTCTGGGTGACAACCTGGCGGTGTTGCTGGGGCTAGTGGCAGGGCTGACGGGGGCGATCGCGATCGCTTGGCACAGTTACCAATGGACCCGCTACAAAACCCTCAAACCCCTGGCCCATCTGTTGGACGAGGTCGATCGCCATAACGACATTGTGCAGGCGGTGCAGGTGATGGATGAACTGGGCACTGTCCCCGCAGCGGCATTGGGGCTGCCCAACCGCAGTGAGGTGATCACCGCCCTAGAGGCCACCCGCGACAGTTTGATCTCAGCCTTGATGACCGAAAAAATTCTGCGTCGCCATCGATCCTTAATTCAGCGGCGACAGGCATTGTTTAGCACCATCGAAACCAACCTGGCCACGTTGCAAACCTTGCAGATCAACAGCCAAGCCACAGAATATCAGCAGTTTTTACAGGAAGCTTTAGAGATTGGTTTAGCGGTGCAGCGGGAGATTTCCAATCAGTAGCGGCACCCAAGTTTTCGGTCAACCCAAAAG
>CAYGVA010000347.1:0-3710 GCA_964353225.1 uncultured Leptolyngbya sp.
CGATGCCAAGTGGAGCAGCATTTCACCTGGGGCATCGCCCATCAACGCCTGATCGAGTTGTATCAATCCCTAAGCCCCAGGGCGTCTTCGATATAAAGCGTTCACTGGAATCTAGATCAGTGGTTTTACGGCGTCTACCCTGTCCATCCCACCTTTATCAACGCTTTAACGTAAACATCCCATCTCGCTCAGCAGCCCCTTGAGGAAATCAGGCTCTTGGGGGAGCGCGTAATGTCGGCAGATGTGCGATCGCGCTGCCCCTCCCATCTTTTCCCGCTCTGGCGCTGGCAACGCCAACACCTCCACCACCGCTTCCCCCAAGTAATGGAGCTGGTTGCGAGAGAGCACATAGCCCTGCTCCCCCGAGGTGATCACCTCAGGAATGCCCCCGGCATCGCTGGCAATACAGACACAACCACAGGCCATCGCCTCCAGCAGGGCATTGGGTAACCCATCCCACAACGAGGGTTGCAGGTAAACATCACAGAGCTGCAAATGGTGGGCCACGGTCACAACAGACTCTAGATGACCGGTGATGAGGATGCGATCGCCCGCCTCAGGAAACTGACTGCGAAAAGTCTGCACCAGGGTTTGGCTCTCAGCCCGCAACTCCCCAATGATCAGCAGCACCGCTGGCCGCACCGATTGCACCTGTCGTAACGCTTCCAGCAAAAACTGCTGCCCCTTTTTCTCTCGCAGTTCCCCCGAAAACCCCAAAACGACCTCATTGGCAGCAATGCCGAGCTGTTGCTTGAGCCAGTTCTTGTCGCTTGGGGATGCCTTTGGACAAAAGACATCGGTATCCACCACGTTTTTGTGGAGCTGGGCGGTGCGCTGGCTCAAAATCTGAATCTTGCGAATCATATCCTGGCTCACGGTCGTAATCGCGGTGGCGTTCTTTAGGGTCCATTGCAGTCGGGCAAAGTCTCCTGGCGGAAACATGAGGCGATCGATATCGTTGCCCCGCGCACTCACCACCGATGGCAATCCCTGGAGCTGGGCAAAGTACACGGCCAGAAACCCAGCGGGAAATAGGTAATGTCCCCACACCAAGGCGGGAGGTTCAGCAGCCAGGGTCAGTAAACCGCTGAGCACGTTTAAGGTTTGGGGCAGGGTCATGTCCCAATGGCGATACATCCCCAGGCGATACACCGTCAAGCCACCCGCGCGCTCTGGGGCAGATAGTTCTCCCGGCGGCAGGTATCGACTCCAGGTCAGTACGGTCACCTGTCGGTTGAGGTGGGTCAGGGCCTCGGCAATGCGTCCGGCGCTGCGGGCCACACCGCCAATATCGGGGGGAAATCTTTCTGCTAAAAACAGGATAGAAGCCATGGCGATACTGGGTTAATCCGCCTGGGTTGGCGGGAGGGATAGCTGGGGAGATCGCCGTATGCAAAATGCTTGCGGAGCAGATCATGAGTGAAGCGATAGTAACCACTCACCCGCTGGATAAAGCGCAGCTTGGCGGCATGGTCGAGAAAACGAACACAATCCCAGAGAAAGCCACCTTCTCGTGCCATGAGAAACCGTAGTGCGTAGCACTCAATAGTTCTTTTCAACTACTAATCAGCCCAAAAGTCAAAACAAAAAACAACCCATAAATAAGCCTATAAGCCTGCTCACCAAAAACAGAAATCGAGATGAAAAGAAAGACAATCAGGAGCCATTTTCAAAGTAATTATTGACCTTCGTAAACCAGGAAAAATTATTTTCCTCAGCTGTTAAGGCATTTGAATTTCATGATGATCACTCTGAAGCCCTTGCTGCAAGGGGAGTAGACTGTAAATTTGAATGTCGATCACTTTATGGGCTGTTCAAAAATTAATTGGCTTAATGCAAATTAAGCTTCTCCAGCCTATATAGAAAGACAACTAAAATTTTATGTTTTTACTAATCTCAGGTACCCGCAAAGGAGTTCAGGGCGCTGTCAGAGAACCCTGATCAATCCCTATCAAGGTCCTTATACTGCCTTTCCAACCTTTCTCGATCCTCAAGCAATTCCAAGATAGGTCCTGAACTAGATGTATATCCTTCCACCGCTGGGTACTGGATTACGACGGGATCGTATTCTGGCGGATAACCTATGCTATCTGGCATTCCATGCTTCCGAAAATCCGAAAGATCTGTTGTATCAAAATAATCAACCCTATGCCTTATTGCACTTGCAAGGTGGATAGCATCAAATGATTTAAGCCTATATTTTCTTCTAAGATTTCTAGTTATTGTTGCCATCTCTCGCTCAAATGACAAGGTCTGAAGCCAACTTGAGTTATGAATTAAGTCTTCAATAATCGAGTCCATTTCCTCGTCATTGCTAAACTCCCCTTCTTTGCCCAGCTTTATTAGTTCAACTCCAGTCAATTCAGATGTGAAGACTTCTATCACACCGTCTTCAGCTGCCTGAATAACATCCCTGCAAGCCTTGAACTTGTCTGTCTCTTCATTCAAATAGCCGATTAATATACAGGAATCGACATAATGCTTTGGCTTTGGCTTTGCCATACTATTCACTAGAGCCCCTGAGTGCCCTCATCCGATCAAGTAGATTAGCAGAAGATGATTGCTTAGTATCTTGCTCCAGAGGTCTTATCTCCTTTGCTTTTATATTTACTTTTCTTCCATTCCAAATCTGCCTAATCTCACCATACACATAAACAACTTGTTTTTTTTCTATCGCTTCAAGAGCAGTTTTAAATAAGGTTTCCCCGTCCAGGAAACAGTTGATAGATTTACTTTGCTGCTTCGTTCTAATTCCGAAACGGGTTTTCTTTTCGTTATTTAGTGAAATCATTTTGCCGACAACAGATCCCCAAGATTTGTAGTTTTTCCTGGGCTCTTGCAACAAGTTGTCTGCCACTTCGTCCATCTGGCTAAACTTCCACCCTTTAGCCATAAAATTGAGTTCCGCAAAATCATCAGGGTTAAGCAACTCAGCTAAAGATTTCGTGCTTTTCATGGCTGCTTTCGAAAAGCCTGCTGGACGGTCTGAGTTTCGTCTTAAGGATTCAAATCCAGCGGCAAAAGAATCGACTACCTCAAAAGTCCTCTCAAAAGCCACGTCTTCTTTACATGGACTACCCTGAGCAGTCAATATCAAACTGCCTTCGCTTAAGCTGTCAATAGACCAAGCTATGGTAGGTTTTCCATCCTCTGAGGTTTCTCTGTCTATTTCCCTCAGGATGGAATCGAAATTTTCAATTGCCTTGACGAATTTATCGAATGGGAAGTAAGGACCATCAATTCTAATGGTCAGTTTATTGTCATTAATTCTGTCGGAAGGTTTAGACATATTTCATAACCAACCTCGCCAAGGTAAACAGAATAAAGGAAGCAGAGCGCTTGAGTTTTCCCATGTAGCTGCTTATAAGTGATCCGACGATCAAAAGGCTGGCCTAGATCCTTCAGTAACCAATCCTGAATGCTACCCTTGCATCTGTTGCCGAAAGCTCTGCTCATCAAGGTAGCGTAACAAGTGGCAAGGCTCAACGGTGACGCAGATCTCCTTCAGGGAAGGTTTTAACTAGATCGTAACTGCTTATAGATAGCATTCCCCCTTCTATTAAACGCGCTCCACGGCCTATTTGCCAGCTAGCCAGAATATTGGGCTGCTCATCACTCATCTTAATAAGCCCGTCAATGCAGTATTCACCCTCCGCCTCAGGCGTTAGCGATTAGTCACTAGGGTCGCGATTTTGCCCCATTCCCACCGG
>CAYGVA010000348.1:0-3704 GCA_964353225.1 uncultured Leptolyngbya sp.
AAGTTGTCAACTCGAAGCCGCGCCGCTCAAAGGCATCGCGGCCCAAAGGCATCGCCGCCCAGTGCATCAGACCCATGCCCGTTAAAGCCCGCGATCGCAATACCCCACCGCACAGAACCCCCACAAGTCGCCGCAGAGGTGCCGCAACATCAAACTGTTCTGCTGTCTTCAAAGGGCTGATGTCATTGGGTTAAACCCGATTGGTGGCTGCGACGATGACCTGTTGCCAAAGACTATAGCCTTGCCGGTTTAGGTGTAGGCCATCGGTGGTGAGGTCTGTGCGGAGGGCACCGCCCTGATCGCCAAACAAGCCCAACATATCGCGATGATCGATACGGTGATGGCTGGCGAGATAGGCGATGTGCTGGTTGAGCGATCGCACCCGTCCATTACTAATGTCATCCCGGCGAGTGGGCAACACTGAGTAAACGACAAGCTGAGCTTGGGGATATTGACGCTGCAACCGCGTGATAATCGCCCGGAAATTGCTGACAATCTCCGCTTCCGGAACATTGTTTTTGAGATCATTCACCCCAATCATCAAATGAATCACCGTCGGTCGAGTGGCCCCAAAGGTGTCGAGCCGTCGCAACACCCCAGCGGTGGTATCCCCCGAGATACTTTGGTTGAGCCAGAGGCGATCGCGGGGCAGGGTATCTGGGGGGAGCCACAGCCCCAGAGAATCCCCCACAATCACCTCCAGACGATTTGGCCCTTGCCCCGCAGCGGTGGCTTCGGCTTCTTGGCTCAGGAGTTGCAGCCAATTTTGGTAGGTGGGTTGTTGGGTGGCGGTGCGCCATTGATTAACAAAGCTCTCGACCGGCAAACGGGTGTAGAGGTGCCCCGATTGCAACGACAACTGGCGTTGGCGATAGAGTTGCGGGCCAGAGGTCGGCCCTTGGGGGGCGTCCTGCTGGGGGGCGCTTGGCCGAGGGGCGGTCTGGGGAATAAAGGTCGCCTCAATCACAGGACGGTTATTAATGCGGGCAATGGGCTGCCTGCGAACCGGCGCTTCACAGGGCTCAGCGACTTTTTTGGCGGTTATGCAAGGAGGGGCCAAGGCCGGGGTCCCCTCGACGGTCATTGTTGAGATCGCCGCAACCGCAGGGGCCGGTACGGCAGTTGTTTTGAGGGAGCGGGATTGTGCGGCTTGACCGGGGGCGATCGCCCCCGCCATGGCAGCCTGTTGCTGGGCCTGCCAACAATCGGGGCCTAAGGTTTCAAGCACCAACCAACATAGATCGACCATCAGCGTAGTGACTCATCACACCATATGTTTCTTTTGACAGGGATCTGCGTAGAAGTCGGGATGATTTGATCGGTTGTGTGGGCAGAACATTGCTCGGGTATCCCGAGGATCCCGTATTCTTTGCGAGATTTCCCGCTGTTCTGCGAGTAGGGCAGCCAAACTATGAAGTGATGGTGCATTGCTTAGGTGAGAATATGCTTTGGAAGTGAGGATATTTTCCCCGTAGCCCCTTGTATTCAAGAGTTCTAGAGTTGTTCCTCCATATTTAAGGATGCCGACAATGGCTGAGATCAATGGCGTGATGATGCAGTGCTTCCACTGGTATACCCCCACCGGTGGCCATCTCTGGGATGAAGTGAACCAAAATGCCCAAGCCCTAGCCGATGCTGGCTTTACCGCCCTGTGGCTACCCCCCGCCTACAAAGGCTTTAGCGGGGCTTATGACGTGGGCTATGGCGTCTATGACATGTACGATTTGGGCGAATTTAATCAGCGGGATACCGTCGCCACCAAATATGGCACCCGCCAACAATATCTAGACGCGATCGGGTCGCTCCACCAGGCCGGTGTCCAGGTCTATGCCGATGGCGTCCTCAATCACCGTATGGGGGGAGATGCCGCCGAAACCTTCCAAGCGACCCCCTTTCACCAAGACGATCGGCTGCACCCCATTGGCGATCGCCATGAAATCAAGAGCTACACCCACTTTTCCTTTCCAGGCCGAAAAGGCACCTACTCCGCCTTTGAATGGCACTGGCACCACTTCGATGCCGTAGACTACAACGCCTACGATCCCGACAACCACAGCACCGTTTACCTGATCGAAGGCCATCATTTTGACGACTATGTCGCCCTCGAAAAAGGCAACTTTGCCTACCTCATGGGTTGCGACCTCGACTTTCAAAATGCAGAGGTCCGCAATGAAATTACCGACTGGGGCAAGTGGTACCTCGACACCACCCAGGTGGATGGATTCCGCTTAGATGCCATCAAGCATATTTCCTCTTGGTTTTTCCCCGACTGGCTCGATACCCTCGAAGCCCATGCGGGCAAAGATCTCTTCATGGTGGGGGAGTACTGGGTTCCCAACCTAGAAAGCCTCCTCTGGTATATCGATGCCGTGGGGGGGCGCATGAGCGTCTTTGACGTGTGCCTGCACTACAACTTCCACTACGCCAGTAAGGCTGGGGGTAATTACGACATGCGCCGCATCCTCGATGGCACCGTGATGCAGCACCGCCCCACCCATGCGGTCACCTTCGTCGAAAACCATGACTCGCAACCGCTACAGGCGCTAGAGTCTCCGGTGGAGGCTTGGTTTAAGCCCTTGGCCTATGCCCTGATCCTGCTGCGCCAGGAGGGCTACCCCTGTGTTTTCTATGCCGATTACTACGGCGCGGATTATCAGGACAAAGGCCGGGATGGCAACCCATACCCGATCCACATGGCCTCCCACCGCTGGCTAATTGACAAGTTTCTCGCCGCTCGCCGTGACTACGCCTACGGTCCCCAGTACGACTATTTCGATCATGTCAACACCATTGGCTGGACCCGTCTGGGGGATGCCGAGCACCCCAAAGCCATGGCAGTGCTGATGAGTGACGGCCCCCCTGGCCGGAAATGGATGGAAGTGGGCAAGCCCCATACCGAATTCGTCGATATCACTAAGCACAGCCCGATCTCCGTCAAGACCAATGGGCACGGCTGGGCCGAATTCTACTGTCCCGGCGGTTCCCTTTCCGTTTGGGTGGAAGCGTGACTTGACAGGTGGAATTAACATCACCGATGATGGTGAATCGACTATGAACTTTAGCTCGGACCAGGTGTTGGCCAAAACAACCCGTTTGGGTTGACCTGTACGGCGCTCTTGAGGAATAACGAATGACGTACGCCATTGTTGAGACCAGCGGTAGGCAGATTCGGGTAGAACCCGGTCGCTTTTATGATGTTGACCGCCTAGCGATGAAAGCAGGTGACACGGTCACCCTAGATCTCGTCCTGTACCTGTCCCATGAAGATGACATCCAGGTTGGGCAACCTTTTATCAAAGAGGCCGTTGTATCCGGTACGGTCATGAGCCATCTCCGGGGCCGCAAGATTATCGTCTACAAGATGCAGCCCAAGAAGAAAACCCGCAAGAAGCGGGGACATCGCCAAGATCTAACGCGGATCATGATTGATTCGATCAGCATTGGTGACCAGGTGCTAGCGATCGCTGATGCGGCTGCCGAACCGGTCGCAGCGGAAGTTGCAGAAGATGTGGTCACCGCAGACGCTTAAACTGGCGCATCCATTCAAGTGGCTTTCAGTACATTACAGGGAGAATAATCATGGCTCATAAGAAGGGAACCGGTAGTACTCGTAACGGACGCGACTCTAATGCCAAGCGCCTCGGCGTCAAGCGTTACGGTGGCGAAGCGGTGCGGGCAGGCAATATTTTGATTCGCCAACGGGG
>CAYGVA010000349.1:0-3704 GCA_964353225.1 uncultured Leptolyngbya sp.
CAGGAATCTGGCGATCGCCCCTTGAAGTGACTCAGACACATCTCACTTCATTTAAGAGGATGTTCTCGACGTGAATAAATTATTGCTGACTGGCATTGGCGTGGGTACAGTCACCCTCGGCCTCTATGGAGGCCTGAGCATCTACGCGACCCAATCGGCCAAGGCTGAGATCAACGCATTTATCGAAGACATTGACGATCAAGTGGTGGTTGAATACAGCAACGTCAGCGTCAGCCTGCTCGGGTCTGACATCACCATCAATGATGTCAGCGTCACGCCGGTTGAATCCCCCGACGAAAGCATCAACATCGACCAAATCATTGTGCGTGATTTCGATGACAAGTCTGACTTCCCCACGGTCTTAGACGCCTCTATGAAAGGGATTCAGGTGAGTACAGTTGAGGCCAATGCGCCCATGCTGTCCACCTTTTTGACGCAAGCGGGTTATGACAAAGACCTCGCATTTGATCTGGATGCGAAGTACGCATACGACGAGGCTTCAAGTGAAATTACCCTAGAGAAATTCCGGCTCGGAGCCAAGGATTTTGGCTATTTAGAGGCCACTTTAAAATTGGGTAACTTCGACCCTGATGCGGCCTCGAATGCAGAACTGGTCCTGCATGGCGCTGACATTGTGTATCAAGATCAATCCTTCGTAGACAATCTGCTGGAATCCATGGCTGCTGCCAGCAATCAAGAGGTGGAGCAATATAAAACTCAGCTTGCCACCACCCTGGAAGAGGGCGCTCAGTTCTTGATCTCCCCAGATAACCCAGCGGCCATGGCAATTCTTCAGGAAGCCATCGTCTTTATCCAAAACCCAGAAGGCTTCAGCATTTCGGCCAATCCCCAGTCACCGCTATTGGTCAGCGATCTGGTGGCCGCAGGCGACCCGCAGACTTGGGTGGCAATGCTTAACCTTGAGATGCAGGCCGACTAGACGAGCACTTCATTGTGATTTTGCTGGTGCCGCTAGGGATGCAGATCAAAACCCTTGAAGATTGCAAGACATCGTGATTGGACGCTCTTCACGGGGCAATTGTGGCTGCAACCCTCTGAAAATAGGGGGGTTGCCCTGATAATAGGAGCGGCTCTTTTACCACCCGCGCCATGCAGCCTACCCCCCGTCAAATTCTAGAAACCCTGCTGCCCCCCCTGCGGCTTGCCGCTGGCTATGCCTGTCACATTCAGGACAAAATTGCATCCCAGCCCGACAAAGGCGATGTCGCCACCAATCCTTTTTCTGCGGCTCTGACCGACGCGGATCTATCGATCCAGACCTTTGTGGAAGTGGCTTTGCTAGGGGCCTTTCCCGAGATTCGCTTTTATGGGGAAGAGTACGAAAAATCTTATAACACTAAATATTTTCGCGCGATCGACTTTGGCGAAGCTGGAGACTATCTGGTCACCCTCGACCCCATTGATGGCACCCGTTTTTATAAAGATGGTCACCCCAGTTATCAGATCATTGTCACGGTACTCAATACCGATGATTACGAGGCGGTGCTCGCCATTAGCCCCGCCTATGGCGAGTACTACTACGGGTTGCGGGGCCAGGGCACGTTTAAAGGCCCCCTCTCCGCAGATTTTGGTGACTGTCAACGGTTGCAACTGACGGCCCCGCCCAATCGGGTCATGCTAGGGAGTCGCTTGGCGGCGCTGAAACCAGGGTTGAGCGATCGCTACGACGTCATCAGCATTTTGGAAGACTATTCCGCTGAGGTGCGGGTACCCACCATCAATGGCATCTTGACCGGGGAATTGGCTGGGGTCGTACTGGCGATGGGACAACTCATCGATGGGGCTGCCCTCGCCTTTTTGGCGAAGGAAGCGAGCTATATCGTCACCACCCTGACGGGGGAACCCCTGCCGCCCCTCAACAGCGTCAACGATTACCGTTTGCCCGGTCTGATCATCGCCGCCACCCCTGAACTCCATCAGGATTTGGTCGTGGCGGCACAGCCGTTTGTCCTGGGTTAGGGAGCTGCTTCGAAGGTCGGCTCACAGCGCACTGGAAAATTCACTGAATTGGCAATAAAGCAGGCATGGTGGGCCTCCCCATGGAGTCGTTCCGCCGCTGTGACGTCACTCCCAGCTGCCAACACTACCCGAGGCCGCAACACCACCGCCGTAAACCGCCCCCCTGTGGCAGTCTCGGCCATTGTCCCCACCGGTTCATCTCTATAATCGATAACCACCACCTGATTTACGGCGCAAAGGTGAAGGTACCAGAGCATGTGGCATCCCGATAGGGCCGCCACCAACTGTTCTTCTGGGTTTGACCGACTCGGATCCCCCCGAAAGGCTGGGTCCGACGAGCAGTGTAAATCTGGCTTGCCAGGAATCGAAATGGTGTAGTTGCGATCGTAGTGGCGATAATGGGTCGTGCCTGGTCCACGATTTCCAGTCCACCGCAACGTGACCGGGTAAGTGTGGGTGTTGGCTTTGACACTCACGATCGCTACCGCAATTCCTCTGGCAAGGGCATGGGCAGTACTTCCAAGGTTTCGGCCTCCCCATCTCGTAACACCTCCACCTTCAGGGGAATGCCAATTTCGCTGGCATCCACCTGGAACTGGACTTCTGTCGGGGTTTTAATGGGAATACCATTGACCGACTGAATAATGTCCCCTTGCTTCAGTCCGCCTTCTGCTGCCGGTGTATTTTCCAGCACCCGCACAATAATCACCCCAGAGTCTGTCTCTACGGTCAGCCCCAACTCTTGGTCCTCATTGAGGCGCTCGCGGATATCTGGGGTCAGCATCACCATCTGAATACCCAGGTAAGGGTGTTGGACCTCACCGGTTTCAAACAGTTCACTGGCAATGCGCTGTAGCGTCTCTACCGGAATAGCAAAGCCGAGTCCCTGGGCATCACGGCGAATGGCGGTATTCATGCCAATGACATCCCCGCGATCATTCAGCAGCGGCCCTCCAGAATTGCCGGGGTTGATGGCCGCATCGGTCTGGATGAACTGCACCCGCTTGTCGGGAATGCCCACCTCTGTGCTGGTGCGGCCCAGGGCGCTGATAATGCCAGCAGTGACCGTATTGTCTAACCCGAGGGGGTTGCCAATGGCGATCGCCCATTGACCGGGCGCTAAGTCTTGGGTGGTGCCCAGGGTAACTGTCGGTAGATCAGTGGCGTCAATTTTTACCGCTGCGACATCGGTCACGGGGTCGGTACCCACCACCTCCCCTTCAAAGGTGCGCCCATCGGTGAGGGTGACCGTTACGCTGGTCGCCCCTTCCACCACATGGGCGTTGGTAATGATTTGGCCATCGGCACTAATGACAAATCCCGAGCCGGTACCCTGCTGAGGTGGGCCTTCGGGAACCGGGATCTCGTCCCCGAAGAACCGTCGGAAAAATGGATTTTGCAGGGCGTCAGGAACGTCCCAATTGGTATTCTCAGAGTCGATGCGCACCACCGCTGACCCCACCCGCTCTACCGCATCGGCAATGAAGTTAGGGTTGTTTTGGGGGATGGACGAAAGGTTGGCCCGCTCCGGTGTCGTTGGGGGGTTTGTCGCCAGGGTCGTGACGGCCACCTCCCCTTCAGGGGCAATCGTCGCGGGATTGAAGTTGCGGCCCCAGGCTTGATGGCTGACCCAACCAACGCCACAGCCTAGAATTAGGGTAAGGGTGGTTAAACCCAACTGCTTTCGAGATAGGCCCATTCTGGTTTTCTCAGCGGTGCAGAGC
>CAYGVA010000350.1:0-3687 GCA_964353225.1 uncultured Leptolyngbya sp.
CGGGGGGCGGGGGGCAATCCAAATGCCCCCGGTCGTAGCGTCCCATGGTTCACCGCAATCTTCGCCTAACCTAACCGGTTTGAACAAAGCCTATTTTTCTTTCTTTAAAAAATCAACCCTAGGGCAAGGGGGAATGGATGACAAAGCAGCCCGAGTTTGCACAATCTCCAGCAGCGTCAGCATAATCAGACAAAGACCCCGTATAAGTGCTGTCCGAAAACACACCCCGGCACTGTCTTGTTAAAGGGTGAGGTATTCAAAGCCTCTGGATGAGAGTATTTCAGAGTTTTCAATGGACGCTCAATGAATCCCATCGCCAATAGCCCTTCGGGGAATACCCCTGACGGGGATGGCTGCGCTAGAGCTGGCATTGTTCGTTTGTCTAAACTCCAATGGGGCCTCACCCAGTTGTGGATGAGCCGCTGCACATTCAAGGCCCTCTGTAAGCCTTTTACCTGCTTGGCATAGTGGTGTTGTCAAAGAACCCCCGCTGCTGCGTTTCCCCATTGACGATTGTGGTCTCATTAGGTGAGGTAGCGGATCAGGTGTTGAATGAGTCGATCTAGCCAAGGGAAGTTTCCTATCCCGCAAAGCTGAGCCCGCCTTAGCTCGGGGGCGGATCCAGAGCTAGACCGATCTCGATACCTGCGCGCAAGCCTCCTTCCGCTTCAGCAGCATCCACAACTCTTTTGAGTAGCTGGGCTATAGGCGCAAACGTTTAGCCGCAGCAGATTTGCGGGCGTATTTGGCGATCGCCCGCAACGACAGCAGAATGTGGGTGGCCGTCGGCAACATTGCCGAAATGCCCATCACCACTCCAAAGTAGATATTTTTCAAGTTGCGGCTGTCGGTGGGGTTTTGCACCGCTTCTACAATCCGGTTTTCATAGACCGATGCTTGATGGGCAAAGGTCTCCGGGCTCTGCTGCACCAAGCTAACCACCCACCCAGATACCGAAAAGACAAACAGCACCCACCAGGTGGCGACAATGGCAATGATCACATCAACGCTGAGATGGGCGATATAACGCCCGGTTGAGGTGGTTTTGAGGGCACGGCGGGCAATGAAAACGGTAATGAAAAACGAAACCGTGTCAAAAATCGCTCCCAGGACCCCCACCGGAAACTGCATCAGGATATATTCCAAAATTTCGTCGCTAAACAGCTCTTCAGGGTGGGCCGTCAGCAGCGCTAGCCAGTAGCAACTGATGTTGAGCGCCACGAAAAAGGCAAAGAGCTTGGGGATGAAGAGGGTGAGTTCTCCCCGGCGGCGATCGTAAATATCCAGCAGTTGCTCTAAGGATTGCTTCCAGAGGGCAATGACGGGCTTTGGCAACGGATTCCGGAGGATTTTGAAAAGCTTGGAGCGCGACATAAAGACTCCACTATGGCCACTCAAGCGTCACGATAGACAGTTATAAGCTATCGCTGGCTCCCTAGAATGCCCAATCCACCGGGGGCAACCAGCCTCATTCGCGTTTCGCTGACCAGGCTGGGAAAAAGCGTGACTGCACCGAAGGCAAGCAAAGGCCGACAATCATGGCTGTCGAAAGGCTGACAGACAGGTATATGCCACCGCTGGGGGGCTGTCCGGCCACTACTCCTACCGCATTATTCAGGATGCACAACCCTTGAAAGACCAAAGAGATAATCCACCCCCACGGCTGCATTTGCCACAACCCCACCGATGCCGCTAAACCGAGGGAACTAATGGCCAGTCCCAACCCCACTAATGCCTTCAGGGGCAAGGGAAATACCGTGACATCGTTGGTCATCACCTGAAGTTGCCCCGTCACAATCAGCACTAGAATGACCCCCGCCCCTAGGGACAGGATACTGATTAGAAATTGGGCGATCGCAATCAGGGTGATGCCGAGGGGGCGGGGGGATTCCATCCGGATTTGACCCTATAGAAACGAAAAAGAAGGACAAGAGCCCTTTAATCTTGCCATGCTATCCCATTCCCCCCCAGCAGCGGCCGCAGCCGTTAGCTTTGGCATGCCCATCAATTCTGACCTCGGGCCAGCGCCATCGAATTGGGCAGTCGTGTTATCCCCCGACCCGACCGATATCTTTCTGAACCCCAAGGTCTATCCCCCCGCTGCCCAGGGCATGCAGAAAGAATTATGCCATTGGATGGTTTTGGGGTTTGCGGGCTCCTGCCTGACCAGCGCCATTGCCCTCGGGGCCTATGCCCACCTCATCCAAGCCCCTCAAGCGAATTTAGACTGCGATGCCGCCGCGACCCTGATCTCAGGACGGCAGCGATTGTCCTGCGCTCAACAGGTGGCCAGCAGCGGCGACTTGTCGGATGTGTTGACGGCATTGCAATTGACCCGCCATTGGTCAGTGCATCATCCCCTATATACAGAGGCCGAGCCCCTGTTTAGCCGTTGGTCTGAGACGGTGCTGCGATCTGCACAATCTAAATATGACGATCAAGGGCAAGCCGAGGCCCGCTGGCTGGTGGCCCAAATTCCGCCCCACAGCAGCGGCTACGACCAGGCTCGGCAACTGCTCCATGACTGGCGGCAGGATTATTATCGCCAGGGGATGGTCCTGTATGGCCAAGCCCAACAGGCCCTACAAGGGCAGGACTGGGTCGGTGCGATCCGCATATTTCACGTTATGGAAGCCCTGGAAGGCAATCATCCTGAACTCGGGTTAGCCAAGGCGTTAATGGCGCAGATTCAGGTGGAGCGCCACGCCCAGCACCAGCTATCCACCGGCATTCAATTGGCCTCCTCAGACACCGCTGCGGGCCTTGAGGCTGGCATCAACCATCTGAATCAAATTGATCACCATACCTATGCGTGGCAAACGGCCCAACCCTTACTGAATGACTGGAGCGATCGCCTCCTCGCCCAAGGCTTGAGCCATTGGTACGACAGCGAGCTGAACACTGCGGCTCATTTGGGCGCACAAGTGGTGGCAAACCCTGAGCGCACTCAAGCAGCACAGGACCTCATCTGGTTGAGCCAATCCCGGCGGCTGGTGCTCAAAAGTATTGAAGCCAGCCCCACCAACCTGGCCAAAACCGTCGGGCTATACCCGGCCCTGTTAATTGCCCGACAGATCACCCCAGAGAGTCGCTTTCACCCCCAAGCAGCAGCGATGCTCCCCACTTGGCAAGGCCATTTTCAAAACGTTTCTCCCCCTGCCGTTGCGGCACCATTGCCCCCAGAAGCATCATCGGCTATGCCCAGTGCCCCCCCCAAAACGTTGGATCCCAGCGGGTTTCAAACAGCGCCTTTCACCAGCCCCAATCGTCCCCAACCGGACTTCAACCCAGACCCCTTCATTACCCCACGGCAATCGTTCTAAGGGCCGCCGTTTAACGCCCACAGTCCGGCCCCCGTTGCTTTATCCGCCCTCTTTCTGCACCGGAGTCCCCCTATGGAGACGCCTAAGGCTCCAGTTCTGTATTGATAAAGAGGGCGATCGCCGTCCGCCAGACCAAATAGCCCTGCTCATTGAGGTGTAAACCATCCGTGGTGAGGTCCCCCCTGAGCGCCCCCTCACCATCGGCAAAAAGAGGATACAGATCCAGGTAATCGGCCCCCGATTCAGCCGCGATTTGAGCCAGAGAGGTATTCACGGACTGGATGCGGCCATTGGGGAGATCCAGGAGGCGATCGCGCCCTTCCCAGGTGGCCTGTTCACCCCCGTGGGGCAAGATTGACTGCAC
>CAYGVA010000351.1:0-3679 GCA_964353225.1 uncultured Leptolyngbya sp.
TTCCCAACCAACCACTAACCACTCATCACTAACCACTAGCGAAGCTAGCTTCGCTGCCGTCATCCTCGAAACCCTGAAAACCGCTGGGGTGCAGCAGGCCCACAAGGAAGACAAGATCAACTTCACGTCGATTACTGGCTGGCCGGGGCAATACATCTGCGCCGAAGGCCGATTTGAAGTGGATAGTGAACAGTGGCTAGTGGATAGCGGTGGCAGTGCCAGAGTAGCTAGTGACGTAGTGGATAGCCAGAACCCCCAACTAACCACTAATCACAAATCACTCACCACTAAGCGAGCTGGCATCTTCATCGGCCCAGAGTTCGGCACCGTCTCCAGAGCCGACCTGATCGCCGCCGCCCGCGAAGCCGGAGACGCCCGCTTTGATGTCCTCATTTCCTGTGCCTTCAGCTACGACGCCCACTGCGCTGATACTAAGCAGTTAGGCCGCGTCCGCATCCTCAAAGCCCGCATGAATGCTGACCTCCACATGGCCGACACCCTCAAAAACACGGGCACCGGCAACCTTTTCGTCATCTTCGGTGAGCCGGATATTGTGGTGGCGAGTGAAGAGTGGTTAGTGGATAGTTCAGGGACGAGGGTGGCACCGTATGAAATCTTTAAGCTCGTATCGGGAGTTGATCGTCTGGCAGAAATCAATGGACTTAGCCGTCAAGATTTATGCCGCTACACAGAGCTTTCCTGCCGAAGAGAAGTTTGGGATTACCTCACAGATGCGGCGAGCCGCCACGTCCATTCCAGCGAATATCGCGGAGGGGCAGGCCAGGAAAACAACGGGGGAGTTTCTACAGTCGCTTGGCATTGCGCGGGGCTCTTTGGCGGAGCTAGAAACCTTCGTGATTTTGTCCGAGAAGCTGGGCTATCTCGACCCGATGACTTCCGAGAACTTGTTGACCGTCTGTACCGAGATCAGCAAAATGCTGCGGGGACTCATGAACTCACTCCCCAAACCCCGCTAACCACTAACCACTACACACAAGCCACTATTTATGGCGTTGATGTCTTTCATCCCCAGTCTGGCGAGGTGCGATCGAGTAGCCCCGACGAAATCGCCTGCTGGTTCATCGACACCGACTACAACGAAGAAAGCTTCTTCGTCCGCCATGCCTATTTCTTAGGAGCCAGCGACCCCTACAAAGCCCTCAAAACCACCCTCAAAGCCGAAATTGACGAAGAAGCCTGGGACACGCTCTACAGCGACACCTCCCGCCCCTTCCCCAAGCCCCCCTCTGGCCGCATCGCCGTCAAAGTCATCAACCACCTCGGCGATGAAGTGATGAAAGTTTTTAGTGTGAGTTAAAAGCGCTATGGCAAAACAGTATTGGCTTCAGTATCACAGTTTTGAGCGATATGGCCCTCCTGGGTTTGCAGGCATTGACACCAACAAGGATGAATTCCTGTCGAGAATGCGTTGGGGTCAATACCAAGACATCATTTTGCTGATGGTCGGCTTGAAACCAACTGAAAATAATCTTCTCACTTGCGGACTCCCCTTATCCATGCGGGAACAAATTAACACCAATCAGCGAGTGTATGTGCTCTGGGAAAAGTTCATCGCTGAAAGTTATGAATATATAGGAGAAAAACAGTTTGGCGGATTTGACTACTCCATTTTTGGAAATGAAAAAGACTGCGTTGATCTCCGAAGTCGTTCCATCATCTTCCAGTCGCCAGAATTTACAGATTTTTGGGCTAGCTACAATCGCCACGGCCTAATCTGTTTGTCAGATCACGGAATTCTTTTTCCTGAACTGGAAAAGATTGATGAGGACTTAATTTACCGTCCCAGAAAAGTCACCCAAAAATCTAATTTAGAAATCTCAGAGAAGGTTTCTGTCTCTCCTGAAGTTTGGAAAGGCATTGAATTCATCAGACAGCGGCTACCAAAACATCAACTAGCTAATTTTTCAGAGGTTTGTAGCACTCTTAAGCGCTACGGATATAAGGCTAGCGAAGATTGGATCAAGCAGCATCCTCAAGAGTATCTAGGCGGCTGGAGATTTGGTTTTGAAGTGCAATCCGAAAAATAATGTGTCTGACATTTTAATAATGGCACATCAGATGCTTGAATCAGGCTAAATTCGCCAACCACCTATACATGGACTGAAATCAATTTATTTATCTTGAAAAATCTATGAAAAACTGGTTTTTAAGACAAGTTAAAATTTCTTGGAGACTCCTAAAAAAACCGATTTCAGCAAGAGCTTTATTTTTATGGATTCTCCTCCCTCTAATCGCTCTAGCGACTTTTTCAATCATCATGATAGGAGAGACTCATTACGTCCAGCCATCTAATGCTGAGGAGAGAACAAATTTTATTTCTATGGTTGGGGGTGTACTCGGAGGCGGAGCACTTTTAATAGGAGTTTATTTCACATGGAAACAGCTACAGATCACTTTGGATGGTCAAATCACTGACAGAATTTCTCAAGCGGTTGAACACCTTGGCTCAGGCGACCTTTCTGTAAAGCTTGGCGGACTGTACTCTCTTGAAAGAATTGCTCTAGATTCTGAGCGTGATTTACCAAAGATTATTGAGATTTTATGTGCATATATTCGAGTTCATAGTCCTTCCGATGTGATTAATAGGGAAATTCATACAGTATCAGTCAATAGGGAGCTAACAGATGCAGAATTAAGCGGAATCATCAGAAATCAATTCCATCGCCCAAGACTGAAAGAAGATATACAGGTCGCTTTTCAAATAATATCGAAAATTTCAAGACTGCACAGGGTTTCTGAAGACAGCCCTCTTGTTGTTAGCCGCAACTTATTTGGTGTCAAAATTCAAGGCGCAAGATTGCCCGGAAAATCTGACCTTTCGTATTTCTTCTTTGATAATTCTCAATTGGACTATGTTGCTATTCCAATAGGTTCAAAACTGATTAGAGCAAGAATCTGTAATTCGGATGTAAGAGGAGCTTTCATGGACGGGGTAGATCTGAGTGACTCAGATTTAAGCGGCTCAGCCTTGGAACACATCATATTCAGAAAAGCAACTCTCAATAAAACTCGTTTTTTAGGTTCTCGGCTTGCTTGCGCCAACTTTATAGAGGTTACTGCAAGAGAGGCAAACTTTAACCAGGCAAAATCAAGAAGAGCTTCATTCTCTAGAGCTAATCTCAAAAAGGCTAATTTCGGGTCTGCCGATTTGAGAGAGGCAAGTCTGAATGAAACTAACTTAAGAGAAGTGAATTTCAGCAATGCTAATTTATCTCAGGCAAACTTTAAAGATGCAAAGCTTAATGGAGCAAAACTATACAAAGCAAATTTAACCGATGCTCAAGACCTTACGCATGGACAGCTTGAGAAAGCTTTACTTTGTCAAACGATATTGCCAGATGGAACGGTCAGTAATCGAGACTGTGAAAAATTAGGAATCACTCCTGATCAACAATCAAATTAAATCAAGCTCAACATTAATTGTCATCATTCATTCTGACATTCTGGAAAAAAATTGAGCTATATGGAATTCCGCATCTCTGACACCTTTACCGACAGTCTCACAAAGCTGACCAGCCAGGAACAAAAAGCCGTCAAGACCACCGCTTTTGACCTGCAACTGAACCCAGCCAGTTCCGGCCTGCGATTTCATCAGCGCGATCGCGCCCCAGTAACGAAAGCTAGAGTTGAGTTAACCAAGGCAGATTTCCAAAGATGA
>CAYGVA010000352.1:0-3674 GCA_964353225.1 uncultured Leptolyngbya sp.
GGGTGAGCAGGTCAGCAAACTGGAGAGAAAATAACGCCAAAGGCCGACAGTCGTACTGACTTCTCTGGGTGAACTTTAGGCTGAGGGACTGATCCTGCGTCACCGTTTTAAGATGCGCTAAAAATGCGCCGTCCCCCAGGTCATAGACTTCACCCTCAGGGGTTTTGACCTCGACGGCAAACTGCTCCGCCTCGGGATAGAGGGGATTGATGCCAGGACCCATACCTTGGGCCTCTGCCAAATGTTCGGGTTTGAGGGTGGCGCTCTGGTATTTGTAGCGGGGCTGATAGCGCAGGAGTGAGGCTTGCTCACGGGCGGTGTGCCAGGGGAAACCAGGGTTGCCGTGGCCTTTGACCACACCGTAGAGGCGATCGCCCATCAGCCCCGCAAAGGCGACAAAGACTTCCTCCAACGATTCACCCTGCATACTTTTGACCGGGTACCGCCAGATACTATCGATGGTGCCGATCGCTGCCATGGTGCTTCCTGCTGTTAGGGAGTTGCGGGCTAAATAGCAAACCAATATGTCAAGGGCGCAAGCCTTGCGCCCCTACATCAGTTACCTGTGGGTATGGGATGTTTTTTGATTGCGGCTCCCTGAGGTCAACTAAGGCAAGCAATGCATGTAATTGTCCGCATCCCAATCACTGGTCGTTGCCAAAAAGCGAATCCACTCGTCCCGCTTGTACTCATCAAATAGGCGGTACATTTCCCCTGGTAGCGCCGATTGAATCACCTCATCCTCCGCCAGCCGCTCCAGTGCCTCACCCAGGGACATGGGCAGCTTCTTCACCTGCTTACCCTCATCCATGGCTTCGTAGATATTGCGCTGCTCCGGCGCACCGGGATCGAGATTGTCGCTGATGCCATGGTCAAACGCCTTTAGCATCGCCCCCGCCATCAGGTAAGGATTCACCATCGAATCGACGGCGCGATATTCAAAGCGGCCCGGTGCCGATACCCGCAAGCCGCAGGTGCGGTTTTGGTAACCCCAGTCGGAATAGACCGGTGCCCAGAACCCCGCATCCCACAGGCGACGGTAGGAATTGACGGTGGAGCACCCGATCGCGGTCAGTGCCCCCAAGTGAGCAATCACCCCACCAATGCAATTGAGGCCAATGGGACCGGGCACGCGGGGGGATCCGCCTGCCACCGGCATGAAGGTATTCTCACCCCCCTGGCTGTAGGTGTAGTTGCCCATCATCCCTGGCAGGGTGTCGAGGTCAAAGGTTTTGACCGTCTCCTCCCCATCACGCCAGAGGGAGAGATTGTGGTGACAGCCCGAGGCCGACACCCCCAAAAACGGCTTCGACATGAAGCAGGCAATCAGGTTGAACTCGCGGGCCACCTGGGCGCAGATTTGACGGTAGGTGGTGAGGCGATCGCTGGTGCGCAGCGCATCGTCGAACATAAAGTTCAGCTCTAGCTGACCCGGCGCATCCTCATGATCCCCCTGGATCATGTCGAGCCCCATGGCGCGGCTATATTCAATCACCCGTAGAAACACCGGGCGCAATTCTTCAAACTGATCGATGTGGTAACAGTTGGGCTTAGTGACCCCCCCATCGGGCTTGCCATCCGGCCCTTTTTTCAGCCACATCATCTCCGGTTCGCAGCCGTGGCGGAGCTGCAAACCGTGCTTAGCGCTAAACTCGGCGTGAATGCGTTTGAGGTTGCCCCGGCAATCGGCGGTCAGCGCTGCGCCGGGATTTTCCTCCTCCTCTCGGTTGCGGAAGCAGAAGCAATAGACCCGCGCCACCCGCTTATCCCAGGGCAACTGGCAAAAGGTCTCCACATCAGGAATCGCCACCAGCTCCGCTGACTCTGGCCCGTAGCCCAAATAGTTTTGGGTGCGATCGATCGCCAGGTTGACCGTGGCCCCGTACACCAGTTGAATGCCCTTCTCGGCCATGGTTTCCCAATGGTCGGCGGGGGCTCCTTTGCCGGTGATGCGCCCCGTGACGGAAATGAACTGGTAGTAGATGTACTGGATGCCGAGCTCGTCAATTTTGGCGCGCACCTGCTTGACCTGCTCGTCGCGCCCCTCACTGCGCACATAGGCTTCCAGATCCGTAGCCCCTCCCTCGGTTGAGGGCTTAACGGGGTCAATCACTCCAATCACAATCGCAAGCTCCAGCAGCGGCAAAGCAACTTCAGTAAAGCGAACCTGTTATGACAAGTTTGTGTCAACAGCTACGAGAACGGAAATGGCTTCCAAGGAATCCACTGGTTCCAAAGCTCAGCCATGGTGCCGTCGGCGATCAAGTCTGACAGCACCTGGTCGAGTTTTTGCCGCAGCGCTGCTCGTGCCGGGGGTAGCCCCATGGCAAAGGGTACTTGGGTGGGCAGGGTAAAGGCCACCTTGAGGTTGGGATCCTCCTCGGCGGCTACCACCAGCACGAGTTCATCATCAATCAGGGCATCAATGTCGCCCGCCCGCAGCGCCGCCAGCATCTCTGGCAACACCTGGTCACTGCCGGGATAGGGGACGGCCATGGCCTCTGGAAACCCCGCCACTAGGGCAATGTTGGTGCTGTCGGCCAAGCCGCCCACCCGCTGCCCCCTGAGCATGTCGGGGGAGAACACGGTACTGGCTTGCTTCACCAGCACCGCCTCATCAAACAATCCATAGGGCTGGGTAAAGCTCACCACCTGCTGGCGTTCTGGGGTAATGGCTTGGTTGAACCAGATCAGGTCATAGCGGGTGTGGCCCTCGGCTCCGGGGGCAAAGCAACGGTAAAAGTCTTCCATGGGCAGGTTGTGCCACACCGGGGTCAGAGCCAGCCGCTCACACACGGCCCGAGCTAGGTCCGGTTCGTAACCGAGGCGATCGCCCTCAGGGGTCACATGGGTCATCGGGCGGGCATCAAAGTCGCTGGCGACAATGTTCAAATAGCCCGGTTCAACGGTGAGCTGAGGGTCGGATGATTCTGGAGATGCCAAAACTTGAGATTCCATAAAGCGTAACGCAGCGCACTTCTTGAATGGAGCAAAGACTTATCATGACAAGTGACAAGTCTTGTTATGACAAGTAGAGGGCGTCTGGCTGGCTTTGTCAACGTTTGACCGTTGTTTTCCGCGACTGTGATTTGGGCTATCCCGATGGCATACCAACCGCTCCAGCTTTCCCAGAGTCAGCTGCAACAGTTTCAATCAGATGGCTTCCTGATTGTCGAAAATTTTCTGTCGTCTGATTTTGTGCAGCAGCTGATCGCTCGCATGGACCCGATGTTCCATGGCGAATTTGAAACGGGCATCTATCCCGATGAATGGCATTGGCGGCCCAACATGAGCCTGCCGGATATCACCCGAGAAATTTGCAATGGCTGGAAGAGCGATCGCACCATCGCCAGCCTGGTGCTCTCCTCAGAAATTGGCCGTCTCTCAGCCACCCTGGCGGGATGGGACGGAGCCCGCATTGGCCAAGACAGCCTCTGGATGAAGCCCCCCCAGGCCAAGGCGATCGCCATGCACCAGGACGGGGCCTACGTGGATTTTCTCTCGGTGCCAGAGATGATGACCTGCTGGGTGGCCCTCAACGACGCCTCCATTGCAGACGGCACCCTGATCTACGCCAAGGGCTCCCACAAATGGCCTTTAGTCGATGTGGAAGGGGAATTTCATGCCCCCCAGAAGGACTACCGCTGGGCAATGCTGGCCGCCGCCGAAAATGC
>CAYGVA010000353.1:0-3671 GCA_964353225.1 uncultured Leptolyngbya sp.
CTGATTGACACTCTGGCTCACCGATTCAGGCACGAAGGAGGTGAGATATGGGTTGTGTAGTTTCAATCCCTGAGAGGGTTTTAGTTTGTTTGGGGAGGAAAGAGCTTACGCCAGTAAGTGCAGACGTATTTGTTTCAATCCCTAAGAGGGTTTCAAATATGCTCCGCATGGATTCCTCACATAATCAACATATCAGGTTTCAATGGGTTCTGACTTATTTAACCAGTCAAATAACTCTAAAACTTATTGGCTTGACAACAATTTTCGGTTTGGCTATCTTCAGGCCATCAGGGTGATAAATGCATTTGTACTGATTGAAGGAAGAAACTATGTACGCAAGAAGGCCAACTAAAGTAGACCTGCTCCTGGATATTCTTTCCGATCATGAGTGGCATTCAGGGGATGAATTAGCCTCCTCTCCAGTAGGGTGGCGTTTTGGTGCCGTGATCCACGAAGCACGGGGGCGCGGTCATCAGATTAAAACTGATCGCCAAGGGCATAAGGGTCGGTATCGTTTGCCTAAATCCTAGCGATATCGATATGTAAGGGCTCTTTTACTAAAAAGTCGAGGAGCCCTACCGAGAGGGAAGCAACCTAAAAAGCTTTCGGCACTAAGTTCAGGCGTAGGTATTCTCGACCCCCTTCACGAAAGGTTGGCCAAGTCACCAAGAAACCAACTAAAGCCAAAGTCTAGATTTCTAGAAATGTTTTCCTCTCTTTCCTCAAAACCTTAGAAGAGAGTTCATCAATGACCATCCAAATCCTGCGAAAGAAATTCACAGTTGGGCAATACCACCAGATGATTGAGTCCGACATTCTGACCGATCTCAACCCAACACCCGGTAGGGGAAGGGTTTCCCTGCCCAGGGCAATACACCCCACCACCCAACCCATAATTTCGATTGGTCGTGGAAATTCTGCATTGGGCGAGGAGACCGCGCCCCTACGGAAATGAAATATAACCCTACGATTCACCATCGGAGATCGATCCGATTGAAACACTATGACTACAGCCAAGCGGGTGCTTATTTTGTCACCATCTGTACCCAGGGAAGGGAATGTCTACTAGGTCAAATAATCGATGCATCGCTTTCTCTAAGTCAATACGGTGTCATCGTCGAACAGGTCTGGGCACAAATTCCAGATCATTTTCCTTACGTAACGCTAGATGCGGCAGTGATTATGCCAAACCATTTCCACGGCATCATCGTTATTGCTGAAGACCTTTTATCTGCCCAGCAAAATTCTGACAACTTATCTCTCAAACAAAATTATAAGAAACCGACTTTAGGAGAAATCGTTGCTTACTTTAAATATCGATCGACCAAACTAATTAACTCAATGCGCGATATGACTGGAGTCAAATTTTGGCAACGCAATTACTACGAACACATTATTCGTAGTGAAACTTCTCTTGCTCGATTACGAGCCTATATCGAGCTAAATCCTCAGACCTGGCAAGGTGATCAACTGCATCCAGAAAATCCATCCAAGTGGTGAGGTAGAACCCATATGTCACGACAAACCCCATAGAAAACTTTTGACACCCAGGAGATCTGTGATGGAGCATCCTCAATCATCTAGCAATCCAGAACAACTGTCTTTACTAGAGGCCCAAAGCGAAGATGCCGAATTTGAAGAGCTTGACGATTCCTGGCTAGAAGGAAACCTCGGGCTGGATGAGGAAAGCGACAGAACCGTAGAACCCGTCGCCCGCGAACTCCTCACCCTCAAGCTTTTGCGGGAAGCGATTCACGCCCAAAACCCTGGTGATATCGTCATGCAGGACTTTGCAGACATAGTGTTGCCCAATCTGTTGAAGTACACCGTTGGGGTCACCGCCAAGGGGGGCAAGTTCTTTGCCGAATATCTGGATCGAGTGGTGAATCCTCGGCGCATTGCCGCAGGCAAAGACCCGATTCGTCGTGATAATGCGGCTGACCAATCGCTTAACACTCACTTGCTGAATGGCTTGTTCCCGGCCAATTTAATCGAGCGGCGGCTGCAAACGCTAGACACGACGGTGAGAAGACAGGTCAAAGAACGGGAGCGGCGATTGCTGGTATCCGGCTTTATCCTGCATGACTTTGAGAAATTCGACTACGACCTGATTCCGGGGATGCCAGAGGAATTCCGAGCGATTCGACGTGATCTAGAAGGGGATATCCGCAAACGCTCAATTCAAGAGCATCGGGAAATCCTTACCGTGTTGGTAAAGACACTGGAACTGGATCGCTTCATCTGTCCAGCGACTCCAGACGACTGGCAGCAGTATCTGGATGATCTACTGTTTCTGGCTTACAACGCCCAGCGGCGCAATGACACGAACCTCAATTTGTCGGAGGACGGGCTGAATCCGGTCTTGCGCGATCGCACCCTGCGCTGTCTATCTGACTTAACCTGCCTGGCTGATCGCCTCGCCTCCATCATCAAACATCCCCAAGATGCTGAGAGTTCTGGACTCAACGACATCATCCATGGGCTGAGTGATGGACAACTCCGATTTACCTATCACGCGATCGCCGAAAACCGGGGGGTACTGACCAACGTGGTCAACAATGCCCTGATGGATGCCTACGAGAGCTTAAACACTGACCCCGACAATCCCTATTACCAAACCCTGCTCTACTTACCCACCGGAGCCATTTATGTCGCCCGCCGCGATGCCCCTCAAATCCTGTTGGCAGATCTACCCAATCGGGTTGTAGACGGCATCAAAGCGTTATGTGCCGGACAGTTGAGCCTCCGTCAAACGGGTTTTGGGCGTGACGGCAAGGGCATGAAATATGCCGACTACTACAATCTCTTTTTTGACGATCCGGGGCTGATGCAGGTGGCTCTAGACGCCACCCTGCGGATTCTCAATCCCAACAAAGGGTCAGTGGCCACCAAGCGCAGCGAAAACCTGATTGCTTTCCAGCAGCGGAGCGTCCTTTCCGTTGACTATGACTTTGCCTTTAGCGATGACATTCGCATTGACCAGCTAGCGGAATTCGGCGACCTGATCAGCCGCAAAATTTGGGGCGAACGGGTTAAGCAATTTGAAACCCTGATTAAAGAACGTACTAAAGCCCGAAAAAAGCAGAAAGATCTCCCTGAACTCCCAGCAATCAAGCCGGAAGTGCTGCCGGAGAGCATCATTCGCCAAGTAGCTGAGTTCTGGCAATTGTCTGAGTACCTGCCCCAGATTCGCGAAATCCAGCGCATTAACGAAACGCTGAAGGAACTGAAACTCAAGGGTAATACTGGCGGTGTGCCCTACGAGTGGTACTTCCTGGCGGCCAAGTTTTTGGAAAAGCATCCCGGCATTGAAGACCTGCGTCAAACTTGCCTCAACGTCATTGCTTACGTGACCCAGTTAACTCAGCCCGTTATCGCCCAGTACGAAGTCTCTGATGGTTGGGACGATGTGCGGGAATGGGTTAGCAAGGTCGTGATGCTGCCGGGACCAGTTCAAGAGCCTGCGACCTCAGAGCAGGTGGATGTGTTCTTAAAAGAGCTGGCCTATTACAACGCTGCCAAAAAGCCGGGGCGCGGTCGGCAGATGATTTGCTCCATCTCCCATTCGCCCTACTCCGTCAATGAACAGATGGAATCGGCGGTACTGTTTACGCCTCAGGTTTATACCAATAAGCAACACCTGGGCGGCTCTAACGCCAAACGCAATATCT
>CAYGVA010000354.1:0-3653 GCA_964353225.1 uncultured Leptolyngbya sp.
CCCCGCCCCCGAGACGAGGCAAGACGGTAAACACAACCCCCATGGCCACGGCGGCCATTACGACGATTTTGAGGGGGTTTGGGCGATCGCCAAACAAGAACCAGCTCAAGGGTATGGTCAGCAGTGGATAGGTAAACAGTAGGGTGATCGCGACCCCAGCCCCCACCAGAGAGATCGCCTCGTAGATCAACACCTGGGAGAAAAACAGAAAGACCCCGCTGATCAGTACTTGAAATAGGGGCCGTCGGTCTGGGGCTATAAAGAGCTGCCTGAGGTCGCGCCACATCTCGGGATAGATCTGGGTTGTGGCTAGGGCAATCACTGGCAATACCACCAGCATCCGCAGCCACAGCAGCATCAATACCTGGGGGAAACCCAAGGCCCCGGTCAGCGGGCCAGAACCCAGCAGGCCACTGCTAACGCCCCCGACCCAAACGTTATGAAGGGCGATCGCCAAGGTCGCCAACACCATGCAAACCAAACCCCGCTGCCACCCTTCCCCCGAGCGTGGCGGCCGGGGCAGGCCCAAGGAGAGGCCCTTAGGGAGCACCGCAGACCGGCGAGCGGCCAGGGGCTTGGGGGTAGAATTGGGAAGTGGGGTCGCCATCTGTTGCCAGTGGTTACCCGGCAACGGGGGCGGTGGGGCAGTGGGGTAAGATTCGCCGGGATATTGCCCTGGGCTGTTTTGACGAAGCAGGTTCTGATCGATTGCCGTTGGTAATGGGGGCATTCCCATCGGTGGCCGCACCATCTGGGTCTGTAATTGCTTACTAAGGCGATTGATGAGGGCCTCTAAAATTACTTCGCCCTGTTGCTCCATGCTATGCATGCGGCTAATTTGCTGGGAGAGGGCGCTTTGATAGCTATTCAAATCCTGTTGTAGGGAGCGCAAGGTGCCGCTCAGGCTGGAATCAAGGGAGGCTAGGAGCTGGTAGGCATTGTCTAAGGAGGGGGGTTGTCCGTCGCCATAGGTGGGCACCGCTGCATTGATTGATTCCGTTAGCCGGGTTTTGAAATGGGAGGCGAGGGCTTGGGCCAATCGCTTCGCCCAGAGTTGCTGCTGGGCCAACTGCTGTTGGGAGAGGCTGACCTCATAATTGCTTTCCAGGGCCGCATGTTTGCGCTGGAGGTCTTGATATTCTTCTTCGAGAATATCTAAGTCACTCAAAAGCCGCTGCTTTTTGGCCTGGAGGCGTTCGATATCTTGCCCCAGTTGATCTGTGAGCTGGTTTTGGAGCCCCCTTAAATCCTGCGCCACATCGCGAAGAATGGCCTGGGCATCCATTGATGTGTCCAACTTATTATCCATATCCATATTGGCCCTTGGATGATTGCCCCTAAGCTCAGCGGTGCTGCCTTCCTGTTGTAGCCATAAATGGCAGATGTGGCGCAGCAGATTGCTGATATTGTGCGCAAAAATCTTAAAAAAGTCCCATGGTTTTTACAAAACCATGGTTTTAGATTCAGCTTAAGGTCTCGATCAGCGTCTGCTGAGCCGCCGCTAGGGCCGCAGGCAGTTGTTCTGGCTGTCGCCCACCGGCCTGGGCCAACTGGGGTCGGCCACCGCCGCCCCCGCCGCAGAGCTTGGCAATGCCGCCAATAAATTTACCCGCTTGCAGCTTTTGGGCGATGACCTTGGGGCTAAAGGCCGCCACCAAGCTGACCTTGTCTGCTTCGGGGACTGAGCCCAGCACCACCGCCCCTTCACCCAATTGCTGTAGTAGTCGCTCGGCGGCGGTTTTGAGTGCCTCTACCCCAACCCCTTCCAGTTGGGCCACGAGCACCTTCACTTCCCCCACCGATTCGGCGGTAACCAAGAGCTGATCGGCCTTGGCGATCGCCAGCTCTGATTTCAGCGCTTGCAATTCTTTCTGAGCCGTTTTGAGATCCCCCTGGAGGGTGGTGATGCGATCGGGCAACTCCTCGGGTTTTGCCTTAAAGCGATCGGCCAAATCCCGCACCACCGCATCCCGCACATTCAGATATTCCAGGACCGCCGGTCCGGCCACGGCCTCAATTCGGCGCACCCCAGCGGCCACGCCGGTCTCAGAGATGATTTTAAACAGGCCAATCTCAGCGGTGTTGCTGACGTGGGTGCCGCCACACAGCTCCATGGACACCCCAGGGAAGTCAATCACCCGCACTTCAGCGCCATATTTCTCGCCAAACATGGCGATGGCCCCTTTGGCCTTGGCTGCATCTAACGCCATGACTTCCACCTCAGCGGTATGGCTCTCGGCAATCCAGGTGTTGACCAGGGTTTCTACCTGTCGCACCTCATCAGGGGTGAGGGCACGGGAGCAGTTAAAGTCAAACCGCAGCCGATCAAAATCCACCAAGGAGCCCGCTTGGGAAATGCCGTCATCCACTAAGGTTTTGAGGGCCGCCTGTAGCAAATGGGTTGCGGTGTGGTTGGCCATGGCGCGACGGCGACAGGCGCGATCAATTTGGGCTTGCACCGATTGTCCGACGGTGAGCGCGCCCCTTTCGATGTGACCGTAATGGACAAAAAAGCCCCCTTCCTTTTTGACATCGGCAATCTGCACGACTAAGTCATCGCCACAGAGGTAGCCGCGATCGCCCACTTGACCACCGGACTCGGCATAGAAGGGGGTTTGATCTAGGATCACCTGTACCTCATCCCCAGCGGTGGCCGCCTCGACGGTTTTACCCGCCACCAACACCGCTTCCACCTGACTGGCGCTGGCCGCATCCGTATAGCCCAAAAACGCGGTGCCGTGGATATGCTCAGCCAATTGGTCTAAACTGCCCTGGACGGTCAGGTCAATGGTTTCGTGGGCGTCTTTAGAGCGCTGCCGCTGCTGCGCCATGGCAGCCTCAAAGCCATCCGTATCCACCGTGAGGCCATTCTCCTCAGCAACTTCTTGGGTCAACTCTAGGGGAAACCCGTAGGTGTCGTACAACACAAAGGCATCGTCCCCCGAGATTTGCTTGGCGGTGGATTGCTGTTCCCGCGCCAGCAGATCATCCAGCAGCTTTTCACCCCGCTCTAGGGTTTCGAGGAAGCGAGCCTCTTCGCGATCGAGCTCGGCTTTGATGGTGGTGACTCGTTCCCGCACATTGGGAAATGCCTGCTCGGATAGGGCGATCGCCGTTTCAGCCACCTGACTCATAAACGTTCCGGCAATGCCAATCAAACGGCCATGGCGCACGGCCCGTCGAATCAATCGCCGCAGCACGTACCCACGCCCCACATTGGAGGCGGTAATGCCATCGGCAATCATGTGTACGACGGCTCGCACATGGTCTCCAATCACCTTCAGGGAGACCTGGGTCTTGGCATCACTGGTGCCATAGGTGCGGTTCGCTAGCTGGGCAGCGGTGTCAATGATCGGCAAAATCAGGTCCGTTTCGTAGTTGTTCGGCACCTGTTGCAGGATTTGCGCCATGCGCTCTAGGCCCAGCCCCGTATCAATATTTTGGTTCTGCAAGGGGGTGAGGGTCCCCGCCGCATCCCGGTTATATTGCATGAACACCAGGTTGTAGAACTCAATGAAGCGGCTGTCGTCTTCGAGGTCCAGGTGGTCATCCCCCAGTTCCGGATGGAAGTCGTAGTAGATTTCGGAACAGGGGCCGCAAGGGCCGGTGGGGCCAGAGGTCCAGAAGTTATCGGCCTCATCCATGCGCAAAAT
>CAYGVA010000355.1:0-3649 GCA_964353225.1 uncultured Leptolyngbya sp.
TTCGACAGATTGCCACGCGGCAAAATATTCCAGAGCGCTATTTAGAACAACTGCTGCTGGTCCTCCGCAAGGGGGGCCTGGTGCAGAGTATGCGGGGAATGCACGGGGGATACTTATTGGCCCGTGCCCCCAAGGACATTACCCTGCTGGAAGTTTTGAACTGTATTGAAGGGAATGCCGCTAACGATGCCCCCTGTGAAACCCAGCCCACAGATACTGTGCTGGTGCAGGAGGTGTGGGCTGAGGCGCAGAGTGCGGCCCATGAGGTGTTATCGACCTGTACGCTACAAACGCTGCTGGAGCGACGAGATGCCAAGCAGCAATCGGAGATAATGTACTACATCTAGGCTCTGTAGCCATAACCGTTTCCTGGACTTGACTTACCCTATTTGTCCGCACCGAAGGGGAGACCGTCGGCCAAGCAATAGCGATTTCGCCCTTGCTCTTTAGCACGATACAGGCCCTTGTCAGCCGCATCGACCAAATCCTGCCAGGTGTGCTGTGGCGTGGGTACCCCAGTGGCGATACCCAGGCTGATGGTGACAAAATTGCTCACCAAACTGCTGCCGTGGGGCAGCTTGAGGTGGGCGATCGCCTGCTGTATCTTTTGGGCTAGGTTGATGGCCCCCTCTGTGTGAGTGTTGGGCAACACCGCCACAAACTCCTCGCCCCCATAGCGGCAAATTAAATCCGCTGGACGCTGAGTGACCTGACTCAAAGCTTGCCCCACTGCTTGTAGGCAAGTATCTCCCTGGAGATGCCCATAGGTATCGTTATAGGGCTTGAAATAATCAATGTCGATCACAATCACCGATAGAGGCTGTTGCTCTCGCCGCAAGCGCCGCCACTCGCGCGTTATATAAGCGTCAAAGTAGCGCCGATTGGCCAATTGGGTCAGCCCATCCACATGGGCAATGCGGGATAGCTCCTTGTTGGTTTCTGCCAATTTATCGATAGTGGTGACGAGTTCTGCCTGAGTCGCTTGCAGCTGGGCATACAACTCTGACTGCTGAATCGCGATCTCAAGTTGCTCCACAATCAGTGACAGTAAATCGACACTACCGTCTGGGGACGAATCGGAGGGTAGATGGGCCATCATGGCTCCCCATAACCTGTCCCCTTGAAAAATGGGAAACCGCAGCTCCGTATGGATCTGACCCTGTGCTAACCAGTCGGCATCTGCAGGTGTGAGGGACTGGGGTTGAGAGATCGACACCTGTGCAGGGGCCATAGCGGTGTCGAGGTTAAAGGGTAAAACGGTTTGCTGAAAAGACTGATCCGTCGTGGCGATAATTTCACCTTGCTCAGCGGCCAAGCAACGATAAATGAGGATGCGATCAAGCACCATCAAGGTTTGGATGCGGTGGATTGCATTGGCTAGAACCGTCTTGAGTTCGAGGGAACTGTGCATGTCTGCGATGACATGGCGCAGAATCGTTTCCTGGGTGACTTGTTGCTGGGTCCGTTGTTGTAAATGCACCAGGGTGAGATGGGTCTTGATGCGCGCTAGCAATTCAGCCGGACGAAAGGGTTTGGTAACGTAGTCCACCGCTCCCCGTTCAAAGGCTTGCAGTAAGTGGTCACTTTCATGGCTAGCGGTCAGAAAAATGATCGGAATGTCGGCGGTTGTGGGGGATTGCTTCAATTGTTGACAAACCGCTAACCCATCCATTTCGGGCATCATGAGGTCGAGCAAAATTAAATCAGGTCGGGTCTGCTGCACGCACGCTAAGGCTTGCTGACCACTGCTGGCCAAGGTTAATTGATGGCCGGTACTGGCTAAAAGTACCCGTAGAATTTTGAGATTAGTGGGCACGTCATCTACGGCTAAAATCAGCCCCGAAAATGTTGCCTCTGGATCGTGATTACCGCCCAATCTCAAGTCCCCCGCTGTTGTCATGGTCGTCTCTCTACAAAGGTCATGGGCTGACGGGTGCTGTCAATGGGGTAAGCGATGTTGCCGGGGGCTGGGGCAGATCATTTAACGTTAAACGTGAGGCATTGCTTGTGGGGGTGTGTCGCAATATTGCCCTCAATCGCTCGTCTGCTTTTTGGCCAAGGCAATACCTTGAACGATGCCGCGATACGGCTAACAATCTCCCTGAAGTAAGCGATAAAGCCCCTCGAACATGCGATCGGGTTTTTGCCGAGATAAGGCAAGGTATGACTGACCCACCATTCGCCGCTCTGGGGTTGTCTGGCACCACTAAATTAACATTTGAGTTCGGTGACTGGGTTTAGGCCATGACCGTTGCCCGCGATCGCCCCACACAGCAAACGGCGCTCAGCGTTGATGCGTTTCTCGCCCGCTATGGCGACAGTAATCGCTATGAACTGATTGATGGCGCGGGGTTTAACTTGTAACAGACGGGTCTGCTGTGGTGAACCCTCGGCAGATAGCAGCGATTTTGTTGCCGTCTGGATCTCGCACATAGGCAGCATAAAAGTCTGGGTTGTACTGGGTTCGCAGCCCTGGAGCGCCTGCCGAAGTGCCACCGTTCAGAACTGCGAGATCATGAAAGTTGTCCACTTCCTTCCAGGTCTTGGCGCGCAAAGCAACCATCGTGCCATTGCCGACCGTCGCCGCTAGGCCGTCAATGGGTTTACATACCCATAGCGCCAATTCCGTTGCACCGTTCTTTTCGTAGGTTCCCCAGCCCATCCAGTCCTCCCCATCCGATTCATCCGAAATGTCACAGCGCTTCAGCCCAAGTGCGCTCAGGGTGGCATCGTAGAATTTGGCGGAGCGGGCCAGATCGTTGCTGCCGAGTGTGATGTAGGTGAACATAGTTGAGTGGGATAGGTTGGGCAGGGCGATCGCCCCCATTGAATATACTGTGGCGGTATCTCAGCTTTGTTTTGGCCTAGACGACAATTTCTGTTGGGTAGACTGAAGGCGTTGACTGGGTTTGAGCCATGACCGTTACAACCAATCGGCCCACCCAACAAACGGCTCTGAGTGTTGAAGAATTTTTGGCTCGCTATGGCGACAGCAATCGCTACGAGCTGATTGATGGCGAGGTGTTTGACTTGGAGCCGACGGGACAGCACGTTCGCAAAGCGGCTCCTGTGGAGCTGGAAGTTGCGGCGTTTATCACCACAAAACTCTGCGTCCAAATCGATACGGCTGGTTTACCTTGGTTTGTGTTGCAGCGTGGCCTATTGCGCCCGTCTAGCGAGGGGATGACGGCGTTTTGGCCTGATGTGGCGGTGGTTGATCAGACGGCACTGGTCAATGAGCCCCTTTGGCTGGACCAATCCATTTTGACGCTGGGCCGCTCGATCAAGTTTGTGGCGGAGGTGGTGAGCAGCAATTGGCAAAATGACTATGCCCGCAAGGTGGAGGATTATGCGGCTTTGGGCGTTGAGGAATATTGGATTGCGGAACATTATGCCGGGTTAGGTGGGGTGCGCCATATTGGCAAACCAAAACAACCGACGCTGTCGATTTGTACGCTGGTGGATGGTGAGTACAAGATTCAGTTACTGCGGGGGGATCAGGCGATCGTCTCAGCGACGTTTCCTCAGATGAAGCTGACTGCAACACAGGCGCTTAAGACGAATGTCGTGTCAATCGATCAATAAAAGAGGACTTTAAGTAGGTTGACCAAGGAAATTCAGGGTGAGTGATACTTCATTGAGAGGTCTT
>CAYGVA010000356.1:0-3646 GCA_964353225.1 uncultured Leptolyngbya sp.
TGCCAAAGCTACCCTCAGCAAAGTTAACGGTGTCGGCGGTGAGGGCATTAAAGCTACCGGTCAGGTTTAATGCTGAGTTAGCCCCGAACAAAATGCCTGCTGGATTAAGCAAAAACAGATTGGCATCGGAACCAGAGACGGTCAGCAGCCCATCAATTAGTGAGGGGTTACCTCCGGTGACGCGACCCAAGACGTTTTGCGTGGTTGGCTGGGTCACAAAAGTGGCGCTCTCACCGGTGAGCAGGTTGAAGTCGGTAAAGCTATGGAACAGGTTGCTGCCATCGGCAGAGGTGCTACCCCCGGTGATGGCGTAGTCGTTATTGTTGGGGGTGACGATGGTACCGGTACCGTCGGGGGCTGAGGTAATTTGGGCGAGGGCCACATTAGTTGAGGAGAGGGCTAATGTGGCAAGCAGAGTAGATTTAATCGACACCAAAAAGCCGTTTTTAGACGTGCCCATTATTCTGACTTGTGATAGCTGCAACATATTCCCAAAAGAGTAGCGTTGATATTGTTTGAAAATTATTTTCAGGAAGAACCCAAGAGAAGAATTCGAAGAAAATATTTGCGTCATAGAAATACACAAATCCTGATCGCCAAATATAGGTTTGGAATCAGGGACGAGTAACCTTAAACTAATCTTTTGCCACGTGCTTTAGCTTCACATCTAAGCTTATAATATAAAATATATGTCGCTTCTCCAAAGCCTTCACTGTGATTGCTTCAGGCAAGGTTGAACTCAGGCAATCTAAAATTTTGACCAGTTTATGCCTTCAGGATATGGGTTAGTTCCTTCATTGAAAATGGCATGCTCAAGATCAGTGGTCTGCATGATCTGAGGATCAGAAGAATGGATTGTATGATTGTGGGTATTTATGATTTTTTGAATCTGGTCTGTACTTGTCGAAGTTTTCTAGGAAGTTTTTTCTGGACTTGCCGTTAGGAGGCAAAGCAGCCTCAACATCTTCACGTTTAAGACGCTTAATCATAGATAATTTATCTGAATATTTAAACCCATCTGGACTATGATCTAGTGCCAGTTCTCTTTTCTCTGTCAGCGTTAATTTCCTCAAGAGGTTCCGTACAGTAGATATATTTGCACGACCTAAGAGATCAAGCTCAGCATCAAGCATATGTAGGTTATGTCGGCGACTGACTGTAGCTAAGGCATTTCCATTGGTGTAATCTTCGCCAGGTTCAGGACGAGAATGTTCCTTTTCACTATATCCTGTACCTCCAGGGGTGAATTTATTTCCAAGGTTCATTCCATAGCGCCAACGATCATCGACTGAGGTTATAGAATCCTCTTCTGGAAAGGCACTAACATCTCCTGCATTGTTGTAATCCCCTTTTTCCACAGAATCTTCTTCTGTCAAGTGACTACCAAGCCAGGCTAAGCCTTGTACTTTGGCAATGGACTCCAGTTTGTCCCGAGTATCTTTAGAGACTCCTTCATATAAAGGTTGGATGAGTTGCTGTTCTTCCGACAAGATTTTCATATCCCATTCCATAGCAGCTTTTCCTTGTAATGGTCCTCCCTCATGCAATTGCTTTAATTTCGGAAAGACGTTATCGAAGATCACCTGATTTCCAATGCGCATAAAGCCTTGAAGCTCATTGGAAATAGAACCAAATAGTTGAGCTAGCTCTTCCCCTGTAAATGGATAGGCGACTTGTTGAGCTCCATTAGCGACGATTGATGCAGCTAATGCCCATCTTGTTGTCCATCCTTTTGTTGCGTGATACTCATAGAACCAACGATAGAAATCTCGGCGTTGCTCAATACGAATATAGATAGCTGAATTATTGTTTTTTAGATTGTAGAGACATGCTTCTTGCCAACGCTGACTATTGTTTTCTCTATCCTCTTGTGTCCAATCACTAGGACCTTTAATTTGTATTTCTTTTTTGACTTCACCTGCTCCAATTTCAGAAGCTTGACTGGATTTGGAAATCCTTGCTGAGTAGGTATCTTGGCGTTGGACTTTAGATGCTATATCTTGCGCTGATGAATGCGTAAAATTCGCAGATTCAATCAAGCCGGTTTGCTGCACCACATGCGTCAACTCATGCGCCAATAACTCCTGCCCCCCCCGACTCTCAGGCCGATATTCCCCCTCCTTAAAATAAATGTCATTCCCCGTCGTAAACGCCTTCGCCTGCACCGCCCGATTCAGCTGATCCGCCTCCGTATTCGCATGGATCCGCACCCCACCAAAATCCCGGCCAAACGCCTGCTCCAACCTCCCCCGTACCGGCGCAGCAATCTCCTGCCCCTGCCCCCGACTCCGCTGGATTCGCTGCTCAAGATCACCGCTGACATCACCCCCCGCAGCCCCCACCTCAGCCCTGCGCCTGATCGGGGCCTCAATCTGCTGTCGCTGCCAATCAAACTCCGGCCCCAGATCCTGCTCCTCCTGATCCTGCCCTTCCGGCACAGGCTTCTCCGCCAATCGCTGTAATATCGTTGGCCCCGCCATCGGTTTTGTCACCGCCGGTTCCGCCGCCACCGGCTCCGCCGGGGCATCCCACCAGTTTTGCGTCTCAAACGGTGACGCCTGTAGCCCCCAACCGGGCGCATTAGGTAAACGCGATTCTTCACGCCGCTGCACCGATAGCCCAAACCCCGGCCCCCGCCCCTCTAACAGGTGGGGCAGCGTCACAGGTGATTCGGTTTGCTGAGTTTTTGGATGTGCAGAAGTGTACTTGTACTGTGCCATCGGCCCAAATCATGCGGGGCAACGGGAACGGTTAAAGCAGGAAAACACTCCTTGATTATACGGAGACTGTCAATCCTGAAAAATTCAAAATCCACACTGTACTGATGTACCGCCCCCTCCCGTCCCCCAATGCTGATACTGCTGGCGAAATATTTTGCAATATCGCAACCGGGCTGCAAGCCCCCTTTTCTTGTATGCCCGGAGGGCTTTAAGCCCCCAATGCTGGGGGACTTCCGACCTCTGACTCCCCCAGCATTGGGGGTTGGGGGGCCTAGAAAGCGTTGATGCCATCACTCGTATTATCCCAGTGTGTATTGGGTCATGTTGGTAGAGACTCAGCCCATGCATCAGCTATCCCTAAGCCAAAGGGGCTAATACGGATCTTTCTCAAAAATTTTGCCTCCTGTCATCAGTCCCTGCCTATACTGCAACCAACCCCTTCATCCCCATCCCAGCCATGGTCGATTTCCCTTGGCAGCAGGCCAACCAGCAATACCTCAACCAAGCGATCTCCCCCCTTCGCCAAGCCCTAACCGACTACATCGCCGGGACTATTGCCGACCCCGCCGCGCTACCCGAGCCCGCTGATATCGACCCGGCTTTAGGGCCGCAGCCCCCGGCATTAGTCAGACTGTGCGATCGCTTCGCCCTCTCTGAGGGTGAGCGCGACACCCTGCTGCTGTGCCTCGCCATGGAGCTAGATCTGCAATTTGAAGCCCTCTGCATCGAAGCCCAGGGCAACCCCCAACGCAACTATCCCACCCTGGGGTTAGCCCTCGCCGCCCTGCCCAATACCACGACCCGCATCCTCTCCGCCGACAGCGCTTTGCAACGGTGGCAACTGATCGAGATTGGCGATGGCATTACCCTCAGTCACGCCCCTTTGCGCATCAACCGCCGCATCCTTTGTTATTTGCTGGGGGAAC
>CAYGVA010000357.1:0-3622 GCA_964353225.1 uncultured Leptolyngbya sp.
GTTTTACCCACCCCCGTTGGCCCCAGGAAGATAAAGCTGGCAATGGGGCGATTGGGGTCCGCGAGACCGGCCCGCGATCGCTGAATTGAGTCCGCCACCGCTGTCACCGCCTCTTCCTGGCCAATCACCCGCTGGTGCAGCTCGTCCTCTAATTGCAGCAGCTTCTCCATTTCTGAAGCCACCAGTTTGCTGACCGGGATGCCCGTCCACTTGGAAATAATCTCGGCGATGTCCTCTTCGGTGACCTCTTCCCGCAGCAGCGACTGGCCGCTGGTTTGGGCGCTGGCTAGCTGATCTTCAGCTTCTTTCACTTGCCGTTGCAGGTCAGTTAGCTTGCCGTACTTGAGTTCAGCGGCGCGGTTGAGGTCATAATCGCGCTCCGCCTGCTGGATCTCGATGTTGACGTTTTCGAGGTCTTTTTTGAGCGTTTGGATATTGTCGATCACATCCTTCTCCGCCTGCCATTGGGCGTTAAAAGTAGACTGGGTTTCCTTTAGATCCCCCAGTTCCTTATCCAGCCGTTCTAGCCGCTCCAGAGACACCCCATCGGTTTCCTTCTGGAGGGAGAGTCGCTCCATTTCTAGTTGCAGGATTTTGCGATCGATCTCATCCAGCTCCTCCGGCTTAGAGGTGATTTCCATTTTTAGCTTGGCCGCCGACTCATCCACCAGGTCAATGGCCTTGTCGGGCAAGAAGCGATCGCTAATGTACCGGGTCGAGAGCACCGCCGCCGCCACCAGGGCGTTGTCGGCAATTTTGACTCCGTGGTGGCTTTCATAGCGCTCCTTAAGGCCACGCAAAATCGACACCGTATCTTCGATGGTGGGCTGATCGATATACACCTGCTGGAAGCGGCGCTCTAATGCGGCATCCTTCTCAATATATTTGCGGTACTCATCTAGGGTGGTGGCTCCGATACAACGCAGTTCCCCCCGCGCCAGCATCGGCTTCAGCAGGTTGCCCGCATCCATGGCCCCCTGGGTAGCTCCGGCCCCAACCACGGTGTGGATCTCGTCGATAAACAGCACCATCTGGCCATCGGAGTCCTGTACTTCCTTTAGGACCGCCTTGAGGCGTTCTTCAAATTCGCCCCGGTACTTGGCTCCGGCAATCAGCGCCCCCATGTCTAGGCCAATGATGCGGCGATCGCGCAAAGACTCGGGCACATCTCGGTTAATGATGCGCTGGGCCAGACCTTCGGCGATCGCGGTTTTACCCACCCCTGGTTCCCCAATCAGCACCGGGTTGTTCTTGGTGCGGCGGGACAAAATTTGGATGGTGCGGCGAATCTCGTCATCCCGACCAATCACCGGGTCCAGCTTGCCGGTCTGGGCCAAGGCCGTCAGGTCACGGCCATATTTTTCTAATGCTTCGTACTTGCCTTCGGGGTTTTGGTCGGTCACTTTTTGACTGCCTCGCACTTGCTCAATCAAGCTCCGTAGTTGGGTTTCATCTAGGTTGAATTCTTTCAGGAGGGGTTTACCAAAGCGGGCATCTTGCCCGTAGGCCAATACCAGATGCTCCACCGAAATATAGTCATCGCCAAATTCTTTGCGAAACTGATCGGCTCTGTCCAACAGGGTATCGAGACTGCGACCCAGATACACCGATCCGCCGCCGTTACTCACCTTCGGTTGCTTATCAATAAACCGCTGGGTAAAGTCCCGTAGATTCTGCGTTTTCACCTCGGCTTTATTGAACACCGAGATTGCCAGCCCGTCCTGCTCTAGCAGGGCCTGCATCAGGTGTTCGCTCTCAATTTGTTGATGTTTTGCCGCCTTGGCAATCTCCGGCGTGCGCACAATCGCCTGCCAAGACTTTTCGGTGAACTGCTCGCGGTTGGTGGGCTGCATAATCTGCTCCTGATCTGACGCTAGGCGACGCCGTGATCCCGTAGATCCCCAAAAGACTGCTGGTTACGCCGCTTCATCTCTACTATGGCGGCTATGGGCCTCATTTAAGGGGAGTCAACCCGTACGCAAAAGGTGGCGATCGCCCCACCCTAACGGTTTACCTAGGCAGGGAAGCTAAGCAGGTCGTGCAGAAATTAAAAACGCTGATGGGTTGGGCAGCAGGGACGCTACCCTTTAAACAAACGTAGCGGCAACAAGATTGCTGCCGCTACGCCATGATTCACTCGCAGCCGAGCTATTCTTCTTCAGTGGCCTCTTCAGCAGCCTCGACTGGGGGTGCCGCCGAGGTCGAAGGCGCTGCCGCTGGTGGCTGAACGACTGGTGGCACGGCTGTCGGCTGAACGGCTGCTGGCGGATTCGGGGCCTTTGGTGCTGGGGGTTCCGCATCAATACCCAACTGTTGCTTAGCGCGATAGAGCAAAAACGCTGCGCCAGATTCCCCGGCTGATAGCACCGATTTACCAATCGATTCCAAAGACTGTGGTTCCCCTGGTTCGGCTGGCTTTGTGCTGAGGCTTTCATACCAAGCACGGCCTTTCTGCCCGAGATCAATAGCCGTATTCCACAGCCATTCACCACCTACAAATACCAGGCAAATGGCCAGCCAGATCAGCAGAGCAGTTTCCCGCAGAATATCCCAAGTCAGCGACAGGGCTTTTTGGTAAGTGCCTGCCGTATCCGTGGCAAAAATCAACTGACTAACCTTACTGGCCTGTACTTTGATTGTGTCCATGGTGTTGATATTCCTGGCAACTACATCAGCAAATGGGCGGCCTATGCCCCTCCCCACACCTTGTCCAATAGGGTCTTGGCGGTGATATCCGCTACTTTACCAGTCGGACTGGTTAAGCCGATAAAGCGGGTTTCCGAACCCGCGAGGGAGGGTAGCCGCTGCTCGGAAGCATTAGCCCCAAACAAAGCCAGGGTAAAGACATTCAGGGCAACACCCAACTGCAAGGGGTAGCTATCGGTGGAGAGCATTAAATTGGCTCCGGCAACCAAGGCCGCCACTTGGCCGATATTGTCAGGGCGAATCACCTTGAGGTTGGGCAGTCGCTGGGTCAAGTCTTGCACTAACTCAGCGGTCTCTGGTTGCTGGATCAACACCAGGGGCAATCCGGGCTGACGGGCCTGAAAGTCTTGAATAATTGCCGCCCAACTGTCGGTGGGGTATTGTTGCCCAACCTTTTCATCGGTCGGGCCACCGTACATCAGCACATAACCTTGATCGCCAATGCCCAGTTGGTTGAGTTGGTTAGTGACCCAGGCAATATCTTTCTGGGGGACGTTGATGGCGGCACTGGGGCAGGGGCCGTCAATCCCCAGTCCGGCCAGCAGATCGTGGTATTGCCACCCTCGGTATTGGGCTGTTTTTTGCGGGACGGTATTGGTCAAAAATAAAGTGTTGGCGCTGTTGCCATAGCCCACCCTTGTGGGCACACCACTGAGCCAGAGCAGCAGGGCTAAGGAACCACTCTCGGTGGTGGTGAGCACCACTTCAAATTCGCGATCGCGAATAATCCCCAGCAAATTGGCCCAGTCCGAGGGGCTGTTGCGCTGCTTAAAATCGTATAGAAAAACCTCTTTGACTAAGGCTGAAACCCGGTAAGCCGCTTTGGCTTCCGGTTCGACCGCCACGGAGATTTCGGCCTTTGGGAAGGCGTGTTTGAGATGTTCGAGGGTCGGGAAAAAGAGTAATTGCTCACTCA
>CAYGVA010000358.1:0-3579 GCA_964353225.1 uncultured Leptolyngbya sp.
CGGGAGAGGGATTTAGGGTGAGGGGAACTCCAGGTTTCAAGTTAGACGAGGTTTAATTCTCCAAAAAATCTTGTTTGAGTTCCCTTGATATTTTTCATGATTAGGCCTCCCTTGATTGAGGATGGTTTTTCAGGAAAATATTTGGATTTTCGGCATTTAAGCACAGTCTAGTTTTTGAGAGGATGTAGAAACCATGCCTGAGACACTCTTTAAGGTTGATCTCACCAAGCCGATGTCAGAGCAAGAGTTGCCTGGCCATAACCGCTGGCACCCTGATATCCCAGCTGTGGTTTCTGTGAATCCGGGTGATGTTTTTCGGATCGAATGCAAAGACTGGACCGATGGACAAATCAAGAATGACGATAGCCCAGACGATATTCGGGACGTGGACCTAACCGTGGTCCATGTGCTCAGTGGTCCCATTTGGGTTAATGGGGCTGAGCCAGGGGACATTTTGGTTGTCGACTTGGTCGATATTGGGGCGCTCCAGGGAGATGAATGGGGCTTTACTGGCATTTTTGACAAGAAGAATGGCGGTGGCTTTCTCACCGATCATTATCCTGAACCGGCCAAGGCGATTTGGGACTTCCAGGGGATTTATACCTCGTCGAGGCATATCCCAGGGGTTAAGTTTGCTGGGATTACCCACCCTGGCTTAATTGGCTGCGCCCCCTCCCATGAGCTCTTAGCTAAGTGGAACAAACGTGAAACCGAACTGGTGAACACCGCTCCGGATTTGCGGACCTATGGTGCCGGCCTCTCGGGAGACCAGCCGGTGTTGGCGGCATTGCCCAATCCCACCAATGCCATTTTGGGCACATTGCCCGCATCGGAATATGATCGCGTCGCTGCCGAAGCGGCCCGGACAGTCCCCCCCCGAGAGCATGGGGGTAACTGCGACATCAAAAACCTGTCACGGGGAACCCGCATTTACTTCCCGGTCTATACGGAGGGGGCCAAATTGTCGATGGGTGATATTCACTTCTCCCAGGGCGATGGTGAAATTTCCTTCTGTGGTGCCATTGAGATGTCAGGCTTTATCGACCTGCATGTCGACATCATTAAGGGCGGCATGGACAAGTACGCGATGGTCAACCCGATCTTTAAGCCCGGCCCCGTAGAGCCTAACTATTCTGAGTTTTTGGTTTTTGAAGGGATTTCGGTGGATGAGTTTACGGGTAAGCAGTATTACATGGATGTGCATATTGCTTATCGCCAAGCCTGCCTGAATGCGATTGAGTATCTGAAGAAGTTTGGCTATACCGGGGAGCAGGCATACCTCTTGCTCAGCTGTGCGCCGGTCGAAGGTCGGGTAAGTGGCATTGTGGATATCCCGAATGCTTGCTGTACGTTGGCTTTACCAACGGCGATCTTTGACAAACCGATTTTGCCAACCTAAGGAGTTTGACCTATGCCACTGTATGACTATAAGTGTGCTGACTGTGGCCCCTTTGATGCGTGGCGCAAAATGGCAGAGGTCAGCACACCAATGGCTTGCCCCGACTGTGATGAGATCGCGATGCGGGTGTTTACCGCGCCCAACATCAGCCTCGGTTCTGGCAGTCTACTCAAGCGAGTGGGTTCATCTGAACCTCGGCTGGTCAAGCGCCAGGGAGAACCAAGCAAGCCTAAGAATCAAAGTCAAGCAGGGGGCCGACCATGGATGTTGGGCCACGCTCCTGAAAGACTTTAGCGGTTCTTTAAATGGATCTAGATTCTATAGTGTCGGCCCTTTGGCTTAGGACACCTAGGATCGTTCTGATCCTTAGCGCACAAGCAAAGGGGGTATAACCCCAATGTGCTAATTGATGCCCTAGTGAATGATTTCATTCACTAGGGCATCATTGCGTTGAATCCCAGCACCAGTAAAATTTATTTTGTATCGAAATATACGAACGCCTCCGTCTTTCTGTATCTTTAGCTACAATAGTTAGGATGTTGAGCATGGATTCAAGGCTGTATCTCAATGACTTACTTAAAGGCTGCGCAAACCAATGCGCTGAAAGCAACCCATCAGTCTCATTTGCTAGCGCTGCTAAGCCACCGGTTAGAAGTGGCCCGACAGCGCCATGATCAGCAATTGGTAGCGACGTTAGAGCGGGAGTATGAACAGCTGACTAGCTTTGTTCAACCCACGTCGTTCGGTGACTGGTTACAGCGACAGTGGGTGAATTTTGCCACCACCCTTAGCGATTGGTCGAAGGTGCATATTGAGCAATGGGTGGATGAAGCTGGCAATCCCTACTGGTATGCTTACAATCCTCAAGCCCAGCAAGGGATTTGCACGGTGTCTAGGTCTGAGATGCAACAGTGGATCAATCGGACCTACTGGGAGCATTAGAGGATGTTTTAAAAGTCACATTTGTCATTCCGAGAGTAGCGGAGCGGAACGAGGAATCTAGGCTTTGAGCCTCTATATCGAGATGCTTCACTACGCTATCGCTCCATTCAGCATGACATTGGATACTTCTCAAACAGCCTCTTAGGCGTTAAATCCCATCAAGCCTGGGGCAAATCTCAGATTAGGGGGTAGGTTGGCCCGTTGCATTGCCGCTTCTACCCCCTAGGTCCCCTTGTAGAGACAAGAAAAATCACTTGGACTAGGGGAAACCAGCGTTTATAGAAATCAGCCATTACGAGCCTGGAAAACATCTCGGACAGCACAGTTGGAAGCGATGGAGGGTCGCTGGTTCTCCTGGGTAGTCGTCGTCTACCAACGTCAATTTAGCTTGCCCGGGAGAGCAATCCCTGTGCCTTTTTCCTAACCAAAATAGGGAGGCTCGTTGCCGGGAGTCCATTTGATGTTGCAGCCAATGCTGGGAACTTGAGCTGTTGGGACCGGCTGTCCCGCCAGAAGTTGATCGAGGGCCGTTCTTAAATCTTGCCCGGTTACCGGTAAGCCATTGCCTGGGCGACTGTTATCCAATTGGCCCCGATACCGTAGGGTGCAATTGCCATCAAAGAGAAAGAAATCTGGGGTGCAAGCGGCGGTGTACGCCTTGGCCACAGCTTGGGTGGCGTCATAGCAATAGGGAAATGTAAACCCGAGGGTTTCGGCCATGGTTTTGAGGTGGGTAGGGCCATCCTGGGGGTGGGTCTGGATGTCGTTGGCGCTGATTGCCAAAATTCCCACATTTTTGGGGCCATAATCATGGCCAAGCCGTGCTAACTCTTGCTGAATGTGTTTCACAAAGGGGCAGTGTTGGCAAATAAACATGATCAGCAATGCTGACTTGCCTACAAAGGTACCTAGGGAAACCGTCTCCCCAGAAACTACATCCGGCAACTGAAAGTCCGGGGCCGGGGTGCCTAAATCCAGCATGGTTGAGCTGACCATTGCCATAATTCAATGTTTCCTGTTACCTATGGGCTGAATGCCATCCTAGCAGGGGCAAACCGAGCTGATCAGGATGGTTTTAATCCCCCATATGTAGCGTGTCTTCAAAAAAGACTTGCATTTATTTGTAATCGACATATCCTTTAGGCGTTAACGGGAAACCAGGGGGTAGAGGGATGAATCCCCACCTAGTCACACCAACTAAATCTAGGTTTGAGGTCAGGCTCCGCTGGGGAGTCAGT
>CAYGVA010000359.1:0-3557 GCA_964353225.1 uncultured Leptolyngbya sp.
TTCACCCCATAGGGCAAAGGCTGGGCCGTAAACTGCCAATTTCGCCGGACAAATCGCCACAGGAATGGCCCCGACACCGCCATAAGCAGCAGCCCCATCCACCAACCCGCCTGGAAATCCGCCAACGAAACCGAACTGTGATCCGGCATCCAGGAATAGGCCACCTCTAAACCAGCGGCGATGCCGTTGTTCAAGGCATGAACCCCCATCACCAGCCCCAAGCTGCGGCTTCGCAAATATAGCAACGCCATCACCAGGCCAAACATCGAGAGGCCGATCCAGTTGGCGTGGAAAATGCCGAAGATCAGTGAAGAGCCCACCACCGCCCCCGGCAGCCCCCAGCGCGTACCCCAGCGGTGCAGCAGCACCCCCCGAAACAAAAACTCCTCCAAAACTGGGGCAGCCACCACCAACAGCAGCACCATCAAGAGGTTGTAGAGCAGCGGAAACGCCGTGCCCTCCGCCCCCAGAAAGAGGGACTGGTTGAGGACGCTTTCTACCCGCTCTGGGGCCACCCGCGATAGGGCTCCATAGGACACCTGAAAGGCCCCGATGGAAAACAAAAACAGCATGAACCAAATGCCGAGCATTGCCTTCCAAGGCCAAGGGCGAGGTTGCGGACCCAGCAGCGATCGCACCTGAAACCCATGGCGGCGATACTGCTGTATGTACCAGGCTACGCCGCCGCCAAACATGATGAGATAAAACAGGGGAATCCAGATGGGATCATCCAGAGGGGTCGGCAAAAATCCCATTTCCCCAAAGATTCCCACCACCATGGTGCTACCGATAGAGAGCAAGGCCATTACCGCCACCAGCCATCGCACTTGGGGGTGCTCAAAGGGGTTGGTCTTAGCCATTGTCATTCACCGGTACTGTCGCCCTGCGTCGATCGCGATCGCCCATCGTCTTGCCTGCCTCTGAGTAAAGTGCCGCAACCCAGCACCGAATTGCCCTCACCATAGCGAGGTGATCCAGGAAATTCAATGGTTCTAGCCCCAGGGTCGCCGGGGCCACATTAGTCGAGGCCCTGAAGGGGGGTCGCAACCGCCGCTAAGGCGGCATCAGGCAACACAAAGGCATTGCCCAGCAGGGTGTCATCCTCGGCAATCACCTCAGGGAAGCCCACGCCGGGGAGAACGGACACCGCAAAGATTTCTTGGATGGCGTCTTCAAATTTGAGGAAGGCGATCACCTGGGCGGTTTCAATATGCACCACCCAAACGCCACAGATCCGCTCTTGCAACCGCTCGGTAATGGGAATGCCGCTAAACACAGCGGTTTCGCGCACCTGGGACAGCCCGACAAAGGCCAGTGGCCCCCAGAAGTCGAGCCCTCGGGTAAACCCTGGCAACTGCACCACGGGATGGATCTGGCCACTGGCCAGATCGACCTGGGCGAGGCTACCCTGGCCCGACTCCAGCACCCAGAGCTGGTTGCGATACCAACGGGGGGAATGGGGCATTGACAGCCCTGGGACCAAAATTTCGTTCGTGGTGGTCTCCATCAAAATGCCACCGTTCGCCTTATGTTCTCGCCATCCCTGGGCGGTATCGGTCGCCCCTAGGGCGGTGACATAGCGAGGCTGATGGTCCCGTATGGCGAGGCCATTGAGGTGGCAGCGATCGCCCAGGTCGTAGGCACTAATAAACGGCGGCCGCCATCGCGGCACAAAGCTATGGTCGCGATCGCGGGTACAGAGACAAGAAAAGCGGGTATTAACGAACCACAGTTCATTATCGATGTAGGCCATCTCGTGGATATCGATGTTGCCAGTGACGTGGCGATTTCGGGTCAAATAACAGGCATCATGCTTCCCTGGGGGGGTGAGTTTGACGGTGGCGGCGGGCACATTGCGCAGTTCCCACAATTCATCGGCGGTACCCACGGCCAGCTTGGCGCGATCGGCAGCGATGCCCATGGGTTGCTGAAAGACGCGGAAATGGGTATTGACCGCTTGCCCGTCAGCCCTGATCACGATCAGCTTCCCGGTTTGGTAGGTCGACACCACCAGGGAAATATGGGCTTGGGTCAGAATCTCACCCAGGTTTTGGGTGTGGACACTGCGTAAGGGCTCAGGGGTGTCGGGGCCGGATCGGGTCATAAAGCGAATGCCTTGATGCCTGTGGCTGGTTTACACCGGCAGTACCTTTCCCCGTAATCCTTTTGGGGCCGGGATATTGTAGCGATCTAACACCGTTGGCACAATGTCGTACAGTTGCGCCCCCGCCAGCACCTGCCCGCCCTTGGGGGCTTTGGGGTCATGGAAAATCATGAGGCCAAAGGGAGCATGGTTGGCGTCATCCGGGCCGGTGTCATTTTCTACGGTGTACAGGCTGTTAATGCCGACGCTGCCCACCGATCGCCAAGCCAAATCATCGAAATACACAATCAAGTCGGGGGCTCGGCCCCGTACCTTTTGGTAGATCTCCTGGGGCTTGTGGACCTTCACCGGCATCGGTTGCCCATCAGGGGTACGCAATTGGGAAAGCTTTTCGGTGAGTTCCGCCCGCAGGGCTTCGTAGTCGGCCATGGCCACGGTGCCCTCCGGCTCCCGCCCCTGCACATTTAAGAAGATACGGGCATAGTAGCCCCCCGCCCCCCAGACGCGGGTTTGGCTCCAGTCCACTGAAGCTTGGTCTAACGACATCGGCTCCGAGGGGGTTGCATTCAGGGTGAGGTAGCCATTGGCCATCAGCCATTCGTTAATGCACACCCCCCCCATCAAGGGCTGCGCCCCATGGTCGGACACCACCAGCACGGCGGTGTCGTCGTCGCAGCGGTGCAGCAACTCCCCCACCCGCTGATCGACATGCACGTAGTAGTCGTGGATGGCGGTGGCAAAGGTCGAGTCGGGCTCGTACTGGGGGTGGCGGGGGTCCATGGGTTTCCAAAAGGCATGGTGGATGCGGTCTACCCCCATATCCACCAGCATCAAAAAGTCGGGGTCATCCTGGGCGATCAGCTTTTCAGCGAGGGTAAAGCGCTGGTCGCAGAGGGTGTAGAGGTTGCCGAGGATGCGGGCCTTTTCGTCAGAGCGGAAGTTGGGCACATCCATCATGAAGTCCGGCATCCAAGCCCGAATCTGGTCCCCTAGCTCGGGGGGATGGGTGAAGGTCACCTCGGAACTGGGGGTCAAAAAGCAGGACACCATGGAGCCCTTGACCGGGTAGGGGGGGGAGGTGCCGGGGACGCTCAAGGCGGCGACGCGCCAGCCCGCATCCCCTAGCAAATCCCACAGGCGCGGCACCTTTACCGCCCGCCCGTCGGAGATGGCCATGGAGTGATAGTCGCGATCGCGGCGGTTGCGAAACCCGTAGATGCCCAACTCCCCTGGGTCGCGCCCGCTCATCATGCAGCTCCAGGCGGGGACAGTAATGGCGGGAATGCTGCTCTCCATCCGCCCATAGCTGCCCTGCTCCATCAATCGAGAGAGGTTGGGCAAATCCCCGCGCCAGCGCTCGAATACGAGGGAAGGCTCCATGCAGTCGAGGCCAATGATCAGCAGCCGGGGGGTGGCCATAGGGGGGCTCCATCAGGGGACTGTGCCTATTTTA
>CAYGVA010000360.1:0-3550 GCA_964353225.1 uncultured Leptolyngbya sp.
CTGATCTCAAATTAGGGTGCCTTTATGGTTAATCTACCCCGGTCTGGTGCTTTGAAGCCGCCTTTGTCGGCGGAAAAGATATTAGTCGTGGGGGCGGGGCTGGCTGGCTTGGTGGTGGCCTACCGATTACGGCAAGCGGGGGTTGCTGTGGACCTGATTGAGGCCCGAGATCGCCCTGGGGGGCGGGTGTCGAGTGTACCCCAAGCGCTGGGGACAGGGATCACCGCTGAGATGGGGGGAGAAGCCTTTGATTCGGACCATGCGACGAGTTTGACTTTGGCTGAGGCGCTGGGATTGCCGATTGTGGACCTTTGGTCTGTGGCTCCCCAGGCTCCTGGTACGGTTTTTTGGTCTGGGCAGTATGGGGATAGCGCAGTCCTGACGGCTGAATTTTCGGCTCGGCTACGGGCTCGGTCGTCGGATTTGCAGGTGGTGCAGCAGTTTATCGCTACGGCACGGGTCACCCGAGAGAGTGCCGCTTTGGATGCGCTGTCTATTTCAGCTTATTTGGCTGAGATAGGTGCTTCTCCTGAGCTTCAAGATTTTGTGGGTTTGGCCTACACCATTAAGTATGGGCTGGATGCAGCCCAGCAATCTTGTCTGAACTTGCTCTGTTTTTTTCGTCACCAGCAGGATTGTGAGGCGCTGTTTGGCTATGGTGACGAACGCTTTTATATTCGCGGTGGTAACAGCCAACTCCCCGAAGCCTTGGCCGCTGAGGTGGCGGATTGTCTGCATTTGGCGACCCCTTTGGCGGCTTTGGTGGAAACGGCGGAAGGCAATTACCGTGCCACCTTTGGTCAGGGGGAGGCGGTTACTGAGCAGGTGTACGATCGCGTGGTTCTCACTTTGCCGTTTACGGTGCTGCGGCATATTCCCCTGCGGGTGTCACTCTCGACTCGGAAGCGGCGGGTGATTGAGCAGTTGGGGACTAACCAGGCGATTAAACTCATTACTGCCTATCGGGGGAAGCCTTGGCGATCGCACCCCAGCAACGGCTCGGTCTATACCGATTTGCCGTTGCAGCATAGTTGGGAGGCCAGCGACAGTGTGTTTGCTGAGGATGACGGGCTGCTGGTGGCCTATGCCGGTGGGCAAGCGGGGCAGAATTTGGCCCATATGGATCTCACTGTGGCAACCCAAACGACCCGTGATCAGCTAGATCGGGTGTGGCCGGGTGTGGCTGCGGCTGGCTTGCCCGGAGATGGGTTGCGGAGTGCTTGGGCAACGGATCCCTATAGTTTGGGGGGATATACCTGTTATCGGGTGGGGGAATGGTCGGCCTTTTTGGGCAGTGAAGCGCCACGGGAAGGCAATCTGTTTTTTGCGGGGGAGCATTGTTCGCAGGTTTATCAAGGGTATATGGAAGGGGCTTGCGAAACGGCGGAGCAGGTGGTTTGGGAGATTTTGACGGATTTGCAACTGCCTGCTGCCGCTGAGCAACAGGCCCGTTTGCAGTATCAGGCGGCCCTCCGTAAGACGGGATTTGTGCCCCATGGTTAGAAGCGATTTCGAAGTCGCCAATGCACCCTACGATGCATTGGGCTAGGTCGCTGACAGATGCCCTCCGTTTGTCTGGCTTGAGGGAGATACGGATATTTCTCAATCAAGATCTCCTCCCATGTTCCTTGATCGTCAAGCTGACAGTGATTAGGGGGGTCGGGTTGGCGATCTGGGTCCTTGCTCTAACTGTTGAGATCGCTATCAACCCTGTCCTCAAAAACCGATCCCCCCTTTACCCTAAGAAAGCTGTTGCTGTCGCAAAGGAATGGGAGCCATGGGGAATTGGGTACGGAAGTTGGGGTTCTGGGGGTTGGCCCTGGTGGGGGTGGTTTTGGTGCAGGCGATCGCCCTGCCAGGGGGCTATGCCCACTCAACTAAGGCCCACCCCGAAACGGTGCCCGCAATCGGGGTGGACTTTACCCTATTGCAACTGAATGATGTCTACGAAATCACGCCAGTAGCCAACGGCACTAGCGGCGGGTTGGCCCGCGTTGCCACCCTGCGGCAAGAACTCTTGGCCGAAAACCCCAATACCTTCACGGTGCTGGGGGGTGATATCCTCAGCCCTTCGGCTCTGGGCACCGCCAGGGTGGATGGCCAACGGTTGGCGGGTAAGCAAATGGTGTCGGTGCTAAACCAGATGGGGTTGGATTATGCCACCTTTGGTAACCATGAGTTTGACATTTCGGAAGCGGCTTTGCGCGATCGCCTTGCCGAATCCGAGTTCCAATGGTTCTCGGGCAATGTCACTGATGCTAACGGTGACCCGTTTCCAAATGTGCCGACCTACGCAATTTTGGAAATTCCCAATGGGGATGCAGCCCCGCTAAAGGTGGGGTTGATTGGCCTCACCCTCGATAGCAATAAGGCCCCCTACGTGGCCTACAAAGACCCGATTGAGACGGCTCGCGCCCAGATTGAGGATTTGAAAGACCGCACCGATCTCGTGATTGGCCTGACTCATCTGGCCATTGAGGGCGATCGCCAACTGGCCGAAACCTTCCCGGATCTGGACCTGATTCTGGGGGGCCATGAGCACGAAAATATTCAGCAATGGCGACTGGTCAATAAGCCAGAACGCCCCGATGCCTGTAATGCCGAAAGCACGCCGATTTTTAAGGCCGATGCCAATGCCCGCACCGTCTATATTCACCGCATCCATTACGAACCCGACAGCAACTGTCTGAGCGTGGCGGCAGAGCTGGTGCCGATTACCGGGTTGATTGCCGATGAGCCCGCTACCCAAGCGATCGTCGAGGGCTGGGTGGAAATTGCCTTTGCGGGGTTCCGGGCCGATGGCTTTGAGCCCGAGCAGATCGCGGCCACCACCACCGTACCCCTAGACGGCCGGGAATCAATCATCCGCAATCAGTCCAATGCGTTGACCGATCTGATTGCCCAGGCAATGTTGCAAGCCGCCCCCGATGCGGAACTCTCAATCTTTAACGGCGGTGCCATCCGCATTGATGATGTGCTGCCACCGGGGCCGATTAGCGAGTACGACATTATCCGCATCTTGCCGTTTGGGGGCGAGATCACGGTGGTGGATATGGGTGGGGAACTGCTGGCGCAGGTCTTGACGGCGGGGCTAAGCAACCGAGGCAGCGGTGGCTTTTTGCAGATGGCGAATGTGGATGGCGAGCCAGGGAGCTGGTTGATTCAAGACCAACCCCTAGATCCCAGTGGGGTATATCGGGTGGCGATCGCCGATTTTCTTCTCACCGGCCAAGAGGCCAATTTGGGTTTCCTCACCGCTGATGCCCCAGGGCTGACGGTGATTAGCACCCAGGCGGATATCCGCAAGGCGCTGATTCAGACCCTGCGCCGTTAAGGAGATTGCCGAGAACTCAAATACCGGCTTTCGAGAATCCTGCATGGGGGCAGGCGACCTGCCCCCTACCTTGACGAAACCTTGGTAGGGGCGCGGCTTCCGCGCCCAACCCTGGTATGTTCATTGCCCGAAATCGCCGAAGCCTTAGACCCTGAGGACGTTGCTGGTCTTCGTCGGAATGGATCGCGATTGACATCGGTCTACCCCATTGTTTTG
>CAYGVA010000361.1:0-3535 GCA_964353225.1 uncultured Leptolyngbya sp.
GCAGAAGATCTGGCTTTCTCCCTCCGGGAGACGTTTCACGAACGACTTCGCTCAGCCAGCGTAGTACCAGGGACGCTTACTCCGTTGTGGAGTGGATACCGCTGTTTAGCCAACCGGAACTGGTGGCGATTGTGTTGGATGCCCTGCGGTTTTTGCAGCAGGAACAGCGGCTGACCTTGCACAGCTATGTGGTGATGGAAAATCACCTGCATCTGGTGGCTTCTGCGGCGGATTTGTCGAAGGAAATGGGGAATTTCAAGTCGTTTACGGCGTGACCGATGGTTGACTATTTGCAGCAGCATCGGCCCCAGAGTTATTGGCTGAAGCGGCTGGCAGCGGCGAAGCTGAGCCACAAAACCAGGCAGCGGTATAGAATCAATTAACCAAAGTTCTACAAAATCCATATGCCACTATCAAACACTTACATCCAATGGGTTAGAGAACAAAGAAAAGCCAAAAAGCTACACACTTTAGTCGAGCAAAAATTGATATCTATCCTAAGTGAATTTGCATCAGAATTTGAACCCATACCGGAGCCTCAAGGTTTAGCAGGTGGCAGAAATGATCTGTTGTTGTTTAGATTTGATGGCAAGAAGGTTTTATTCGAGATATTTGGCACAAAAAGTCAAGTTTCTAGAGATTTAAGAATTTTGGACAATACCAAGGCAGATATAAAAATTGCTGTTCTTATAGATAAAGAGGTTGACAGAGGAATTGTAGACAAATTCTTAAAAGAGAACCCTGAAAATAATTACCCTTACATCTTTATTGGAGAATTATTTGAAGACAATCTTCTTGCTTATTGTAGACATAAACTTAAAGATCTAATTTATCACGACGAAGAATCAAGCTGGCAAAGGATTACCGCTAAAAAGATAAAAATCGAAAAGAGAGAGTTTCAAAAAACTACAAGTGAATTAGGTATTGAAATTCTTTTAAGTGAAGACATCAAAAAAGGAACAACAACCCTGAAAAAAGCAATAACCACAAGAATTCTAAGCAAGATAAATTCTATTGGACTAAAAAGAGAAAAGAAATTAAGTATTTTATCTTGGCTATCCGAGGAAAATACTATCCCTTTTTTGATGCAGAAAATAGATAATGGGCTTAATGTTTTCTTGTATACCGACTGTCAAGAGAACATAGGCTTTTACTCTGACATAGAATTAACCGATTACCTCAGAATAGGCTATGAGTTTTCTGAGCCTTACTTAGTAATTTCTATGAATTCACTGGTTTATGAACTGATTGAGAAATGCATTACTCCAAAAATCTATGAGATAGATAGGAATAACTGCATAACAAGTACAACAGGATGTTCCAGAATTTGTGAAATGAAAGATGGTAAAGTGGTTGTCTTTGGAATACCGAAAAATACGAAAAAGATTTTTATCACAACTCCAATGCCAGACGCAGAGGATGAAGATAATGAGGAAAGAATAAAATACTACAAATCAATATCAGAATTTATAGATGTGCCAGTAGTATTTAGCATGAATCCACCTTCTCCTACATTTTCTGAGATTTTTGACAATTTAGGCTCTTCAACTGATGAATAATACAGCCTTTCTCTATCTCACGAGGTACACATGCCCCTTATGCAGCATGGCTTACGACCCACTTTTTGTACCTCTCCAGAGTGAGGATTGCTATCCCTCGTGCCGAGGCTCTGCCTCGAGGGGCGGGGGAATGGCGGCGAAGCCGCTGGGGGACGCCCCAGCCAGAGGCTGGGTGCGAGTTAAGTCTAGGGGGAAACACAAACCACCCGAAAACCGATGCTATTGAGTCGGTTGACCGGATAGTGGCGAAAATCTTAGCTGTGGGCCTTTTATACCTTGAGGCTTCATCCTATTGAGAAAGGAGCCGGAATCTAAGGCTATGCTCTATATAGATTTCAACGGCTTGGCAAGCTGATAATAAACACCTCTGAGGAGTAAAAGGTTATGTCAAAGAAGAATCTGATCACTGCTTTTGGTGGCGGGGTACTGATTGGCGTTATTGCCTCAGCTCCTGCAAAAGCGACTGTTATTGATTTCGAGAATGGTTTCTCAGATTTACAAACGGTTAATGAAATCGTAACCAGCGATGGAAACAAAGTTTCTTTTAGTGTTGGTCAAAACCAATTTTCCAGAGGCCCTGCAGCCATTGCAGAGGTTGGTGAACCTGCCACAGCATTCGCTCCTAATGACGGAGCTGGAACGAATTTTCAATCTCAAATCGGCAACTATGTATTGACTGATGGTGCGGGCTCAAACAATTACTATATAGAGTTTGAGCGAACTGTTACTAATTTCAAAATCGACTTGCTAGACTATGCAGAAACCTTGAGTGGTGGAGCATTTGTAAATGTTACTATCACAGCTTTTTCTGATTTTTTTAACACCATCATTGACTCGATTGTTGTCACCAATTCAACAGGTGCTCCTGGCAATTCATCCTTGGACTCTGGAAGTTTTGGAGATCTGGGAAATATAAGATCAGTATTAATTGAGGGTGATGTTATTGATACTGGTACCGCTGTAGACAATTTACATTTTAAAACGGAAGAACTACAAGCCTCAGTCCCGGAACCTGCCAGCGTTCTCGGCTTATTAGTTCTTGGTGCTGTAGTGCTGGGCGCTAAAGTCAGATGCAATGGGGTTTGACTGCTTTCCCTCGTGTCGAGGCTCTGCCTCGACACGCGAGTCTGAGGCTCTGCCTCTAGAAGTGGCTCTGCCGCCGGGGGTGGGGAGTGGCGGCGGAGCCGCCGGGGGACGCGCCCAGCCGGGCTGATCTGGGTGACTTGCCATACGAAAACAATGTCGATTTGCCGATAGTCATGGACGCATTTGTCGCGCATTCCGGCGATTTGCTTCCAGGGAATCTGGGGATTTTGGGCACGCAGTTCAGGAGAAAGCTTTTTGGTCGCTTCACCCATGATGGTGATGCAATAGATCACTGCTCTTTGGGTCTTAAGGTCAGTCGCAAAGCTGACTTCGTCCATATCTTGAACGAATTCCACGACTGCCTGCCCAAATTTATGAAGATCAATGAGATAGGACTGATCGCGATTCATAGATCACCTGAGAGTTGTTCAGAATTTCTTTGCGGCGGAGCCAGTTGCGGTCTTGTTCTACGGCTCGTGTACTGACGAGATCGACTTCCCGGTGCAGCCAATCTTCTAGGTCGTACTCCAGCCCCACAAAACCCATCAGGTCAATTTTGCAGTCGGGGGTAAAGGTGACAAGTATGTCGATATCGCTGTCGGGGCGAAAGTCATCCCGCAGGATGGACCCAAAGAGGGCCAGTTCGCTGATTTGGGCGTTTTGGCAAAACTCCGCAAGTTGGGCGAAGGTAATGCCCAAGCGTTGATAGAGGGTTTCAATCTTCATGGCGCTCTCCAAAATGGAAGAGACAGGGCTGCCGTTAGCTCTATTGTGAACGACGAGGCAACTAAACGATGCCCAATGCCCACAGTATGGTGAAAGCTGCGCACCAATGCGTAAGCGTCCCTGGTACTACGCTGGCTGAGCGAAGTCGTTCGCAACGCGTCTCC
>CAYGVA010000362.1:0-3522 GCA_964353225.1 uncultured Leptolyngbya sp.
CTCCGACCCAGGGCATTGGTCTCAAGCCAGGGGTCAGATGGACCCACCAACGGGACGGCCATTGGATCTTGGGGGATGCAGAGGGGCTGCACCATATGCAGGTTAGCCCTGAAGACAAGGGGATCATAGATGATATTGGCCGCATGTCTTTGGGGGCCATCGCCCAACGTCACCAATGTGCGCCCCAGCAGGTCAAGGGTCTACTAAACCTATTGGCCCAGGCCGAACTGCTCACGGGAGTAGAAGCGCCACAGCCCCGCCGCCGCAAATTCACCCCCCTGCAACTGCTCTATTTTAAAAAAGCATTGCTGAACCCCGATCGCTGGCTGGGTCGCCATGTTAATAAATTGGGCTGGCTCTGGCGACGGGGCACCGGGCTGCTGCTAGCCGGATTCCTGGCCTTTTCCCTCGTATTTGCCCTATCCCGTCGGCCTGACCTGTTGCTGTTTGGTCAACAATTGCTGCAAGCCTACGGTTGGAGCCTGTTGCTGCCGTTTGGGTTGCTATCGATGGCGGTGGTGTCGTTGCACGAGTTGGCTCATGCCTTTACCCTCAAGCATTTTGGCGGGGCGGTGTCGGAGATGGGGCTCCTGTTTATGTGTCTGATGCCCGCCGCCTACACCAACAGCAGCGATTCCTATCAGGTCAATAATGGTCAGCGCTTGCTGGTGATTGGGGCGGGGGTACTGTGTCAGGTGACTATTGCCGCGATCGCCTTTTGGCTCTGGTTTGCCACCGCCCCTAGCGCCTGGGTACACCTTGCCAGCTATCTCTTGATGGTGGCGGCCCTGTTTACCGTCGCCCTGAATCTCAACCCCATGGCGAAATTTGACGGCTATTACTTGCTGAGTGCCGCCACCGGTATTCGTAACCTAAAGCCGCGATCGTTCTTGCTTTACAAAACCCTATTGCAGCGACAGCCCAGCCCTGAATGGGGCCGCGATCGCTGGGTCTTGGCCACCTACGCCCCCCTTAGCTTTTTGTATGTGCTGCTGGTGTTTGGCCAACTTTTTCTCTGGCTCGGGGACGTGATTTTGACCCACATCCCTTACCTAGCCTTGGTTTTGTTTGTGCTCTGGCTCATCTACTACCTCACCCCCGAAAACCATGACCGCCTCTCCTAATCCCCGTAAACCCCATGGCCGTCGGCCATCACCTTTTCGGGTGGTGCCTCCGGCTGCACCCTCCGTCCCGCCTAATGTTTTACCGAATACTGCGCCGACCGAGGCACCGGCAACACCACCCGTGTCATCTGCCCCTGAGTCTGCCCCCGGTGACCCTAGTGCGGCCGCAGCACCCTCTCCCCGTCGTCATTTACGGTGGCTCATTTTGGCGGGGGGATTGGTGCTAGCCGGCTTTATCCCAACGCCCTATCAAGTGGGGGGCGAGGTGACCTTGGCATGGCCCGAGGGCGATCGCCAGCAGGTACGGGCTCCCATGCCAGCGATCGTCGATGAGTTTTACGTTGCCCCAGGGGATCAGGTGCAGGTGGGTGACCCCATCGTGCGGCTATCGAGTCGCGACCTAGAGCGAGAAATCACCACCACCCAAGCCGCCATTGACCAAGCCCAACAGGTACTAGCGGAGGCCAAACGGGAACAGGTGCAGGCCGAGGCGACCTTGATCGAACGATTAGCTTTGGCCGATGCCACCCAGAATCGCGCCGACCGAATCGCCGATCGCGATGCCCAGGTCGAGCAGGGCCAGTGGACGCCGGAGATAGAGGCTTTGGTGGTCCTGCGAGATCGTTTGGCCACTCAGCTTAACCAAGATCGAACTGATTGGGACAACTATCAAGATCTCTACGACCAAGGGGCGGTTTCCCAAGAGCAAGTTGATGACAAAGAAACAGCCTACCTCAACACAGAGCGGGATCTAAAGGCCAAATCAGCCGAGATTCGTCAGGCCCAACAAGCGTTAGGCGATCGCGCCAGCGATGAATTGGGGACTGCCGACTACCATCAGGCCAGCGTGAGCGCCGCGAGTCAGATGGCCGCAACGACAGACCAGATTGTAGTGCAAGAACAGGCGATCGCCACCCATCAACAACGCCTCCGGGCGTTACAGCAAGATGCGACGGACTTGGTGCTGGTGGCTGAGCAGTCCGGTACGGTGCTGGATGATGATCTCGATTTGATGGTGGGTCAGGAGGTGACCCCCGACAGCCCCCTGCTGCGCATCGCCAAGCTCGAACAGCTCACGGCGAATGTGGAGGTGAATGAAGTGGAGTTGACCTATTTTGATCCAGGGGCCGAAGTCACCTTTCGCCCCACCTCCGCCAAACTCACCCCCTACGATGCGGAAGTGGACAAAATCTTGTACGACCTAGCGCCCGATGACACCCAACAGCGCCGGATTGCAACGGTGCGGCTCCTGATCAACAATGCCGATCAGCAATTACGGCCCGGTTCGGGGGGCTACGCCAAAATCGTCTCGGAGCGCATTCCCCTGTATCAACGCCTAGGGCGAGAAGTGTTGAAGCTGCTCCCTAGCCGATTTTTGTAATCCGAAATCCGGCTGCTGATGTCGCCTAGTCTGGGCCGCAGAGACCCACCCTAAAATAGAAGCAGCGATTTCACTGTATGAGATCACCCCGATGGTTCAAATACCTCAAGCTAAACCTCTCCAGCTCACAGTGCCCAGTGAAGTGACCCTACAGGTGACACCCCAACAATTTGCGACCCTGGCGGCTGCGAACCGGGAGCTTAGGCTTGAACGTACTGCAAAAGGACACCTGATTGTGAATCCACCCACGGGCGGTGAAACAGGGCATCGTAATTTCAGCATTATTGGGCAACTGAGCGGTTGGTTTGAAGCGAATGACACCCTGGGCATCGGTTTTGATTCCTCAACTGGGTTTGAGTTACCTAATGGAGCTCACCGTTCTCCAGATGCGGCTTGGGTGCGCCAAGTGCGTTGGGCAGCCCTCTCGCCAGAGCAACGAGCCGGGTTTGTGCCGCTCTGCCCTGACTTTGTAATTGAGCTGCGCTCAAAGACAGACCAACTCAAGATTTTGCAAGCCAAGATGCAGGAGTATCTAGACAACGGTGCACAGCTCGGCTGGTTAATTGACCCCACAAACAAACGGGTGGAAATTTACCGCCCAGGCCAAGGGGTTGAGATTTTGGAAAGGCCCATGACCTTATCTGGGGAAGCCGTGCTGCCTGAATTTACGCTGAACCTAAAGCGGATTTGGGCTTAGACTTTAGTCCATAAAATCTTTAAAAGCTTGCGCCGACATTAATACAGTTAGCCCTATAGGAAATGTCATTGAGTGGTGGGGTTGCGATTGGCAACATAGGGGTATTCTTTAGGCTTTTTAAGGTCTCACTACCTGTATTTTTAAACGAGATTTTATAGGATTTTTTTGGAATGTATCTAGCTAAGGTGCTTAATTCAAAACTTCATTATTTTATATCGTGAAAGTCAACATTATTTGTCGAGACTCTAATTTTGGGCTGTCTCGGTGTCAACGCATCCTCAAGTCGGTGGCCAAACGAGCAGGGCACACGGTCACCCTGG
>CAYGVA010000363.1:0-3518 GCA_964353225.1 uncultured Leptolyngbya sp.
ACTCAATATTGACCCTGGCCCCAATCCGGCAGTTGCTGCCAATCATGACCGGGGGTTGAATTTTAGCCGTAGGGTCAATTTCGGTATTCTGGCCGATCCACAGCCCAGGGGATTGCTCTTCGTAGTAACTAAAGTCCATCTCGACTTTACGGTTGAGGGCATCGTACTGGGCTTCCCGGAACGCATCTAAATGCCCCACATCACACCAGTAGCCATCGGCTACATAGCCGTACATGGGCTCACCCTTTTCAAGGAGAAGGGGAAATAAGTCCTTAGAAAAGTCACATTCTTGATCCGTAGGTAAGTAGTCCAGCACCTCTGGTTCAAGAATGTAGGTGCCGGTGTTGACGGTATCCGAGAAGATTTCACTGGTGGAGGGTTTTTCCAAAAACCGCTTGATAGCAGAATTTTCATCGGTGATCACAACCCCAAACTCGATCGGGTTAGGGACACGCGCCAATACTAATGTGGCCTTTGAGCCTTTTTCCTTATGGAAACGGACCGCTGCCTGTAGATCAAAATCCGTGACGCTATCACCACTGATGACAAAGAATGTGTCGTCTAGTAGGTCGGCAATATTTTTGACGCAACCGGCTGTGCCCAGGGGTTGATCTTCCTCAACGGCATAGGTCATCCGCACGCCGAAGTCGTGACCATCATTGAAGTAGTCCCGCATGACGTCGGGCAAGTAGTAGAGCGTGGCAATGATTTCATTGACACCATTGCGCTGGAGCAAATTGACGATGTGCTCGGCAATGGGCCGGTTCAAAATCGGCACCATCGGTTTAGGCATATCACAGGTCAAGGGGCGCAATCGCGTCCCTGAACCGCCTGCCATTAATACTGCTCTCACAAGAACCTCCTTCTACTGCTATTAACGCTGTGCTGCATATTGACCTGTTCAACCGCTGTTATGCATAGGGCAAGGCATTCTATAAACACCCTAAAGTGATGGTGGCTCCGGCCCCATGCTTGCAGTCGTTCCATTAAGTCGTCATGGAACACGAACGATGCCTTTTTCCCAAAGCTGAAATGGGTATGTCTTGTCCTGCCCCCCGTCCTGAAGGCTAAGAGCATCAAGAACTGTAATGATTTCCAGGGCAGTCAAGAGGTACATGCTAAATGGATGATATTAGGCGTTGTCCGATCTCCCGCGTCTTTACTACTGTCTCATGTCTTCGGAATGGGTACTGTACTCACCCAAGCAAAATGAGTGTGTGCAGAACGATGGGATAGCTGCTGCCCGCTCTAATTCCTGCAAACGACTTAAGGCCATCCAGGCGCAACATTAGCTATTGTAATAGGCAGGCATACTGGGTCCAAAGGCTCATAGGAGCGGCAATAAACAATGCTTCAATTACTCGGTTGGGTAGCACTGGTTGTTTACGGTGTGGGGGCATGGCGGTTTTGGCAAGGGTTTCACCGCACGAACTTTAGCCAAGGGCGCTTGGGGCTAACGCTACTGTGGCCAGCCTTTCTGATTGCCAATCGCTCCTATCGACAGAATTTTAATAAGGCCCTAAAGGGTTAAGCGATGGTCCCTTGGGACCGGTCTTTGACCATCGCCCTCCCAGACGTGACCGATATGCGGCTGGGGATCTGAGGGGCTCAGGGAGCTAGGGCGTAAGACTTCTCGGGTCACAAGTGCCGATGCACTGGGATTCGGTAGTAACCTGGCAAGGGCAACCCATTGGGAGCGATATTGATGACCCTACCTGCTGCTCCGTCAAATGCTTGGTCTGAACGTTTGCTGCTAGTCGCGGACCGGTTTGACCAAGAGTATCGTGGCAAAACGCCAGAGTTACCAGAGGCAGTGGAGTCACTATCAATATTTCAAGATTGGGTGGCAGGGCAACTGACAACCCGATTGGCCTCTCCCTTTTGGACGGTGGTGAAGCCGAAAAAGGGCCAACTTTGCTTGGACTTAGGCTGCGGTGCTAGCTTTTTGATTTATCCCTGGCGGGATTGGGATGCGCGGTTTTATGGCCAGGATATTAGTGGAGCCATTTGTCAGATGGTGGGCTCTCGGGGGCCACAGCTAAACTCCAAGCTGTTTAAGGGCATGGTGCAAGGTCCGGCCCACAAGCTGGCCTATGAGCCTAATACCTTTGACATCGTGATTGCCACGGGGGTGAGCTGCTACTACCAGATTGAGTATTGGGATCTGGTGCTGGCGGCGGTCAAAAAGGTCCTGAAGCCGGGGGGTGTCTTTGTCTTTGATGTGCTGAACCCAGAGGTGGATTTGGCTGAAGACTGGGCCATTTTGGAGATGTATCTGGGGGCGGAGGTTGAGTTGACGCCCCTGGAAACGTGGCGATCGCACCTCAAGGCTTCCCCTGCCACCCTAAAGAGCGAAAAACCAGGGGAACTCTTTCACATGATGAAAGTAACCTTTTAGGGTAGGGCGCTCGACATGGCGCTGTGGTTGATTGGCGGCACCCAGGAGAGTCGGCATTGTGTCGAACGGTTAATGGCCCAATGGCCTGACCCTGGCCCCCATGCCCCCCTTCGGCTGATGATTACGGTGACGACACAGGCCGCTCGTGCTTTATATGCAGAGCACCCTGGTGTTGTGGTGCGGGTGGGTCAGATGGCCGCCGATCAGGCCCATGTTTTTTTAATGCAACATGGGATCACCGCCATTTTGGATATGTCCCATCCGTTTGCGACGGCGATATCGACCCTGGCGATCGCCCTGGCCCAGCAATACCATCTGCCCTATTTACGCTACGAGCGAGCGATCGCCCCTCCCCCCCATCAGCTGTGGCAGGATCACGCTAATCGCCCTGGCTTCGTCCACTTGACAGAGATTAAACATGCCTTAGATGAGACCTATCTCACCCCCCAGGAGCGGACCCTGCTAACCCTGGGTCGCCAGTGGTTGCCATTATTCGAGCCGTGGCAACGGCGCACCCAGCTTTTTGCCCGGATATTGCCCATGGCAGCGGCGGTGACCACCGCGATCGCGGCTGGGTTCACCCGGCAGCGGCTGATTGCGCTCCATCCGCCAGTGACACCAGCGTTGGAAATGGCCCTCTGGCAGCAATGGCAGATTACCCAGGTGATCACAAAAGCCTCCGGTGCACCGGGGGGAGAAGCCACTAAATATGAAATCGCCGCCCAGCTCGGGGTGCGGTTGGTGGTGATCGACCGCCCCAAGATTGCTTACCCGCAACAAACCGACCGCCTCAATACTGCGATCGCCTTTGCCGATCAACAATGCCGCCAGTTTTGCGCCATTGCCGATGTCAGCAAGCCGATGGATAAAGGCATTGAGATTTGAAGCATGCTGGCGGCTTTCTGACCCCAGCGATAGCGTACAGCGACAACGGTAGATCCCTGCCCCTGGAGCGTGACCGCCCAAAAGTGATGAACTCACGCCAGCAAACCCTGCCTGGAGCAGCATGGATCGCTCCGCTGCTATCTGACCTCAAAAAACCGCCTAATTTCGTTAAAAAAACCCGCTTTTAACATCTTGCGATCGCTTTTGGCGAGGGGTGCTATGCTTAGTCTCCAAA
>CAYGVA010000364.1:0-3509 GCA_964353225.1 uncultured Leptolyngbya sp.
CCTTCCCCTGTGGCCTGATGGAGCGGGCGATTAGCAGCGGCCTCCTCGCCGCCAATGCCATTTTGCAGCAGGAAGGTGCCCAGCGCCGACTGCTGTACTCCGTGAATCCAGAAGGTGTCCTTAAGGTTTAAGAACATCCCCGAGGGCGGGCACCAGACCCGCCCCTACAGCCAGGCATCAACAGCCCCCGCCAGCTTTAATCTGTTAAATCTTCCCCGCCATGGTTGCCACCCCCCAAACGCCCCGCGCCACCCAACCCGCCGTTGATCTCGCCAACCTGCGGCAATTGGGCATTAATCCCAACCATTGGTATGCGGTGGCCCGCTCAACCGAAGTCACCACCCAATCGGTCGGGGTTACCCTGTGGGCAGAGGCGATCGTCCTGTTTCGCGATCAGCAGGGTGACATTCAGGCCCTCGAAGATCGCTGTCCCCACCGCCAGGTGCTGCTCAGCAATGGGGAAGTGGTTAACGGGGAGCTGGAATGTATTTATCATGGCTGGCGGTTTAGCGCCGACGGCGACTGCACCCATGTACCCTACCTGGCCGAGCACCAAAAGCTGCCCACCTGCACCCTGCGCCGCTACCCCGTGCGGGAGCAGCAGGGATTTATCTGGGTGTTCCCAGGGGACCCCGAGCGGCTGGCGGCGGAGGGGATGGAGCCATTGGAACTGCCGGAGTGGGATCACCTCAACTACATCGCTACCGTCTCCGTCATTGAGGTGGAGGCCCACTACTCCTTTTTGATCGAGAACCTGATGGATATGTACCACGGGCGGCTCCATGATGATTTCCAAGCCTGGGCCAACCCGGTGCTGGCGGACTTGAGCGAGTCTCCGGGCTGTGTGGATGTCCATTACGACGCCGAGAGCTACTACCGCATCGACAAGATCTGGTCGGTGTCGCAACTGTTTTTCCCGGCCCTGCGCAAGCTGCATCCTGAGGATCTCTACGTCAGTTATCCCTACCCCAATTGGGTCTCGACCCTGGGGCAGGACTTCAAAATTTGCTGCCTGTTTTGCCCGGTTAGCCCCACCCACACCCGCGCTTTTTTGATCCATTTCACCTCGCTCCAGGCGTTTCACCGTCTGCACAAACTGCCGGTGGCCTTCCGCCGCTGGATCAAGAACAGCCTGTTTGGGGCGGCCCAGAAAATGCTGGATGGCTTGGTGGCCCAGGATGTGCTGATGCTAGAGCAGGAGCAGCGGGCTTATCTCAGCAACCCCCAGCGGAAGGGGCCGGAGTTGAATCGGGCGATCGTGGCCGTGCAGCGGTTGATTCAGTCGCAGTCGGCCCATCGGTAATGACTTCGGTATGATGGGCTGGGGTTTGCAGAAGAGGCGGTATGGCTGGCGATCGCTACGCACAATTTAATGACGCCCTCGGCAATTTCAATCTGTTTCCCCTGCTGAGCGCAACGGAAATCGAGAAGTTTCGGGTTCCCTACGGTCGGCGCACCCTGTTCAAGCTCAAGAATGCCATTCAGGCGGCGGACGATGCGGGCAAGCTGATCTTTACCGGCCATCGGGGCTGTGGCAAATCGACATTGCTGGCCCAGCTAGAGCGGCACATGCGCGACGAGGGCCTGTTTGTGGCCCGGTTTTCCATCGCTGACATGGTGGAGATGTCGGATGTCAACCACATCAATATCCTCTATTCCATTGGCCTAAAGCTGCTCAGCCGCGCCACCAAGCTAGAGGTGCCCATCCCCAAGAGCACCCAAACTGCGCTGATTAACTGGTTTACCCAAACCCAGTCCCGCACCTACACCGATCAGCTCAAGCAAGAGCTATCGGCGGGGGTCGATTTTTTCAACTTTTTCCAAGGCAAGCTCCAAAAAGAAGGCTCGTTTCGAGAAGAGATTAAAAACACCTATCAGCGCCGCGTCTCGGAACTGTCTCAGCACATTGATCTGATTGCGGCCGCGATTCAATCGACGACGCAAAAAAAGGTGCTGGTGATTATCGATGACCTCGACAAGCTGGATCTCGCTGTCGTCAAGGGCATTTTTCAAGACAACATCAAGGCGCTGTTTTCCCCCAATATTCGGGTGGTTTTTACTATCCCAATCGCGGTGGTGCGCGACCCCAGGCTGCTGGTCACCCTTGATTCCGAAAGCGACATGTTGGCGATGTTGGCCGTCACCAAGTTTTTTCCTCAAGAGATTGCCCACCAGCCAGGGATGCAGCCCATTGAGACCAATGTGGAGATGCTGCAACAGGTGCTCGAAAAACGCATCCCGGATGCGCTGATTGAGCCGGATATGAAGCGACAAATTGTGCTGCTTAGCGGCGGGGTGCTGCGGGAGCTGATGCGCTTGGGTAAAGAATGTTGCCGGGAATGCATGTTGGAGCTGGAGCTAAACCCAGAGCAGCCGGATATCAAGATCAATGGCAAGATTCTGAAGGAAGCGGTCAAGTCCCTCCGCAATCAATTTGCCCGCCCCCTGGGCAGCAACCGCTACGAGCTGCTGGTGGAAACCTACAAGCATTTCACCCCGCCCGATGCCAAAAGTGATGAGTTTTTAGAGCTGCTGCACGGGCTGTATGTGCTGGAATATGAGAACGACGATCTCTGGTACGACCTGCATCCCTTGGTGACCGATTTGCTGAAGCGCAAGCACCTGATTTAGTCCTTATCCCTAGATCCCAGGGTTCTGAGAGAACCCTGGGATCTGAGCACCCCACCCATGGCCTCACCCGATCTGGATTCCCTCAATCAACGGGAGCTACGCAAGCTGTTGCTCTCGATCAAGGCCAATGCCCAGCGGCTAGATTTGCTGTTGGGAATTTGTGATGATCGCAATCTGCAAGATCAGCTGATCGCTAACTACGAAACCGAACTTCAGGATTTGGGCATTGTCGCCCTGCGTGCCCGCCTCGACCCCAAGCAACCCAGCTTACGGACCACGTTAGAAACCCTAGTGGCCCAGGAGCCCGCGCTGCGATCGGGGGCACCGGCGGTGGTGACGGTGCTGAATGCAGGGGAGCTGCTGGGGGTACGGCTGACGGATGACAAGTCGGAGCAGGAGCGGTTTTTCTTCTCGCTGCAATGGACGCGGGAAGCGCTACGGCAGTTTGAGTTCCCGATCGTGCTGTGGCTGCCGGATACCATCGCCACCCGCCTGTCTCAGCAGGCACCGGATTTTTGGAGCTGGCGGGGGGGCGTGTTTGAGTTTGTGGCGAAACCGAGGGTGCCGACAGGCCCCATGGTCTCTATGCAACAGCTTCAGCCCGCCGAGATGGCGGAGCTGAGGGATGCCGACAGTCAGCTCTCGATCTCTGATCTGCAACAGCAAATTACGGCACTGGAGCAAACCAGCTCTGAATCGCCCTTATTGGTGAACCTCTACAACACGTTGGGCAAAGCCTATGCAGGCCAATATGCCTATCAATCGGCGTTGGAGCAGTACGAAAAAGCCTTGGCCCTAGCTCAAGCTAAAAGGGATGTGGCAGGGCAGGCCAGAGCCCTCCGCAATTTGGGCGATGCCTTAAAAGCTTGCGGTCGGCC
>CAYGVA010000365.1:0-3503 GCA_964353225.1 uncultured Leptolyngbya sp.
GTGGATGACCTGAAGGATGAGGATCGCATTTTTGTGCGGAATGCAGCGTTTCGGCGCAATGTGGTGAAGCTATACGATCAGCGCTGTGCGTTTTGCAAGATGCGGGTGGTGAGTTGGGATGGGCAAAACATTGTGGATGGGGCGCACATTATGCCGTTTTCGGAGTTTCACAATGATTTGTTTGTGAATGGCATTGCCCTATGCAAAAACCACCATTGGGCATTTGATCGCGGTTGGTTTGGCATTGATGATGATTATCGAATTGTGATTCCGCGAGATCGGTTTACAGAGGAGGCAGCGGTGGAGAGTCGGGATATGAAGGAATTCAAATTAGAGAAGATCAAATTACCTGGCAATGCTCAATATTTACCCAGCATCGAAGCCTTGAGATGGCATAGAGACTATTGGAAGATTGCTTAGAGCTAGTAGTTTTTAAAAAAATCATGACTAAATCACTCAAAACATCTTTAATTGGAAAAATCAATAATTTGCCTCAATTCAAAAGAGAGGCTTTACTTCCCGTGTTCGAGGCTGTAGCCAATTCAATACAAGCCATAGAGGAAAATCAAGCTATTGATGGCGGGAAGATTGTCGTGAAAATCCATAGAGATGATCAGTTGCTGATTGATGGGGTTGAGCAAGAAGGCGGAAAAATAGTTGGCTTCACAATAATCGATGATGGGATAGGCTTTGATGACGTAAACTATGATTCTTTTTTAACCTCGGACACAACTCATAAATTAGAAAAAGGCTGCAAAGGAGTTGGGAGATTTTTTTGGCTTAAAGCCTTCGAAAAGGTTGAAATCGAGAGCATATATGACACCATTGAAGACAAAAGAAAAAAGCGCTTAGTTTCTTTTGATTTAAGAAATGGCATCGAAGAAATCCAAAACATCCCAACCAATGAGGAGCGCAGAACAAGCATCAATCTCATCGGATTTAAAGAAGAATATAGAACTCAACAGAGTGCTTATAAAACAACTGGAAAGATAGCTCAAAGAATATTAGAGCATTGCCTCTCTTACTATATAAACGAGAATTCGCCTTTGATAATTGTTCAAGATGAGGATGAAAACATTTCGCTGAATCAACTTTTTGAGGGGATTCGAAAACACATTGTCACTGATGTTTTGGATGTATTCGGAGAGAAATTTAAAATTTCTCATCTGAAGCTGTATTCAACTTACAATAAAATGCACAATGTGGTGTTCTGTGCAAACACTAGAGAGGTTAAGTCATTTAATATAAGTAAACTACTGAATACGTCAGCTCAATTTGATGAGGCAGACGAAAAATTCATTTACTCAGCATATGTCTCCGGGGACTACTTAGACCAGCATGTAAATCCAAGCAGGATAGAATTTGACATACCGGAAAGTCAGATGGAACTACTTTCTGGTGACTGCTCTGTTTCTATGGAACAAATAAAAATTGCTGTCGTAGAGAGCACGAAAGAGTTTCTTCTTGAGTATCTAGAAAACCTAAAAGATCGTAGAAAGGAGATAGTCAGAAAATATGTTGAGACCCATAATCCCACGCTGAGAGCAGTTTTAGAATATTGCCCAGAAGTCTATGAAGAGGTTGACCCGGCGACATCCGACGAGAGAATCAACGAAGTCCTTTACAAATACAAGGGTAAAGCAGAATTTGAAATAAGAAGGCAAAGTGCGAAGCTGCTTAAAACTCAACCTAAAAGCATTGAAGAAGTCAGGGAAAAATACAAAGAAATAGGGGAAAAGATTGAAAGCTTCCAGAAGGATGATCTAGCAAGTTATATATTGCACCGAAAAATGATTATTGACCTTCTAGAGAAAAAATTAGAGATCAAGGAGAATGGAAAGTACTTTAATGAGGATGTAATGCATGACATTATATTCCCAAGAAAAGCTACAACAGATCGAATCAGCTTTGAAGATCACAATATGTGGCTTGTTGATGAAAGACTGACATTCCACTCATTTGCAACTTCAGACAACCGTTTCTGTGACTCAACAACTTCAGACAGCAAAGAGCGTCCGGACATTCTTGTTTTCTCTGAGGTTGACAATCAGAAAATTGCTCGTGCAGTATCAGTAATGGAACTTAAAAAACCTCAAAGAAAGAATCTTGACGAAGATCCAACCAAACAGATATTTAGGTATGTTCGAAACATACGTAGCAATAGCGTAGTGATGCCTAATGGTCGTGAAATCTTTGTGGATGATGCTACTCGCTACTATTGTTATGTGATATGTGATCTGACAACATCTATTCGAGAATATGCAGAAAACAATAATTTCACCCAGTTAAGAGGTGAATTAGGATACTACAGTTACAATCGAAAATTGAATGCTCACACAGAAATTATTGCATTTGATAAAATCATCACAGATGCTAAGCAAAGACATAAAGCTTTTTTTGAAAAGCTTGGCATTTAAAGGTTGCTACTAGATTATTCAAACATCTTCTATTTCATCACCTAGATAGTATTCTACAAAAGCTTTTGACGCTTCGGGATTCAGCTTTTTCAAAGCCCTCACAATTTCAATAACGGTTTCTGCTGTTGGATCGCGCTTTTCATTGACCCAGCGGTGAACATTGTTGCGTTCTACATCCATCGCAACCGAGAGGCTGTACTGACTAATGTCGTACGCCTCTAAAACCTTTTTGAGCGCTTGTCCTGCCTTTCCCATAGGCTCATCCTGTCAGAGAATCAGCCCGCCTCAAACGTCCCAGTGGTTGACAGTCGTCCTAATGGTCGATTAGCATCCGCTAAACGTCCTAGTGGTTGACATCTGCCATGCAAACCCAAGCCTTTCTGTCTTCCTCCAATGATCTGCCCGAGTCCGTCGGTGTTGAACTCTCCCTCAAGCTCCACACCTACCCCAAACCCGATCGCGAACCCGTCAAAATTCTGATCATCGGCTCTCGGTCTGCCATCAATGCGATTGTCCACACCCTGCACCAACTCCGCTTTGCCGAAGTCTTCGAGTGGACCGACTTCATCAACATTCAAGACCCCGATCAACCCATCAAAGCCCGCCCCGGCGAAGCCATGAAAGCTCTGGTGAAGTACATTCCGAAAGCGTGATGATCATTCACTCCAACGCCTGGGCCATCCTGCAAGACCTCTGTGACGACGACCCCATGTATCTCGAACTTGTCACCAAACTCCTCGACACCGAGCGCCGCTATAGCGCTGTCCAGAAAGCATCCTCTATACCTGCAAATGGCACCCCTAATCCCACAAGCTTTCTGGGGGCACACCATGAGTCGCCGCACCGGCATCTACAAAGACCTGGAAGCCTGCTTTGAAACCAGCGCCCTGCCCAAATCCGCCGCCATCCAACAAGCCGAAACCATCCGCGAGATGAAACAAGCCCAGGGTCAGCCCCCCAAACAGCAGCCCAACGAAGACGAACCCACCGACGACACTGACAAAATCGACATCGCTGCCTTTCAAAACGCCTGGGCCAAAGTCAAATTTGGTCAGACTTCCACGCCAACCCAGTAGGATGAAGCCA
>CAYGVA010000366.1:0-3478 GCA_964353225.1 uncultured Leptolyngbya sp.
CTTAGGCGCTCTGCGAGTAGTTCAGTGAGCTACGAAAACTTCGTAAACCTAACGAAAGCGTATGAACAAAAGCTCAGCGACGATGGCACTCTCATCTTACCCAATGAAGTGCGTCCTAAACTGCTAGCGCGACTGTTGGGTACACCGCCATCCGAAGCGTACTTCATTGTGCAAGCACTGTCTAAATGCAATGATATTCCCGGTGATGTCTGTGAATTTGGTGTGGCACAAGGAGAAACATCCGCCTTAATAGCCAATGAAATAACTCAGTTCGGTAATAAGTGTCTCCATCTATTTGACTCCTTTGAAGGCCTGCCAAAGCCTTCCGCCAAGGACCAACTAAAAGATGATATTTTCTCGCTAGGTAGTATGGACGTTTATACTGGGACAATGAGCTGCCCAGAAGAAATGGTCAGAACTCGTTTGGAAGCAATAGCGTTTCCCAAGACAAGATATGCTATTCACAAAGGGTTCATCGAGAAATCGATAAATGACACCAAGTCTTTGCCCAAGGAAGTATGTTTTGCCTATGTGGATTTTGACTTTTACGAACCGATAAAAATTGCTTTGAACTTTCTCCACGGCGTATCTCCGAGTGGAGCAATTATCATCGTTGACGATTATGACTTTTTCTCCACCGGGGTAAAGACAGCGGTTGACGAATTTATCGACACTCATGCCTCGACGGGTACAACATATGAGCTTCTTGTTCCAAATACTATTTTTGGACATTTTGCTGTTTTAACCAAAAAGGGCTAACAAGACGCTGCACCGGACGGCAATTTCGCTACGCTCCATTGCCGCCGGTGAGCTCAATCGTTAGGTGGATTGGCTACGGCGATGATCCGCCTCCTGTTCGCAGACTCTAAGGATACTGAAGGTGAAGAATGAAAAATGACGCGCAGGTGCGGCCGGCGACTCGCAAGGACCTCGACGAGATGAAAGAGGTGGTCTCAGGCACGTTGTTTCCAGGTGAGTTCTTGGACGGGATGATCGAACCCTTCTTCGATGGCAGCGATGAGGAACGTTGGCTGGTCTCTGTCTCGGGACCCGATGTCGTTGGTGTTGCCTACTATCTCCCGGAGCCCCTGACTGAAGGCACCTGGAACCTCAAGGCAATTGGCATCCTCCCCGACCGCCAGCACGGCGGGCTCGGTCGAGGTCTTCTCGCTGCGGTTGAGGCAGACCTCCGCGAAAGAGGGGCCAGACTGCTTCTTATCGATACGTCCTCCGCGGATGAACAGGCTCCAGCGAGAGCCTTCTACCAGAAAGATGGGTACGACCTCGTCTCGACGATTCGGGACTATTGGTCGGAGGGCGACGACAAAGTGACGTTCGCGAAACGGCTGTAGGTTGGAAAGTCAGAATCGAGGACAGTTTCTAGTTCGACCGACAAGTATTCATGGCGTCGGCAATTCGCACCACCTAACAAGCCATTGCAGCAGACAAAGCTACGCCGCCTGCGCGTGGTGGCTATTGTTACCACCATGCTCGGCGGCTACGCTTTGCAGCTGAATGGCAGGGCGTTAGGTTGCAAGGTTAAAGTTTGAGGCTGTGCTCCACGCTTAGCCAGCTTAGGTATTCCAGTAGGGAATATATCGAGGGGCGCAGGAGGCTAATGGAAGTGCTAATGCCCCGGATCGCCTGAAATAGTCAAAGCCTTGTCTAGAAGGCTATTAGGGAGTGTTGGCCGTTCAAAATTGAAACTCAGAATTGCGAATTGCAAAAAAGCGCTGTAAATTGAAACTCAATTGATTCGATTTCAATTTTTGGCGCAAAATTGTAATTATGGACAGAGCAGCTTTTACAGAGTGTGCCCCCGGAAGACTTTCAGAGATTTCGGTGGAAGATAGCCGAGATTGGGCATTCATCCCCGACCCTTTGCCTGATGAGTGGGAGGTGTCTCCTGATATTTGGGCTTTGTTGCTTCAGGCGAGAGAAGAGATAGCCAGATTGGATGGGGTTGGTAGGTACATGCCAAATTACAACTTGTTATTGCGTCCATTGCAGAGGCGCGAAGCATTGCGGTCATCTAGCTTGGAAGGAACTTACGCGACACCTCAACAACTACTGCTGTTTGAAATTGAACCTAGAGAGCCAAAGTCAGCTAACGACCCAGTAAACTCTTGGCAGGAGGTTTGGAACTATAACAGAGCATTAGAATTAGCCTTACGCCTTCTAGAAGTAAGACCTCTTAGCTTGAACTTGATTCGAGAAATTCATCAGACACTTTTATCGGGGGTACGTGGTTTCCAAAGAGATCCAGGTAATTTTCGGCGTTCTCAGGTTCATATTGGTTCAGATAGGCGATTTATACCACCCCCGCCCAATGAAGTTATGCCCTGTTTGTATGATCTGGAAACATTCATTCATAAGGAAAAAAGCATTGAGCCTCTAATTCTATGTTTTATCGTGCATTACCAGTTTGAAACAATCCATCCATTCCTGGATGGTAATGGTCGGGTAGGTAGGCTTTTGCTATCACTAATGATTCATGAGCAATGTAAACTCGGTAGACCTTGGCTATATTTAAGTGCTTTCTTTGATAGATACAAAGATGAATATATTGATCTCTTGTTTCAGGTGAGTACAAAGGGTAATTGGAAAGATTGGATTGCCTTTTGTCTACGTGGAACAATTGAACAATCAAAAGATGCGCTCAGACGCTTCGATAAGCTTCTTGCACTTCGTAGTCAGTATATGGAACAACTGAATCAAGCAGGGGGTAATATTCGCCTTAATCGTCTCATTGATCACTTGTTTGAATCACCGGCTATTACAATCTCTCAATTCGCGGAAATGTGCGGAATACACTACAACACTGCACGCGCAGATATAGAACGCTTGGTAAGCAACAAGATTCTCATAGAATCCGACATTCAAGCACGCCCAAAAATCTACTTCGCCTCAAGCATTCTGGAGATTGCTTATGACAATTAATCGTGAGTCAACATGCAACAACCTAACAACCCTGCTTGAGCGGACTGCAATAAGATCTTGGTTGGGTTGCACCAGGCTACTTGCAGCCGCTCAGCAGGAACATTACGCAGCTACATCCTCCCCAGTGAATTGGCTGCTCTCAAACAACACAGCTTCCCCCAGCAAATCTGCCGCAACTAGCCCAAAACCTCGCCCAACCAGAATTTTGGCAAGATCTCTCAGAAACGGAACGGAGCGGCAGGTCTATCTGCGGGAATTTATTCACCAGATCCAATTGGTGCGAGACAGGGCGGATTGGACCGTGCAAATTCAGTTTGTGTTCTAACCTGAGGACGGGATCAGGAAAACTGACCAAAACATCCCCGCTTGGGAGGGGTGGCCGTAGGCCGGGGAGCGATCCGCCGGAAACCCACCCCTAACCCCTCCCGAGGAGGGGAAAATCCAGGATAGGGAATAGCGCCATGGCCGCCCCGCAGCTCACCGTAGATTGTGTCGTGTTTGGCCTAGATGGGGCTGATCAGCTCAAGGTGCTGCTGAT
>CAYGVA010000367.1:0-3478 GCA_964353225.1 uncultured Leptolyngbya sp.
GGGTAGGCCGGTATTGGATACGACTGTAGGCCGTCAGTACATCGGTTGTATCCCTGATGTTACCGTCGCTCGTTCTGGATAGTGCCGGCATCCGAATTAACGGTAGAAGGCTTTTCAAACAGCCTCTCAGCCCTATTCCAGCTTAACTTATCTCAACAATTCGTCCACAATCAAGGCCCTGTGCAAAATTGTATGGGCTCCCATCCAACCTAATTTTCTGCCCTCCCATGGCCATAAGACTGGGCCATGGCAATCACCCATTTTTCTCTATAGACCAGAGGTTTTAAACATCTAATGAATTCCTTGGGAAGACACATCTTAGTTGAATTCTACGGCTGTTCCATGGACGTCTTAAATGATGTTCCTCGAATTGAAGCCAGCATGCTAAAGGCAGCAAAAGAGTCAGGAGCCACCATTATTAGCTCCGTCTTTCACCACTTTTCTCCCTTTGGGGTATCGGGGGTGGTGGTCATTCAAGAAAGTCATTTAGCCATTCACACCTGGCCCGAATATAGTTATGCCGCAGTCGATTTATTTACCTGTGGATATTCTGTTAATCCTTGGACCTCTTACGAAGTTCTTAAAACCGCCTTCGAAGCCGACCATGGATCTGCTGTTGAACTCAACCGGGGTCAGCTTGAGCTCCTCGAACGTTCCGATGTAGACCTGGGAGAGCTTAGGGATGACGCCACCCAAAAACTCGTCACACCTCGCTATAGTCGCAGTGTTTGGTTCACTGATCGCAACGAAAATATTGCCCTCTCCATTCGCCATCGGGGCGATCGGGTTTTTCATGAGAAATCCCCCTACCAAACCGTAGAAATTTTCGACACCTTTGAATACGGAAAAATGCTCACCGTCGATAACATGGTGATGTGTTCAGAAAAAGACGAAAAGGCATATCACGAAATGATCATCCATGTGCCGATGATCGTTCAGCCAGACATCAAAGATGTACTGGTCATTGGGGGGGGCGATGGCGGCAGTGTCCGAGAAATCCTCAAACACCCCCAGGTGGAATCCATCACCATGGTAGAAATTGATGAAGCTGTGGTTAGGGCTTCCCGAACCTACTTGCCCAGCCTGTCCTCTGGCTTAGATGACCCCAAACTCGAATTAATCATTGGGGACGGCATTGAATTTGTCAAAAAGTCTAATGCTGAACAATACGATTTAATCGTGGTCGATTCTTCTGACCCCGTCGGTCCTTCCGAAGGTCTCTTCAGCAAATCTTTTTACCAGGATGTCTATCGCTGCTTACGCCCAGGGGGACTCATGACCGCCCAAAGCGAATCCCCACGATTTAATCAACGGGCCTTCATTGATCTCAATCATTGTTTAAAAGCTATTTTTGGCCTGGAACAAGTGCATTGTTATCTAGCCTTCATCCCCACCTATCCCACCGGGATGTGGAGTTTCTCCTTTGGCTCTAAGCAAGGCTCTCATCCTCTTGACAGTTTCAATTCAGGCCGTGCCGCCGAATTTGCACAAAGTCATAGCCTGCAATACTACAACGCCGATATCCATACCGCTGCCTTCAGCTTGCCCACCTTTATTCGCACTTTATTGAATGGCTAATCGCGAAGCCTTCCTCCATAGCTTTGATCCCAGCGGAGTAGGACTGGATAACGGTAATCTCTATGGCCTTCCCTTTGACAATGAGTCCGCCCAAATCATCATTTTCGGCATGCCTTGGGAGGTTACCGTCTCTTACCAAGGGGGAACGGCTCGGGGGCCTGAAGCGGTCCTAAAAGCCTCCCCCCAGCTCGATCTCTATGACTTAGATAACCCCAAGGGTTGGCAACAGGGCATCTACATGCCGCCTATTCCAGATTGGATCCGTCAGCGCAATGACGACCTACGCCCCCTCGCTCAAAAAATCATCGCTGCGACCGAAGCAGGGCAGGAAATTTCCAATAGTCCCACCCTCAGTCAAGATCTACACGCCGTCAATTCCGGCTGTACTGAGGTCAATCAATGGCTGTACGAACAATCTAAACGCACTTTAAATCAGGGCAAACGGGTGGGTGCGATCGGTGGAGACCACAGCATTCCCTTAGGCCTCATCAAAGCATTAGCAGAGCAATACCCAAGCTTTGGAATCTTGCACATTGATGCCCATGCCGATCTGCGCCGTGCCTACCAAGGCTTTCAGTTCTCCCACGCCTCGATCATGAATAATGTAATGGCGTTACCTCAAATCACTCGTCTAGTGCAGGTGGGAATTAGAGATATTTCCCATGGAGAAGTAGAAACAATATCGGCCTCTGCAGAGCGCATCGTCACCCATTACGACTCGACATTAAAGCAAGCAGGCTACCAAGGGGTAACTTGGCAAGAATTATGCGATCGCATCGTCGCACCCCTCCCTCAACAGGTCTATATCAGCTTTGACGTAGATGGCCTAGACCCCAAGTTATGCCCCCATACCGGCACCCCAGTCCCAGGCGGGTTAGAGCTAGAAGAAGCCTTTTGCCTATTACGAACACTTATAAAAAGTGGCCGAAATTTTATAGGCTTTGACGTCTCAGAAATCGGTCACCACGAGTGGGATGGCAACGTAGGCGCACGTATCATCTACAAACTCTGCAATTTAATGGACCTGTCTCTAAAGGCAAGTTCCTGACCATTTTTAGAGTTAGTCCTCATAACGTGACCTCTGCAATTCGCCCTAAATCTGGCAAACAGATCGCCTCAAACCCTCGTTCATCCTCATGCCGATAACAACGAGAAGCAAATGGGCAAGACCCACAACGCCCCATAGTTTCAGGCACTTGAGGAAAAGGTAGTTCTCGGCTCAACCAATCCGTAAGCTGCCCAGTGATACGGAGAAGATCTTGACGGGTCTGGTCATGTTGGTCTTGAGCATAAGCAATTTGAACATACTGAGGTTCGAGGGTCTGATTGCTCTGATTGTGAGTGCGGACAAACCAGTAGGTCATCGAAACCTGCTCAGGGACTAACGCTGTTGACTCCACTAACGCATATAAATACAGGCGCGTTTGCCAACTTCGTTTCAGGTCAGCTTTTTGTTTAGGTTTTAAATAGGTTTTCCAATCAACAATCTCACCCCGGTTATTCCATATTCTCAAAAGATCATAAACAACTGTAAAACGGTAGCGATCAAGGGTAAATGCCTGCTCATACTCACTCTGGCGGAATAATTCTCCGTCACCCAAAAGAGTTGTTCCAGCCAAATAAAGTGCGTCAATACAAGCTTTCAGATCAGAGTCCTGAGCAACAACAGCATCCATTGGCAGGCCCATTTCTTGTTGCTGCATGACCAGGTGAAAGTGGTTTCCCCATAATTGACCTTCCAACAGTTGAGGCGAAGAAAGTATGGACAGGTCATTTACCGCAGCGTGCTCAAATCGCCGAGGGCAATATTCCAAGAGGTTCAGATGATTTTGCGACAATCGCAATGGGAATGTGTGCGCATCCATTTTCCAACATTTTGTTTATAGCAAAACACCCCCAC
>CAYGVA010000368.1:0-3422 GCA_964353225.1 uncultured Leptolyngbya sp.
AATCCTGCTGCATACCCTTTTTAGAATTTGTTAGACTCTTCGGTGATTGCTGATTTTCATCGAAAAGCAGCGATTTCTGTGCCCAGGACAAGCCGTGTTCGAAGAATTACTGCCCCCTCTAAATAGCCACAACCTGCCCTATCCCGACACATTGCACCCCATCGTGGTGCACTTCGTGATTGCCATGGTGCTGTTTGCCATTGTGTGCGATGGGATTGGGTACTTCACCAAAAATGCTCGCCTATACGAGGTGGGCTGGTGGAATTTGGTGTTTGCAACCCTCTCTATTTTTGTTGCGATTATTTTTGGTCAAATTGAGGCTGGTCTAGCTACCCCCTATGCCGCTGCCGCTGGGGATCTGAACCTGCACACGCTGATTGGTTGGTCTTTATCGGCCCTACTGGCAGCGATTACCGGTTGGCGCTATATCGTCCGACTGCGCAGTCCGGAGTCATTACCCATGGCTTATCTGGGGCTGAATGCGGTGCTAGGGGTGATAGTGGTGTTCCAGGTGTATCTGGGGGACAAGCTGGTGTGGGTGTACGGCCTGCACACCGAGGCGGTGGTGGAAGCGGGACGGGCGGGGCTATTGCAATGATCATCGCCAGCTTGTTTTTGCCATTGCTGGGGCTGGGGGCCAACGGGTTGCCCTATGGCTTGCCCATTCATCCCAATCTGGTGCACCTCACCTTGGGGTTGTTTATTGCGGCGATCGCCTTCGACATCGTCGCCGCCCTCTACCCGTTGGAAAAGCCGATTTTTAAATTTCTGGCCATCCCTGTCACTAGCTCTGACCTCTATGACGTGGGCTGGTTCAACATGGTCGCCGCCGCCGTGATCACCTTCTTTACCGTGGCGGCGGGCTTCTATGAAATCCTGCTAGCGGAGCCCCCCATGGACATGACGAGCCCCTGGGGGTTAGGGGCCATGGACACGATGGTGTGGCATGGGGTTGGCGGGGTGCTACTGCTGGGCTTAATCGTAGGGATGACCCTCTGGCGGGGCTTTCAGCGCTATGTGTGGCGAGAGGATCGAGCCCGGCAGGTGCAGTGGAGTTACCTCTTCGCGGGGCTCGGCATTTTTGTGCTGATGTTTGCCCATGGCACATTGGGCGCTCACCTGGCCGCTGACTTCGGGGTGCATATCACCGCCGATCGCCTGATTCGTGCCGGCATTAACCCCAATGGGCTTTTGAATGTGCTGATCAAAACGGGGGTGCTGCCATGAATCGACGCACGATTGGGGTGCTGATCGGGCTGGCGATCGCCGATCTCCTGGTCAGCCTTTGGATGGGCCAGCAAGCCTACAGCTGGATGCCGCTCCAGGCCTCCGCCGAATCGGTGCTGGTGGATAACCTCTTCAGCTTCATGACCACCCTCGGTAGCTTCATCTTTTTTGGGGTGATGGGGACGCTGCTGTATTCCATTCTGTTTCAGCGGGCGGCTAAATATGACGCCAGCGATGGTCCCAACATTGAGGGCAGCGTCAAGCTGGAGGTGATCTGGACCACCATCCCAATTCTGTTGGTGATTTGGATTGCCACGGTTAGCTACCAAACCTATGACCGCATGAGCATTCTGGGTCCGATGGAGCCCCTACCGATGGGCATGGCGACTGCCGAGGCGGCTGATCTAGACGCTCCAGCGGTTCCCAGCGCCCCGATCCAAGTTTTTGCCCGCCAGTGGGCCTGGGAGTTTCGCTATCCCGACGCGGGGGTTAGCAGCACCGAGCTGCATCTGCCCGTCAATCAACGTGCCCAGCTCTTACTGTCTTCTGAAGATGTGCTGCACGGCTTCTTTGTCCCGGCCTTTCGGGTGAAGCAAGATGTGGTCCCCGGTCGAGAAATCAACTTTGAATTCACCCCCATCCGTGAGGGGCGCTATCGTCTGCGGGACTCGGAATATAGCGGTACTTATTTTGCGGCCAACCAAACCAACGTCGTGGTGGAATCTCCGGCAGCGTATCAAGACTGGTTAGTGACGGCGGCGGCGCGATCGCCCTTCCCCGCTGAGAATATAGCCCTTGAAGAATTCAACCAAACAGACGCCAGCGCCATCGGGTTGGGCTGGAAAACTATGGAGCCCGCCCCTGCCCCCCTCGTTAATTTCACCAGCTCCGAGGAGGATACCTATGAGTAATGCCACTTTGGAAGCCGTTTCCCCCAGCTTGCAACCCCAACCGGGAGCCCCCGATAACTGGCGGCGCTTCTTTAGCTTCAGCACCGATCACAAGGTGATTGGCATCCAGTACATCGTCACGGCCTTTGTCTTCTTCTTATTTGGGGGGCTGCTGGCCATGGTGATGCGGGGGGAGCTGATTACCCCCGAGGCGGATCTGGTGGATCGCACCGTGTACAACGGCCTGTTCACCATGCACGGCACCATAATGCTGTTCATGTGGACCTTCCCCATGCTCAACGGCCTCGCCAACTACCTGGTGCCGCTGCAAATCGGAGCGCGGGATATGGCCTTCCCAAGGCTGAACGCCGCCGCCTTTTGGATGGTGCCGGTATTTGGGGTGATTTTGATCGTCAGCTTCTTTGTCCCCGGTGGCCCCTCTCAATCGGGCTGGTGGGCCTACCCGCCGGTCAGCTTGCAGAACCCCACCGGCAATTTGATCAATGGCCAATCCCTCTGGCTGCTGGCGGTGGCCCTCTCCGGCATCTCCTCGATTATGGGGGCGGTGAATATTGTCACCACCATCTTTCGGATGCGGGCACCGGGCATGGGCTGGTTTAAAATGCCCGCCTTCTGCTGGACGGTGCTGTCGGCCCAAATGATTCAGTTGGTGGGCTTGCCGGCATTGACTGCCGGGGCGGTGATGTTGCTGTTGGATCTCACCGTCGGCACCAGTTTCTTTAACCCGGATCTGGGGGGCGATCCGGTGCTGTATCAGCACTTTTTCTGGTTCTACTCCCACCCAGCGGTGTATGTGATCATCCTGCCGATCTTTGGGGTGTTCTCAGAGATATTTCCGGTCTATGCCCGCAAGCCCCTGTTTGGCTATAAGGTCGTCGCCATCTCGTCCCTGATCATCACTGGCCTCAGCCTGATCGTCTGGGTCCACCACATGTTTGCCAGCGGCACTCCAGGCTGGATGCGGATGCTGTTCATGTTCACCACCATGGCGATTTCGGTGCCCACGGGCATCAAGGTATTTGCCTGGGTGGCGACAATCTGGGGGGGTAAGCTGCGGCTAAATACGGCCATGCTGTTCGCCCTGGGGGGGCTATCGACCTTCCTGTTTGCGGGGATTACCGGCATCATGCTGGCCTCTGCGCCCTTCGACATCCATGTGAACAATACCTATTTTGTGGTGGGTCACTTCCACTATGTGATTAATGGGGCGGTGGTGATGGGCTTCTACGCCGCCATCTACCACTGGTTTCCCAAAATGACCGGGCGGATGTATTACGAAGGCTT
>CAYGVA010000369.1:0-3415 GCA_964353225.1 uncultured Leptolyngbya sp.
GCGTTACATAGGTCATCACCCCCTTCAATGGCGTTGATCGTATAGCGTTCTCTGAGAAACGGATCAGGCGGTTGCCGTCGCCATCATGTCAGGCACCGGTGCGCCGCGCTCTACCGTCTCCCAGTCTGGGGTGATCGGCGCGTAGGTGCAGTAGCAGATAACGATGCGGTCCTCGGTATCAAAGCTAGAAAACTGTTGGACTTTGGTGATCACCCAATCTCCATCCCGTGCATAGGTGGTGCCGTCGTCATCCTGTTTCGAGTCATAGACCCGATCTCCCACCTTCGGGACCGCATCGGTGTACCAGCTTTCTTGATGCAGGATGTCCGTGAGTTCCTCACTGGGCATTAACTGCCTATCCAGCCAGCCAGGGGCATTTCCAGTCTCGGTTTTGAACACTATCCAGGTTTTTGCCATTGCCTTAGTCCTTCTGATAGTTGGGGAATTGGGCGTCTCCTTCAAATTCACAATCGACCGGGAGAATATTGTCTCCCCCTTTAGCCTTGCGGACCTTTTTCAAGTTCCATCCATATTTGGCGGCCATCTGTGAGCAGTGTTCAGGTGAGGCCGCTGCATGAACAGTCCGCTTAGGCGTTCTGTCCATCATTTAGCTTCCCCCTGAATGGTTTCTGCGGGTGGGAGTTCTCCTCGGTCTTTGGCGTCACGAATGGCCAGCTCTATAGCGATCGCTGCAACTGTTGCGATTGCCTGATCTCGTAGCCCAGCCCACCTCTCTAGGTCTGCATGGACTGTGTCTGGGAGCGTTACGTTAACCCTTTTAGCCACGCTTGTCATCGTTGGGAATGCCTCAGATGGTACTTCATTGACGCTTGATCGCGTCATCGAGCAGTGAAATTGCTCCATTGACGCTCTAAGCATACTTCATTGACGCTTGTGTGTGCTATAAGAGTGTCATGCTAGAGACGACATCAGAACCGCGTTAGGACGTAATCCTGTCCTGCAATGTGTTCAGAGTCGTTCGCAGCAAGTTTTCACACCGTTTTGAGGCGTTCCCATGACATCTCTCCATGGATTCTGCAAAGACCGAAATTTAGCTAAGAGTACGGCCCATGCTTGGTTGCAGGCGCAGGGCTTCGATACCTCGAATGGGCTGTCGCCTGAGGCGCAACAAGCCCTAATTGATCAGTTTTTTGAGGGCTCAGATCCGTTGGCAGTGGTGGCTTCTGCTCCGGTTGAGCCCCCTATCTACCACCCCATAGCCCATCCCATGCGGGCTGGTGGTTTGGTGCCTTTGGTGAGTGGCGGTATTACCCGGCCAGTGGCGGTGTTTGATTCTGAGCAATACCAAGCCGACAAAGCCCAGCTCGGCGTCACTGCCACCGCCACCGCTGCGGATATCAATTCAATGGTCACTGCTTATGCCCAGAACCGGATTGCCGGGGTGCTGGCTGACATTGATTTGACTGCCGATAGCATCCGGGCCAATGCCATGCAAGCTATGGGGGTAGAGCCGGGAAAGCCCAGCGCCGCCTGATTTGGGTGTGTGTGGTCGCTATTCTGATTCTGTTGATTTAAGACACCGCCATGACTGACGAACTCGAAAAAATGCTTCGCAAAATCATTGCTCTAGAGGCTGCCGATGTCGTGGAAAGTGAGCTTCTAAATGCCGCCTACGCCGGTATACAGGCCGCTATTCAAGCGCTGGAAGCCTATAAGGAGCGCCGCCAAGAATACTGAATTAAAAAACCCCTGGAACAGTTTGGACGCCGAACCAGGGGCCTGTGTCCCAAGCGATGAGACCTCTAAATTATGGATGATTGTCGAGACGCCATCGTCTCTATCTACCAAACTGCTGATGGGCGCTTCATCGAACTGTTTTCGGTGGGTGCCCAGACCTTTGAAAACGAAATCCCGAGCCCAGCTCAAGCCAGTAAGACGACGGCCCCCAAGGTGATGTGGGACCAAGGCTTGTGTACAGTCCCCCTGCCCGAGCCTGAGCCGGTGGCCACCGTCGCTACGGCTCCAGCGCCGCCCGTCGCGGCCAGTGCCAGCCAAGCCGTAGAGATACCTAACGCTGGGGGACTGCTGATTGTTGGCAGTGCCTTTCTGGGATTGGTCGGCATTGTCGGCATCGGCGTGGGCATTAGCTACGCCGTCAAACCCGATCCAACCCTGCGGCTCCCCCTGCCCAAGCCCACATTCTTGCTGCCACCGCCGCCAGAAGTGGGGGTCGATTACACCACAGCAAACCCCTGGGCAGACTCACCAGCGCCTGACCCCGCTACCGGTAGTCGCCCTGACGCTACCAGCATTCCACCGGTTGAGCCTACCGATTTTGCCACCGGTAGCGAATCGGTAGATGGGTCTGAGCAAAGCTTTTGGGATGAATGGTTACCCGCCCCCAAGCAGGGCTATTTCCTCAGTGATGAATCGCTGATTGGGGCCAATACCCAAGCCAAGCGAATCGTTAGAGATGCCATGAAATGTGCCATCTCGAAAAACAAGCTGTGCGATCGCATCTTCAAAATTTCCAAGGCCAGTCGCCAAGGTGAGCTGCTGAATCAATTGATTGCCCAAGTCGAACAGGAGCACCAAAACCATGAGTAAGAGCAAAGAGCCGCAATATTCCAGTCAGCGCATGATCGGGGCCAATGCATCCATGTCCGCCATGAGCCCTTGGCTTTATTGGGTGCGGGTGGCCAGTGGTCGTAGCTTTGCCATCTTCCTATCCGTAGCCGATGGGGTGATCTCATTCCAGGGCATCAAGGCCGGGGGCTCTGGTTGGTTCGCTGCCCTATGTGGAGCCATCTTTATCGCCGTCATCCAGCTCAGCATGTGGGCAGCGCTAAGCAGTGGCCAGCCGGTGGGAGAGCGCTACAAGCAAAGGTTCTTTGAGGATGTGGGGGCGATCGGCATCATGAAACGCTGCTTTGGGGTGTTGCTGTTGGTGCTGATTGCCGGGTTCTATCTTTGGGATATCGGCTCAAACTACAGTGCCTTTACCCAGGGGCGCTGGGTGCCGGTGGCCGATGGGGAGGCTATCACCCTCGGGGTCGTGGTGAGGATTGGGGGCTATATTCTGCTGGCGATCGCTTTCAGCCTGGGAGATGAAATGCTTCATGTGATTAGTGATGAAAACGCGCTAGGTCAGAAGATCAACGCTGTGCGCTTCCACGGCCAGCATTACGATGCTGAGCTGTTGGGCAACTACCAGCGCCACTACATGAAGCAGGCAAAGCCGGTGGCTGATTCTATGGGTGCCGACCATGGGGGCCGCTGGCGACCAAGGGATATTGGCTAGGGCATGGTCCCAAACGGTCTTCAAACAGCAAACCCCCAGCCCATAAAGGGTTGGGGGTTTCTTGATCGGAGATATTTGACCTGTCCTAGCTGACAGCAACAGAAGTCAGAATCAGACCTACAACCAGACCAACCGCTGCAATCCCTTGGTAAA
>CAYGVA010000370.1:0-3409 GCA_964353225.1 uncultured Leptolyngbya sp.
ATCGGCGGTTTGCTCAAACGTCCCCCCGGCGTCCCCAAAACCCCGCCCCACTGGCTGAACTATTTTGCTGTGCCGTCGGTCGATGAATGGGCCACCAAGGCCGAGTCCTTAGGGGGCACCATTGTGGTGCCCAAAACACCCATTCCAGAGACGGGCTACTTTGCCATGATCGAAGATCCCACCGGTGCCCATTCGTATCTCTTGGAGATGACTGCTCCGTAAAAGATACCCTGTCAAATTCAACGGTGGGCGGCCCCCTACGATCCAAGGCTGTATTGTCTAACCCATTGACGGCACTGCTTAATCAGGGCATTCTCACCCATCCTCTGGCTAACATCGAGAAACCGGGAAATCTCCGTTGCCGTTAATCGGGGGAGCACCTGACTAGCGGGCTGAGCAGCATACCCATCTGCCTGTAGCCTGTAAATTTCTAACTGATTACCGTCATAGCGCCAAATTTCAGGCATACCCAGAGCCTGATAAATCGCAAACCGATTGAGAGAGCTGGTTGTAATATCGATTTCAACCGCTCAATCCGGAGGTATGGGTAGATCTCAAATTCTTCATGGTGTTAAGCCTATCAACCGACGCTGTACTTATCTCAACCTCCCGAAGAAATGATGGGCTGAGTACTCAACCAGCCCGCTATCCTCACCATGATTCGGCAAGCAGGTCTCTCAACATCGCCTGCCGTCAGCGCCGATCGCTACATGCCACGGGTCGCCACAAAGGTTGCGGCGGCTGCGCTAAACAACACCGCCCAGATAATCCACTCTGTTTTAGATACCTTCTTCAGGTTAAACATCGACTCCTTCCCCTGACTCGACGACTTTGAGGGAGGCTTTGCCTTCTTGCCAAAATCTGGATCTGTTGCCTGTCGCCGCTTCGCTTCACCCATGTCGTTACCCCATGCACATAACCCATCCTTGCAGAGGATGCCGCAGCAAAACACAACGCGGCTAGCATCCACCCACCAGGAAAGCCGTATCCAGCATTTGTATTCCTAAAGACGTGGCCATCCCCCTCAACCACCGCCACCCCGATTCACCCTTTGCAAATCATGAACCTGCTTCCCAACCAGCGCTTTGCAATCCAAACCTCGCGACCCCTGCCCGCTGTAATTACGGCCCTCGAAAACCATGTCGAAGCGCCTCGGATGCGCTGGGGCTTCTCTCGCGATGACCATGCCCCCTACGCTGGTCTCGTCACCCCCACCGGTTTCGAGGTGCGGCGCATCATCCATTACCGCAATTCCTTTTTGCCCCAAATCAAAGGGCGCTTCGAGTCCGGACCCTTGGGCACCACGGTTCATATCACCATGGGGCTGCATCCGTTGGTGCTGGCGTTTTTGCTGATGTGGTCTACCCCTTGGCTGGGGCTGGGGCTTCCCATCCTGGTATTTGGGGTGCTGTCGGGGAATGCCCCCATTGAGATGGCCCTGATGCCCTTGGTGCCGATCGCCTTCTTCGCCGTGGTGGGGTTTACCTTTCGCTACGAATCCAACCGGAGTCGGCAAGACCTGAGCGACATCATTCAGGGGCAGACCTTAGGGGCACCCCGATCAGAGCGCACTCAACAACAAATACGGCGCACCCGATCGAGCTGGGTCAAAAATCTGATCTTATTGGGGGTTGTTGCCAACCTGATCGTGTTCTTCCACCTCTCCAGCGGTGTGCAGGAGGGGTCCCGCTCATCCCCTGTCACATCGCCCTGTGCTGACCCAGCGAGCCCGTCCCCCTACTGCACTTTTGAGCGGGTGCAAACCCTCACCGATCATCCCGAAGTCAGTACTGTTACCCTCAGTGCTGACGGCTCCACCCTGGTGAGCGGTGGCAAAGACAAGGCCATTAAGGTGTGGGATGTGCAAACCGGGGCCTTGAAGCGCACCCTTCAAAGTGACTCGGGGGTAGTGACGGCGCTGGCAATCTCTGCTGATAACAGCACGGTGGTGAGTGGCCATGGCGATCGCATGGTCCGCCTTTGGGACCTCACCACCGACCAGCCCCCGCAAATGCTGGCGGGCCACAACAGCCAGCAGGTCTCTTCTGTGGCGATCTCCGCCGATGGCACCACCCTAATCAGCGGGGGCTATGGCGAGTTAAACCAGTGGGACCGCAGGACGGGGGCGCTGACCGCCCTCTGGCCCGAAAATACCAACTCCGATATTCAGATCGGCCCCGTGACGGTGGTGGGTAGCCCGCCTCAGCTCCGCATTTTTGACCTCAGTCGTGATGGCACTACGGCGCTGGTGGAGCAGGGCAGCAAACTGCTGATGTGGGATTTGGCCACGGGGCAAAAAACGGCACTGCCCCACCAATGGTTTATCTATGTGACCAGTGCTCAACTCAGCCCCGATCGCCAAACCGTGGTTACCACCGCCTATACCCAGCCCAAAAGTTATCTAAAAATTTGGGATGTGCAAACCGGTGACCTCCGGGCCGAAATTTTGCTCTCAAGTCATCGCGATAGCTCGGGTTATGGCGATCGCCTCGCCCTCACCAACGACCGGGCCATCATCAGCACCCCGACCGGTCTCCAATTCTGGGATCTACAAACCGGTGAGTTAGATGCGACGTTGGGCGATCAAGCCCTGCAATCTTTGGGGGTAAGCCCCGATGGCAAGCAGTTGGCGGGTCGGGTTGCTGATGGTGACCGCGCCCAGATTCAGATTTGGCAGCGATCGCCTGATCGGCCATAGCACCAGCAATCCGTGAGGTGATCGTCCACCAAACCAACGGCCTGCATATAGGCATAAATGATGGTTGAGCCCACAAAGGTCATGCCCCGCTTTTTGAGATCCTTAGCCAAAGCATCGCTCTCAGGGGTGGTGATGGGCACCGCTGCAAAGGTTGGCCAATGGCCCACGATCGCCTGCCCCTTCACAAACCGCCAGAGGTAAGCATCGAATGAGCCAAACGCTGCTTGAATCGCCAGAAAAGCTTGGGCATTTTTGCGCGCCCCATAAATCTTGAGGCGATTGCGCACAATTTTAGGATTCTCCCGCAGTGCTTCCAGTTCGGCATCCGTCATGGCCGCCACCTTTTCAGGCTCAAACCGGTGGAACGCTTCGCGATAGCCAGCCCGTTTTTTCAAAATCGTTTCCCAACTGAGCCCCGCCTGCGCCCCTTCTAAAATCAACATCTCAAAGAGATGGCGATCGTCATGCACCGGAATCCCCCACTCATGGTCGTGGTAGTCCGCATAAACCTGCTGACCGGGCTTATTCCCAAAGCAACGTTTTTTACCGTCGGGGCCGTCTGTTATCTGCATCGGTTGCCTACCCGCTGTCGCCATACCCTCAGATTGTAGTGCATATGTACCAAGCTGCTTCTGCCCCAACTGACTGACGACAGCAATTCTCAGTATGGCCTTGCGGGTTCCGAATTTGCCGCTCGGGCTGAGCTTGTCG
>CAYGVA010000371.1:0-3403 GCA_964353225.1 uncultured Leptolyngbya sp.
CCATGGCAAAGGGCACTTGGGTGGGCAGGGTAAAGGCCACCTTGAGGTTGGGATCCTCCTCGGCGGCCACCACCAGCACGAGTTCATCATCAATCAGGGCATCGATGTCGCCCGCCCGCAGCGCCGCCAGCATCTCTGGCAACACCTGGTCGCTGCCGGGATAGGGGACGGCCATGGCCCCTGGAAATCCTGCCACCAGAGCAATGTTGGTGCTGTCGGCTAAGCCGCCCACCCGCTGGCCCCCGAGCATTTCGGGCGACGATACCGAGCTGCTGGTCTTCACCAACACCGCCTCATCAAACAATCCGTAGGGCTGGGTAAAGCTCACCACCTGTTGGCGCTCTGGGGTAATGGCTTGGTTGAACCAGATCAGGTCGTAGCGACTGTGGCCCTCGGCTCCGGGGGCAAAGCAACGGTAAAAGTCTTCCATGGGCAGGTTGTGCCACACCGGGGTCAGAGCCAGCCGCTCACACACGGCCCGAGCTAGGTCCGGTTCGTAACCGAGGCGATCGCCCTCAGGGGTCACATGGGTCATCGGGCGGGCATCAAAGTCGCTGGCGACAATGTTCAAATAGCCCGGTTCAACGGTGAGCTGAGGGTCGGATGATTCTGGAGATGCCAAAACTTGAGATTCCATAAAGCGTAACGCAGCGCACTTCTTGAATGGAGCAAAGACTTATCATGACAAGTGACAAGTCTTGTTATGACAAGTAGAGGGCGTCTGGCTGGCTTTGTCAACGTTTGACCGTTGTTTTCCGCGACTGTGATTTGGGCTATCCCGATGGCATACCAACCGCTCCAGCTTTCCCAGAGTCAGCTGCAACAGTTTCAATCAGATGGCTTCCTGATTGTCGAAAATTTTCTGTCGTCTGATTTTGTGCAGCAGCTGATCGCTCGCATGGACCCGATGTTCCATGGCGAATTTGAAACGGGCATCTATCCCGATGAATGGCATTGGCGGCCCAACATGAGCCTGCCGGATATCACCCGAGAAATTTGCAATGGCTGGAAGAGCGATCGCACCATCGCCAGCCTGGTGCTCTCCTCAGAAATTGGCCGTCTCTCAGCCACCCTGGCGGGATGGGACGGAGCCCGCATTGGCCAAGACAGCCTCTGGATGAAGCCCCCCCAGGCCAAGGCGATCGCCATGCACCAAGACGGGGCCTACGTGGATTTTCTCTCGGTGCCGGAGATGATGACCTGCTGGGTGGCCCTCAACGACGCCTCCACCGCCGATGGTACCCTCGTCTACGCCAAAGGCTCCCATAAATGGCCCCTGGTGAATGTCGAAGGAGAATTCCATGCCCCCCAGAAGGACTACCGCTGGGCAATGCTGGCCGCCGCCGAAAACGCTGGCGTCCCCGAGCCCGAGCTGGTGGTAGTAGAAGTGCCCGCCGGGGGCTGCGCCTTTCACCATGGCCGCACCTGGCATGGCCTCGGCCCCACCACCCGCACCGAGGGCACCTTCCATAGCATCGGTCTGCACACCATTCCGGCCCAGACTCACTTCCATGCTGTTAATCCACCGGGCTATATCTATGGCCGCTACAAGCGGGTGAACGATTGCCACATGGATGAAAGCTTTTTCCCCATCCTCTGGCAGCGGGACGGTTACCGCAGCCCTCACCTGGCGGACTACTGTGCCGATCCCTTAGCCCAACCCATGCCAGTATCCGCTTAGGCGATCGCCCTTCCTCCCAAACCACGATCAGAACCATTCCATGAGTACAGATTCCCTGAACGGCACAGCAACCCTCCCCTTTGAAGGCTTGAGCGCTGATTACGATCCCCAATGGCTACTATCACCGGCGCAGCAACAGCTTCAGGCCCAGCTGATTGAGCTGTGTGCCCAGGTGTTGCGGCCCAACGCGATCGCCTCTGACCGCAATTTGATCTACCCCCGCGCCAACTTCGAAGCCTTAGCCTCTCTGGGGTTGCTGGGTCTGATCGTGCCGTCGGAATGGGGTGGCCTCGGGGAAAACCATACCTGTGCGGCCATGGTGGTCGAAACCATTGCCCGCCATGGCTGCCCCAGCACCGCGATGTGCTACACCATGCATCTGGGGGCCGTGGCGGCAGCCCTCTTCCGCGCCCACGACAACCCTGAGCTACAGACCCTGCTCAAGCGTTTAGATGCCGATGTGGCGATCGGCACCCTCTCTTACTCCGACCCCGAAACCGGCTCTCACTTTTGGTATCCCGTTTCCTCCCAGGCGAAGCAGACCGACCAGGGTTGGCAAGTGTTTAAGCGGGCCTCCTGGACCACCTCAGCGGGCTTTGCCGATTGGTATATTGTCCAGACCACCAGCCCCCATTTCGACGGCGACTATTCGGATCTGTCCTGCTTTTTGATCTACGGTGACGAGGTCAAGGCCGAGCCCCACAAGTGGGATGCCCTGGGGCTGCGGGGCAATCAGTCCGGCACCCTCCAGGTGGATGGGGTCACCATTCCCACCTGCCGCATGGTGGGGCCTGAGGGGGACGGCACCGCCTCCAATGATGAGATTGTCGATCCGTTTTTCCTCCTCTGTTCCTCCTCCTGTTGGAATGGCATTGCCCTGGGGGCGATTGACATTGCCAAAAAGCACGTCACTCGCAAGAAGCACGTCGATGTGGGCATGCGCGTGGCCGATTACCCCACCATCCAGGACTACTTTGGTGAGGCGATTATCGATACCAATGCCTGCCGAATGTATAGCTTTTCCATGGGGCAACTGATGGACCAGGTGACGGATAACTGCGACTGGTCGCTCCATAGCGACATTGCGGCCCTGCCCCGCTCCACCCACCTGCATTGGTACTGGCAAATCAAGTTTGCGGCAGCCAAAAATGTGGCCCAGGTCTGCGACAAAATGCTCCATGCCTGCGGGGGGTCTGGCTTTAAAAAAGACATGGAGATTGAGCGCTATCTCCGCGATGGCAAGGCGGGCTGGGTGATGGGACCGACGAACGAAATTTTGCGGCAGTTTGTCGGCAAGTCGGCCCTGCTGGGCTTTGAGGTCCTCGACTACTGGAATCAGTCGGTGAATGAGCGCGTCTTGCATAACGAACTGAAAAAGCTTGACCCCGCCGATAAACGCCAACTGGCTGAAAGTCTATTGGCTGAACTCGCTGAAGCCGAAGCGGAATTGCCCCGACCCCTCGCGGCTAGCACCCTTTAATTCGTCTGATTGAATTTGTCTGTTCCCTTGTCCGTCCTTAATCTAGCTGGAGACGACTCCCGTGACCCTTACCCAAGAACGATCCGTCACCCCAGTCAGTGCTGGTGCTAGTCATCCCCTGGATCCGTTGACCCCCAGTGAGATTGCCTCTGCCGTCGCCATTGTTAAAACCGAAAAGGCCCTGGCTGCCAGCTTTCGGTTCGCGACGGTCACCCTAAAGGAGCCCGCCAAGGAGACGGTGC
>CAYGVA010000372.1:0-3398 GCA_964353225.1 uncultured Leptolyngbya sp.
GTCGTCAGTCGGAGCACCACCGCATCCCTGCCCCCCTTTGAGGCAGCCACCCAAGACGGGGCAGAGCCGGAACTCACCCCCCTAACGCTCCCAGAACCCATCGATGTCGCCATCAATTTTGACTTGGCTCCCCATGACTTACCCCAACCCGTCATCATCGCCGCTGCCACTGAAGCCGCTCTGGATCTAGCGCCGCTCTTTATGGGTGGAGCAGAATCATTGGTAGCCCGAGCAGTGGGCAGCGCCGAAGGCACCCGCACCCCTGATGGCCAACGCACCCCTGCCTATTTCGGCCATACCGATCCGGGCAATGCCGTCTGGAACTTGGGTTCCTTTTCGTACCAGCATGGGGCCAACTCCCCGGTAGAAGCCGATCAAAAACAACTCCTGCGGCTACGCTCCCAAGCGGAACAACTGCAACAAAAAGCGGCGGAACATGATGTCGAACTATCCGCCGTCGCCCTCTTAAATGGGATTGATTTAGCCAATCAAGCCCCCATGGCAGCGTTAGATCGCTGGGGCTACGTGGAGCGCTTGGCCCAAGCTCAGCAGTCGGGTCTAACAGAAGAAGAAGCCATTGTGTGGGCTCGTACCCGAGCCTTTTTAGACCCCGACACACAGCGGTGGAATGCCCCCGGATTGGGTAATACCATCGATGGCATTAGTCGAGATCAAACCCGTCGGGTGCGGGCAATCGCGCGGGCGATCGAGGTCCATGCCGCGCCCCCTGAGCCTCAACCCACCCAGGCGGCTCAACCCCCGGTTGTCGAGCCGATTGATAGTGCCCTGAGCCTCAACCTGCCCGTCTTTCCAACCCCAGACCGTGAGTTGCCCCCAGGGGAACCAGCCGCCCCATCGGCATTGCCCACGGCACCAGACCTCCGTCCACAGGGCGAAAAAGCAATCCCTAAGTCCCAGGAAACCCCCTTGCCCCAGGGGCCAGTCCCGAACGGTGCGGTACCCACCTCCCAAATCTATGGCCCATTATCAACGCCTAAGTCAGGTCTCTCAAACGCTGCTGGGATAACGAATCCAGAAAATCCAGCCCCAGTTCCAGGGGGATTAACGTCGCCTTAGGCGAGGTCGGGCCATGAATATCCCAGGGCATGGACGCAATCGGAAATAGCAAGCTAAAGTAGAAACGACTATGCATTAGTGGACTTCTATGTCAGGCGATGGCCTTGTCACACAATCCGTCTCTTCCCTAGAAGATGCGATCGCCCGTTGCCAGTCCTTAGGGATGCGCCTTAGTCGGCAGCGGCGTTATATCTTAGAACTGCTTTGGGAAGCCAAGGAGCATCTCTCAGCCCGCGAAATTTATGATCGCCTCAACCGTCAGGGTCAGGAAATTGGCCACACATCGGTGTATCAAAATCTAGATGCCCTTTCTGAGCATGGCATTATCGAATGTCTAGAGCGTTCTGACGGCTGTCTATATGGCCACATTAGCGAATCCCACAGCCATGTAACCTGCGTCGATACCCATCAAATTATTGATGTTCATGTGGAGTTGCCCAAAGCTCTGGTTGAAGCGATTGAAGCTCAGACGGGCATGACAATTACCGATTACCAGGTAAATTTTTACGGGACGAAATCAGGAACCCCTTGAGATGACACCCTAGTTATCGACTACGTCACGGGTGAACATCACTAGAATCGCGCCGAATACCATTACTGCGATCGCTAAATCCATTTTACTTACCCCATCAGTTCCACAATTGGTAGCTCAAAACGGGACTTAAAGTTTTATTTAAGTCCCGTTGCTACAGTACCCCATGGCCCAAAGATGTAACGGCTTCTAGATTTTGATTACGATCTTATTTGGATGGGCATGACCAAATAGGTCATCTGCAATGCCCCCAAAGGCACCAAAATGGACGGGCTGGTGGCTGCATTAAACTTCATTTGCACCTCCGTCGTGCCCACAGCCTTGAGGCCATCCAGCAGATAGCGCACATTAAAGGCAATATCTAGAGACTCGCCGCTGACCTGGGCAGGCACCACCTCGCGGCCACTGCCCACCTCTTGGGCTTCCACCGACAGCGCTAGCGTCTGGGCCTCAGTGTCTAGGGTCAGTTTTACAATATTGTTTTTTTGATCCGCCAAGACCGCAATCCGCTCTAGGGCACCGATAAACAACTTACGATCCACCGTAGTCTGACGCTCAAACTGTTGGGGCATGAGCTGGCGATAGTTGGGGTATTGCCCTTCTAAAAGGCGAGTGGTCAGGCGCTGCTCCCCCAGGGCAAAAACCACCTGAATCGCATCAAAGCTGAGGGTGACCGGGGCTGACGAGACATGGGCCTGGAGCATTTTTTCCAACTCCCGCAGCGCCTTAGCGGGCACCGTCACATTCATGGCGTTGGTATCATCGCCCCCGCCTTCGGCAGCGCCCTCATCCACCGTCTTCACCACCGCTAATCGGTGACCATCGGTCGCAGCAAACTCTAAGGTCTCTGCATCCGCTAATAAATGCACACCGGTTAAAACCTGCTTCGTTTCATCGCCGCTGGTGGCAAATAGGGCTCCGCGCAACCCCTCCAACAAAATTTCTGCCGAGAGTTGCACCACTTGCCCTTGGGTTACATCTGGCAAATGGGGATAATCTTCAGCGCTCAGTCCCCGCACTTGATAGTTCCCGCAAGAAGATACCAGGGTCACCGCCGTATCCCCCTCTATTTCCTCCACCGCAATGTCTTCGGCAGGTAGGCGGGAGATAATATTTTCCAGCAGTTTCGCGGGTAAGGTCAATGCCCCCGAAGATTCTACCGTGGCCGCAAATACCGTCTTGATGCCCAAGGTTTCGTCAAAGCCCACCAAGGTCACGGTTTGCTGGTCTTGATCCGCTTTGAGTAAGACGTTACTCAAAATGGGTTTACTCGGACGAGCAGGCACCGCCCGACTCACTAAGGAGAGGTGAGTATTTAGGGTGTTTTGGGGACAGACAAATTTCATAGAAGAACCGATCAGGGAATTCCGCCAGCAGTATCGTTCCAGCCGAGTGACCTGGGGTTGAGTCTCCAAGCTTCAGTTGGATGCCAATCCTATCATCCTGGTTTTCCCACAGATTTCTGTGTTGTCTATCTAATGTCTGGAATAAAAAGATCTCTTTTAGTTGTAGTAGTAGTTCATGGGGAAAGTGGGGATAAAGTGGGGATCGCCCTGAAGGCAAGCTTTTCTGCTTTTAAGGCGTTGTGGATAACCTGTGGAAAATATCTGGGTTTCTCCACAGACCTTGACAGCAAAGCTTTTTTTCCCCATGTGGTCAGATGGTTTCCCAACTTTAGAGCTACTTTTTCCACATTAGATGGCCTGTTTTCCACAACGTATTGTCGGACCATTGTTTACAAAACGTTAGGTTTTGGCGGCAGGCACGGGCGGCCTTGATGGGCGTGCAG
>CAYGVA010000373.1:0-3330 GCA_964353225.1 uncultured Leptolyngbya sp.
GCCCCTTTGTGATGCGCGTCATCCTCCTGCTCTAGCGCCCATCACCGCCAAGGGCTGGTCTGCAGCACCGTCAAACCCCTCAAATGTCACCAGCTACCTGGGACTAGCCTCACCACCCAGATTTAAGATTCACGGGAATATATCTGTATCGAAACAAACAGAACACGGAGCCCTCCTGAAATGAACTTCACCTATCGCGGCATTGCGTTTGAAGGCCCTATCGCTGGTGCCAAAGCTCTAGAAACGGAGCAAACCGGCACCTATCGTGGCAAGTCCTACCAGATGAAGCAAGCCAACATTGCAGGCCGCCAGTCTTCTACCGAGTTGACCTATCGCGGAGTTCGTTACACCCGCTAAGTCTAAAGACTGAGTTCCTGACAATCGTTCCTAGCTCTCTAACGGAGTCACCACCATGTCCCCTGAACAAATCGACGGTTTATCCATCTGCCTCATCATGAGCCTGATGACTTTGGCCATAAGTCCGATGTTGGTGTGGGGGGTTGGGGATCGTCGCGCATAACAGGGTTTCTTCTCTCTCCTGAGCAACTGAGACAGCAGCACTTTGTACCCCCGGTCGTCATGGCTGGGGGTTTTCTGTGTGTCCTCACGGCTGAATCACCGTTTTAGCTCCCTAAAAGACCTGGGGCGATAATCGCAGTCAGTACACCCAGGGCAAAGAAAACCCCAAACAAAATCAATGAAGCCCGACTAAAGGTCACTAGCGAGGGCCTGCCATTCCCCGCCGCCAAAGCCATCAAAACAATCAAGTTGGCCAGGGGAATCAAGAAAAGGATGAAGATAATAATCCATTCCCATAGGGTTACGGCTTCTTCCACCGCTCAGTGCTCTTAGGGATATCCAATGGTATCCCTGCAATACCTGCATCACCCGCCAGAACCGGAGCAAGCAAAAATCCTCTGCTTTTTGAAGCGCAATGGCGCTCCAAAAGGCAGAGGATTTTTTAAGCGCAAGGCTAAGAGAGTGAAACGCTAAGCGAAACTAGCTCTGCGCTTCAAACAAAAAATCGCTAGTTCTAGCTGACCGCGACAGAAGTCAGAATCAGACCCACGACCAGACCAACCGCTGCAATCCCTTGGTAAACGTATTGACGGGCTTGCTCAGCGTCGGGAAAAGTAGCGAAATACATAATTGGCTCAACCCCGTAGTTGTTGGTCAACCCTTCTGCATCAACCGTCGCGCCATTGAGAACTGGACGCCGCAGGAAGCTGCTGCCCTCACGCTGCATCCGAGAAAAAGCTTCGGCAGGAACCAACTCTTGGCCGTTACTAGACCCAGAGGCAACCTTAATGCCTGCCCGGTTAGCCGTTAACTCTTGAGCGATGGCCATGAAATCAGGAGAGAAGGTGGCAGCGTGGGACATGGAGACCTCTGTAAACTTGTGTAAACCTAATGTAACACAATGTAAATATTATTGCAATTCAACCTGGATTGCAGTAGTAGTCGTTGCGCTTGCGATCGCCCCCACCACCTATGCCGCCGTTAATTTCGATCAGCTGCGCCAAGAGAACTTAGAGAAAGACGCCGTTGATTTCGACCAGCTCCGCCGCGAAAACCTAGAAAAAGATGCGGTGGCCTAGTTATCTCAAGTTTTAAGGTTCAAGCGGGCCAAGCCTCGCTATCGTAAACGGGAACCTAGAGCTAAGCGAATGCCGATCATTCGAGCCCGTTATCCCGATAACTGGAGTGCGATCGCCTCAGTATCTCAAGGGAGTCGAGCCTGGGTCTGGGTGGTTAAAAATGGGGTAACCCTTTAGAACAGCGATCACCCCCCTTCTCCCATGGAACTCAATCCCCAAGACTTGACCTCTAGCGATCGCTACAAGCTCCTCATCGGTAGCGTCGTCCCCCGTCCCATCGCCTTTGTCTCTAGCCTGTCCCCCCAAGGGGTGGTCAACCTGGCCCCGTTCTCCTACTTCAACGCTGTCGGTCACTCCCCCATGGCGCTGATGTTCAGCGTCAGCCAAAAGCCGGATCAAAGCGCCAAAGATACCCTGCGCAATGTCCGCCCCGTCAGCGAAGGTGGTACCGGCGAATATGTGATCAATCTGGCCGTCGAGTCCTATATTCAGCAGGTGGCAGAGGCCGCAGAGCCCTTGCCCTACAACGCCTCAGAATTCGATTACCTCGACCTCACCACCGCCCCCAGCCAAGTCATTGCCGCGCCTCGGGTCGCAGAATCCCCCGTGGCCTTTGAGTGCAAAACCCTGCAAATCGTACCGGTGGGCACCTTTAATGTGGTGATTGGGGAGGTAGTGCATCTGTATGTGCGGGATGACCTGGTGGATGACAACTATCGGGTAAACACCGATTTGGTCGCCGCCGTCGGTCGCATGGCTGGTTACGACTACTGCCGCACCCGCGATCGCTTCACCATTGCCAACGGTTTTCCCCCCGAGAAAAAAGCCACCTTGGATGCCACCCGGTGATCTGAGCCCATATCGCTGGGTCAGCGGCCAACGGGCTTCCTACTCGGCTCCAAAGATCCCATACTGGTAGAGATGCAGTTTAGTTGCGTACCAAAACAAAACCATGTCCTTACCCTCCAGTTTGACCACCCTAGACGGCACCCCCCTCTCCCCCGAAGTGCTCTCTAACAAAGTGGTGTTGTTTGTGAATGTGGCCAGCAAATGCGGCCTCACCCCCCAGTACAGCGGCCTCGTTGCCCTGCACAAAGAATTTGGCGATCGCGGCCTCGTCGTCGTCGGCGTGCCCTGCAACCAGTTTGGTGAGCAAGAGCCCGGCAGCCCCGAAGAAATCAAAACCTTTGCCGCAACCAAATACGACGTCGATTTCACCCTGCTCGAAAAGCAAGATGTCAACGGCGCGGGTCGTAGCCCCTTGTATCAGTTCCTCGTGGGCGATGGTCCCGACATTGGCTGGAACTTCGGCAAATTCTTGGTGGGTCGTGATGGCTCCGTAGCAGGTCGCTTTGAGCCCAAAACCGCCCCTGACGATGCGGCCCTGCGGGCCGCGATCGAAAAGGCATTGGGTTAAGCCGCTTACTCAGGTTCAGGCATCCAGTTGCTGCTTGAGGTGACCGTTAAGGGATGCACACCGACAGGCCATCTCGCTCCCCATGCCAACTGACGCAGGGGGTTTGGCAATGCCAACCCCCCTGCAATCAGCCTGATATTGCCAGCAGCGGCCCCACGGCTTGCACCTGAAGAAACGGTTGAAGACACCGCAGCGCTAATCTTCTGTGGGCTGATCGTCAGGGTCTTCAGCGGTTTCTTCGGCGGTCGGTTTTTGCAAACGCTTGGCGTTCTGGCGCAGCCCCCCTAAATAATCGTCAAACCTATCGTCAGAAGC
>CAYGVA010000374.1:0-3329 GCA_964353225.1 uncultured Leptolyngbya sp.
AATTCTCTGAGCAACACCTCAATGCTGAATATGCTCAACTGATTCGCCGGGCGGTGGCCGCCTTAGCCCGCAAGCGCCCGTCTCCCCTCGCGAAGGGTTATGCCAAAACCTGGGCCTGTGGGGCGACCCATGCCATGGGCATGGTCAACTTTCTGTTTGACTCGTCCCAACCGCTCTACATCAGCGCCAAGGACCTCTACGGCTGGTTTGGCGTAGCCAGCAGCACCGGTCAAGGCAAGTCCAAAATCGTGCGCGATTTGCTCAAAACTGGCCCCATGGACCCCAACTGGTGCTTGCCCAGCCAGTTGGACGCCAACCCCATGGCCTGGATGATTATGGTCAACGGATTGATTGTGGATGCCCGGTCTATGCCCCGGCCAATGCAGGAAGAGGCATACGCTAAGGGTTTAATTCCTTATCTGCCTGAGGATAGGGTCATCTCTACAGGCGCATCATCGGTCTCGACCCCAGGGCCAGCCAGCACAGCTAACCGCAATGGACTCTATGTGCTGGAGGTGGGGTTACTGGCTGGCCCAGTCACCGATGAGTTTATGGAAGCCAACCCAGAGGTTTCCCGTGTCATTGAGATCCAAGGAAAACAGACCTTGGCAGAGTTGCATCGCTGTCTGTTCAAGGCGTTTGATCGAGAAGAAGAGCACCTGCATGAGTTTCAGGTGGGCGGAAGCAGACCGAATGATCCCCAGGCGCGCCGCTATGGCTTGCAGAGTGAGGCTGGGGGGGCATTAACGGGGGATGTGAAGCAGACTGCGATCGCCGATTTAGGGCTGGCCGTTGACGATATTTTTGGCTACTGGTTTGACTTTGGCGATGACTGGTGGCATCAGATCAATGTTTTAGAGATTAAAGACCCGGTGTCCTCCGGTCGATACCCCAAAATTGTCAGTCGTATTGGCGCGAGTCCGCCCCAATACGCTGACTGGGATTAAGGCAACGCTTCAATTCGCCTAAGCTGCCTTTTGGGTGAGGGCAAAGTGGTGCTCTGGTGCCGAGAACCCAGCTTCGACACAGGTTTCGCGGATCATCTTATTGGTATCGAAATACACCTGCCAGTAGTGGTCGTTATGGCAGTAAGGACGCACCGCCAGCACGGGTCCCATGGGGGTGAATTCTAGGATTTCCACATCGGGGGCGGGCTCAGCCATGACGTTGGCAATGGCAGCGAGCTTCTCTTTGAAGAGGGCGATCGCATGCTTGTGATTCACATCATGATTGAGCTGTGCCACCAAATCCACCCGTCGATAGGGGTTGACTGAGAAGTTTTGGATGACATCTGAGAACAGCACGTTGTTGCCGATGATGGTGCGGACATTGTCCATCTGGTCAATGGTGGTCACAAACAAGCCAATCTCATGCACCGTACCGGTGACACCCCCAGCGGTGATAAAGTCCCCCACTTTAAAGGGCCGAAAGACGACCAAGAAGACACCCGCCGCAAAGTGAGCCAGTAACCCACTCCAAGCCGCGCCGATCGCAATACCCGCAGCGGCCAGCAATGCGGCGAAAGAGGTGGTTTCAATGCCGAAGAAGCCCAACAGGGCCATAATCAGCACCAAATTGAGGATCACCCCGAGGGTGGCCTTCAGGTAGATCAGCAGGGTTTCTTCAATGTTGCTGCTGCGAAAGGCGCGGGTGATTAGCTTCATAGCGATGCCAATCAGCCAACGACCGATAAACCAGAAGATGATCGCCCCAATCAGCTTCAAGCCGACGGCAATCAAAATCTCAACTGCGCTATTGAGTACCAGATTGAAATCCACAGGGAACTCCTTAATAAGAGAAAAATAGTCTTACCCTTGATTCACCTGTAATCAGACTACAAAGCGCTGAAAAAGCCGCTATTTTCCATGAGAACTTAGGATTTCGGTACGTTTTGCATCGTATAAATGACACCCATTAACCCTATGGCTTGAACATCCAATCTGACTTAGGTACCCGAGATGACTTGATATTTTGAACATTGCTGCAACAATCGTTAACGGGTTTGGGGAATGTCCTTAACCGTGAGTCAGTCTCAGGGGTTGCTGTATGGGGGACACCGTCTGATGGATATGTCGGCCAGCGATCGACAGGCAATCCGCAGTGTAATCACGGCTCAGTTAGATGCCTTTCAAGCGGACGACGGGTTACAGGCCTTTCACTATGCCGCCCCGACGATTCGACAACAGTTCAAGACCGTCGAAAATTTTATGCACATGGTGAAAACCGCTTACCCAGCGGTGTACCGCCCCCGCAGCGTCATGTTTAGCCAACTGTTCACCCTGCAAGGGCAACCGGCCCAAACCGTATTGCTCATGGCCCCCACCGGTCACATTGTCAAAGCCATTTACGTGATGCAGCATCAACCCTGCCGCGACTGGCGCATTGCGGGGTGCTTCCTCATGCCCCTGGATGACGCAGTGGAATAGGCTGACCGTCCCGACAGCCCCATCGGACCGACGAATAATCACCGTTCCCATGGGGGTAATGATGCTGCTTTTGACATCTTTCACCACTTGGCAAGCACACCAGGCAACCAATGCGTCGGATGATTTACTGGCGGCGGTGGGCGAGGGTCTCCGGCTGGCCCTTGGCGATCGCCATCCCCTATCAGGACAACTACATTACCGACGGCAACTCCCGGTGGATTTTGCCGCCGCGCCCGCTCAAATCATTGCGGCCATTACCGCGCTGCAGCCGGATGGAGTGGTGCTCTGTGGCATGGCAGAGGGGCGATCGCACCTCTCGGTGGAATCCAACGGCTGCCATTATCCCCGTGCTGAGCAGGTCCTGCACACCTCGGTTCAACTAGAGCGCTTGATTGCCCCCTGCAACCACACCCACATCAGCCACGACGCGGGCAACTTTGTCTGCGGCCACACCTACTACGAGGTGCTGCGCCATCTGGGGGAGACCATCCCCTGCATTTTTGTGCATGTGCCGCCGCTGATCCCCGATCGCCGTAGCAGCGTGGTTGAAGACTTTATCGTGGTGCTACAGCAGATGCACCGGCTCACCCTGTGACAGGCGCGAAATAAGTTGTACCGCCCACCCACGGCCTTCTGGCTACAATGACCAGATGCCAAGCCCCCCGCATTTTCGTCTGGTTGGGGGAGATAGCCAGTCGTCAGTCCGGTTAGGACAAGGCTGCGAGCCGCTTTGCTGGTGTGCTAGGAATCAGAGCGATCCTAGGTGTCCTAAGCAAAGGGGCCAGCGCTATATACATCTGGCCAGGTTGGCCCCGAACTAAAGTGAGCGCCCATGATCACCGGTGAGTTGAAGTCCAAGGTCGATAAGCTGTGGACCACCTTTTGGAATAACGGCATCAGCAA
>CAYGVA010000375.1:0-3318 GCA_964353225.1 uncultured Leptolyngbya sp.
CAGAAATTGATCGGAATAATCAGCAGGGTGGCCACCTGCAACATGCGACTGGTGGCTTGCAGACTGTCGCGCCCCGCCGTCCACTGCCCCGCCTGCCAAAAGGCCAGGGTGTATCCCAACAAAATCAGGTACTGCCCCACCGCCGACACCGCCTGCCATTGGGTGGCGGCCAACACCATGGACGACACCACCACCAAAAACACCCCCAACAGCAGCAGCCAGGTGATGCTAAACTCCGCCATCAGGGTATTGAGTCCGGCGAAACGACGCGATGGTGCCGGAACTCGGGCCGTAGGGGCTGCCCCCGCCCGGACCGGAGCCACCCAATTCTGGGGCTGGGCTCGATTTGCCCGAGCCGGTCGGGCAATTTCGGGGAGCGGACACACCAAATGCACTCGACCCAGCCGCTTCACCTGGTCGTGGGAAATCAGCCCCAAGCCCAGCCAAAGTTCCAAACCCGCCAACACCTGAGGGTGGGTGGGATCAACGGACAAGGGCATGGTGCGGGGGCGATCGGGCTGAGAAGCCATGGGCGATCCTCCAAGGATGTCCCTATAATCGCCAACGGACTCCCATTCAGAACCCAATCAAAGCCTTTTCTCTAGATAGAAGCACCTCAACTTTTTCTACGGGTTCCATTGAATTAAGTCAATTCATCAAAACAAGGGATTTGCGTAACAATCCCTTACGATCCCAGGGAAGTATCTGTAGTTTTCTATACTATTGTTAAGAGCCCTAAATCGCGCTGTTTCACTTTGGGCGCTTAAACCGAGGAAACAGTTGGCCCATGGCGCTGGGGTGGATAAATGTCCCAGTCTGCTAACGGCAATCACATCATTATCGATGGGGCCATCGATGCACTGTCATGAGGGGAGTTGGCGCTTGTGCTTGATATTCAGCGGTATGACGCCGAGGCGATCGCCCGATACTATCGCCGTCGCCCTTGGCTTGTTCTGTGGCGATCGCTGCAAGTCATCTGGCTGCTAGGCACCTTTGCCTTTGCCTGCCAGTGGGACATTTGGTGGCATCAGGAAGAAAAAAACCGAGCCCAGCGGGCCAGCCAGCTCCGCACCGTCCTCACCCAGCTAGGTCCCACATTTATTAAGGTGGGGCAGGCCCTTTCAACCCGCCCCGATCTGATTCGACCCGATTTCTTGATCGAGCTGATTAAGCTGCAAGATCAGCTTCCGCCCTTTGCCAACGCCACAGCCAACGCCATCATCGAAACGGAATTGGGCCTCACCCCAGAGGAGATCTATACCTTTATTTCCCCGCAGCCCATTGCTGCCGCCAGTTTGGGTCAGGTCTATCGAGCCCGCCTCTACAGTGGGGAAGAAGTAGCGGTGAAGGTACAGCGACCCAACCTGTTACCGACTCTTAGCAGTGATTTGTTTTTGATGCGTTTGGCGGCTGGGTGGGTGGGGCGGTTTTTGCCCCTGAACTTGGGCCATGACCTCACCCTGATTGTGGATGAGTTCGGCATCAAGCTATTCGAAGAAATTGACTACCTGAATGAAGGGCACAACGCCGAAACCTTTGCCGCCAACTTTCAGGATGACCCCAGTGTGATGGTCCCCCGGATTTACTGGCCCCAAAGCAGCCGTCGTGTCCTCACCCTAGAGTGGGTCAACGGCTTCAAGCTCACCGATACCGAGCAGGTGCGCCAAGCTGAATTGAGCACCGACGGCTTGATCGAAATTGGCGTCACGACGGGGCTCCGACAACTCCTGGAATTTGGCTTTTTCCACGCCGATCCCCACCCCGGCAATCTATTTGCCCTAGCCGATGGCCGCATGGCCTACATCGACTTTGGCATGATGGACCAGCTCAGCCAGGACATGAAGGAGACCCTGGTGGATGCGGTGGTGCATCTGATCAACCAAGACTATGGCCGCCTTGCCGAGGATTTTGTCCATCTGGGATTCTTAACCCCAGATACGGATATCAGACCCATTATCCCGGCCCTAGAGTCGGTTTTGGGCAATGCCCTGGGGGCCAAGGTACGGGACTTTAACTTCAAGACCATCACCGATGAGTTCTCAGAGCTGATGTATCAGTATCCGTTCCGGGTTCCGGCAAAATTCGCCCTAATTATTCGGTCCCTGGTCACCCAAGAAGGGTTAGCCCTCAGCCTCAACCCCGACTTTCGGATTGTGGATATTGCCTATCCCTACGTGGCCCGGCGGCTGCTGATGGGGGAAACCCCTTCCCTGCGGAAGCGTTTGCTGGAAGTGCTGTTTAAGGATGGCAAGTTCCAGTGGCAGCGACTGGAAAACATGCTGATGATTGCCCGCAGCGATGACAGTTTTGATCTGTTGCCGACGGCGGGCCTCGGGTTGAGCTACTTGATCTCGGATGAAGGTAAATACCTCCGACAGCAGCTGCTGTTGGCCCTGACGGAAGACAACCGATTGCGGACAGCAGAGGTGCAAAAGCTCTGGGATTTGGTCAAGGACGAAATTACCCCTTCACGGGTGCTGGGTGCGGCCTGGGAAGCTTTGGTGGCCTCTTCTATAGAGCAGGCCAAAACTTGGGTGCCGCCGGTGGCTGCCCTGACGGCTAATCGCTAATCGGCCCATCAGCCCGCCAAAATGCGCCTTAAAAAGGACACCAGGCTGTTGCCCTGGCCCCGTATAATGGGCTCATCTTTACAATTCTTTGCTTTTGCAAGGTTCTACTCGGAGATTCTGAATCGGTGTACCCCCAACCCCCCTACGTTTTGCTCGTCGCTGGCTTTTTGGCAGCGATCGCCGCTGGTTCATCCTTCAGCGCCACCCTGCAACAGTCCACCCAGACCTGGGCTGCTGATCGCACTCAATCCCTGAGCGCCATTCGCGGGTTCTCGCTGCAGCTCCCTTACTTCGGCATTTGTGCTGGGACTTGTGTGTTCTTAGCCTCGGGTGTGCAACTGTTTGGGTTCCCTGCTGGCGGTGCCTATGCGGTCAGCGCCCCGATCACCGCTTTAATGGCGGGGTTGGTTTGGCGGCAATTGGGCGTGATTTTGACCCAGCTCGAACAAGGCGGATCGAAGGCCCTTGACCTAGAAGATATGTTTTAAGCGCAGATGGGTCTTTCCGTTTACCCTAGCGTTGTCATCAGTCGGTAGGACGATTGTCACCGTGTGGTTTCTTCTACGTCTCTATTTACCCATCTGTGCCGCTGTCCTGGTCGGGGCTGTGATCAGCTATGGTCTGAGTTTGCCCTGGGTGCAAAAACGAGCCAAGCGGCCTTTGCATCAGGTCTTACCCGCTTATTTAGGGCGTTTTCTGTTCCTGGTGGGGGTTCCCCTCAGTATTGTCAATTTCCTGCATCGGGCTG
>CAYGVA010000376.1:0-3301 GCA_964353225.1 uncultured Leptolyngbya sp.
CCCCTCAGTGAAGATGAATTAGCCCAAGGCTTGGTGGAGGTCCCCATCAGCCGCGAAAAAATCGCCATCATCGTTGGCGATGAAAATCCCTTCCAAGGGGATCTAACCTTTGATCAATTTGCTCAAATTTTCCGAGGGGAAATCGCCAATTGGCTATACGTGGGTGGACCGGATGTGCCGATTCGTTTCATCGATCGCCCCGCCGATAGTGACACCCGCCGCGCCCTCAGCAACTACGATATTTTCAAGGCCGTTGCCTTTAGCACTGGCGATAATGCGATCGCCCTAGAGGCCGATGATACCGCCGCTGTGGTCGAAGCCCTAGGGAGCAGCGGCATCAGCTATGCCATTGCCAGCCAGGTGCTAGATCAAGACAATGTCCGGCCCCTGTCGATGGATGGGACCCTGCCCGATGATCCCCGTTATCCCTATTCCCAACCCAGGGGGTATGCCTATACCGGCACCCCGAGCCCAGCGGCAGCAGCCTTTTTGGCCTTTGCCACTAGCACCGAAGGGCAAGCGGCTCTAGCGGAAGCAAAACTTGCCGAGGCTGCCGATGTCGCAACCGCAGAACTCCCCACCAGCGTCACCGCCATGCGTCCCAATGGCCAGGGGTTTGTGACCGGCGATCGCGAAGGCAACATCAAGTTTTGGAACATGGATGGCAGCTCTGCCGGAGACCCGGAGGAAGCGGCCCATACCGGCCCGGTCACCGCCCTGGCCTTTAGCGCTGACGGGAACCGGATTATTAGTGGCGGTGCCGACGGCAAGATTCGGTTGTGGGATGCAGTGGGCACCCCAGTGGGGGAACCGATCGCCGCCCATGGTGATCCGGTCAGCACCCTGGGGGTATTCCCAGACGGCACCTTTGTCAGCGGTAGCACCGATGGCAGCCTGAGGCGATGGGATACGGCGGGCACCCCGGTGGGAGAGCCGATTGCCGCCCATGGCGATGTTGTCCGGTCTGCCGCCATCAGTAGTGATGGCCAAACCCTGGCCACCGCAGGCAATGATGGCCAAGTCAAGCTTTGGAATCCCGATGGCACGGCCAAGGGGGCCTTCGGCGGCCATGATGGACCGGTCACAGCGGTGGCGATCAAGCCAGACAACACCCTGGCCACCGGCGGGCAAGATAGCACCGTCCGACTGTGGGACAGCGCGGGTGCGCCCCTGGGTAGTCAACCCACGACAGGCCCCGTAACTGCCCTCGCGGTGAGCGCCGATGGCCAGCGCATGGCCACCGGTGACCAGAGCGGCACCGTCCAAATGCGCAATGGAGATGGCAGCCCAGCGGGGGATCCGATCAGTGATGTGGGTACCCCCATTGATGGTTTGGCCTTTACCCCCGACGGCGAACGATTGGTGGTAAGTGCCCAAGACCAACCGCCACAATTGCGAAATCAGGCGGGGGAACTGGTGTCTACAGCAACGCCAGAGGTTGATTCTGCCGCTGAAGGGGACGGGAACTTAGCGGGGCTATGGCAAAAGCTGCAATCCCTGGGTCCGCGCCTATGGATTTTGCTGCCCATTCTGTTATTGGCCATTTTGCTGTGGTCACTGCTGCAGGGGGTATTTGGGGACGCTGAGGACGAGGAAGAGGAGGCTCCTGTGGAAGCTGATCCCCTAGGGGTAGCAGGCTCAGGTGCAGGGGAAGATCTCGATTGGGCCGCTGCCAACAGTGGCGGTGAGATTGACTTCGGACAAGATGCCGATTTTGGTCAGACGGACTTTGGTCAGACGGACGTGGAAGCCGCCGATTTTGGCCTCGAGACTGCCCCTGCCGCTGACTGGGCCAGTGGGTCGGTCAGCTTTGATAATGTGCCGGACGCGATCGCGGCCACCTCGCCCGCAGAAGCTGCCCAGGGGCTTGACACCCGCCTGTCTAAGGCCAAAACGGCCTTAGATCGTGGACTAGCTTTGGCCCAATCTGGAAACCTACAAGACGCCTTAGATAACACTAACCAGGCGATCGAGTCCGCTGATGTCGAACGACTCAAGGCCCTAGGGGCCGGGGTGAGTCTGGCTGGAGTGGGTGCCATCATCGCGCGGGGGATGACGCGCCGGGGCGGGATTTTGACCGCCCTTCAACGCCCTGAAGAGGCCCTAAAAAGTTACGATCGCGCCCTAGAGCTAGAGCCGAACGACCTCAATGCCTGGGTGGGTAAGGGTAAGCTGCTGCTGACCCTCAACCGCTCTGACGAGGCGTTGTTTTGCTTTGATAAAGCGGTTGAACTCAGCCCCAATTCGGGGGCGGCTTGGCAGGGTAAAGGTGAGGCCCTGAAACAAATGAAGCGAACTGTGGAAGCCCAGGAGGCCCTGAATCGGACACAAACCCTAGGCCCTGACGCTGGCGAGCCGACCTTTACACCCCTGGCAAGTGGCATGGGTGCGGCCATTGGGGGCGGTGTTGCTGCCCTTGGCACCCTGGCAGCGCTACAGCCCGATCCCGTGGTGGACGGCAACCCCGACGACGATCTCTCCGCTGACTTACAAGCAGCCCTAGAAGACTCGCCAAAAATCGACAACACTCCAGCGCCCAATAGCCCTGCTACCCCTCCCATCTCTTTTCCAGAGAAGGTCGATAGTCTGTGGACGGAGATGGAGGAGGAAGCCTTTGGGGATGAAAATGCCACGATAATTCAATCCGGTGCCAGGATGATGCCGCCACGGGATCAGGACCCTGAGGATGAAACCATCGCCTTTAATGCAGATGACGACAATAGCGAAACCATCGGATTATTTGTCGAGACGGAGGCGTTTAGTGATGGGGCGGACCAAGACACCGTCTCATTTTCCCTAGAACCGAACGAGGTTGAGATGCTCGACTTCGATCTTGAGGATGTCGCCTCAGGTTTAGAGCCAAGTTTTAGCGAAGAAGATACGGTCGCATTTTCCCTCGAAGGGCCAGACACCCGAGGGGATTCTGTCGCTGAGCCCAGTGACGATGACTTGGCGCTCTCCCTGGGTGGCGATGGTGAATTTGAGATTTCTCTGGCCCCCGGTGACGATAGCAGCTTAGATATTGATCTGACGGGCGAGAATGAGCCGATTGACTTTTCTCTGGATGGGGATAGGGGAGCCGCACCCGAGATCGCTTTCGCAGACGATGCCATTGACCTGTTCTCCGAAACGACGGCATCTGTAGAGGAAACGGTTGGAGATCTTCAGGACGCCGGAGACGATGATTTTCAAGGCAATCTTCTCGATGCCGACATCCCTGACGAAGTGCTTGCCGCCCTAGAGGGCATCTCAGGGTTTAACCCCCAGGAAACCTCACCCCAAGCCCCAGCGGTCACACCCC
>CAYGVA010000377.1:0-3296 GCA_964353225.1 uncultured Leptolyngbya sp.
GAGACGCGTTGCGAACGACTTCGCTCAGCCAGCGTAGTACCAGGGACGCTTACCTTTGGGCAATGTTGAGTCTACTCCCTGTGCTGAGAGTTCGTGAAATGAACACGAAGCTATTTTGATTGGGGATAAAGCTAACGATGTGGAACAGGTCCAATCCGGCCCATAAGTATTAGTACGTAAGTATTAGAACTTGGTTTGCTCATGAACTTCATAAACGGTATCTCATTCAAAACTCTTGGGATGGTGCTAATTGCCGGATGTTGTTGGCTATTATCTATGCCGATCGCGATCGCGGCCCAAGCACCTTCTGCCTGTCCCAGCGACATGGTGTACATTCCGGGTGGTCGCTTCACTATGGGGTCTGATAACCCTGACTTTGTCGAAGAGAGAATAGCAGAAGCTGTCACCGTCAGCAGCTTCTGCATTGAGCGCCATGAAATCACTAATGCTCAATTTGCCACGTTTGTTGAAGCGACTGGCTATGTCACCTTCGCAGAGCGTCCTCTCTCAATCGAGCAATTTCCCAATTTATCGGACGACGAACGGTCACCCGGTTCCCTGGTCTTCAATCCACCGGAAAAAGGTATTCAGCTAGCCTACCCAAGCTGGTGGCGGTGGACTCCCGGTGCCAACTGGCGACACCCCTTCGGTCCTGACAGCGATATTCAGAGTAAAGACGATCATCCCGTCGTCCATATTGCCTATGAAGATGCGGTGGCCTACGCCGATTGGGCGGGGCGAGCGTTGCCCTCTGAAGCCCAGTGGGAATACGCAGCTCGTGGCGGTAAAGAAGGCTGGACCTATGCCTGGGGTGAGCAGTATGCCGCTCAGCAAGCCAATACCTGGCAGGGTCTATTTCCCTTCTTCAACACTAAGGAGGATGGTCATGTAGGCACTGCTCCCGTGATGTCCTTTCCTGCCAACGGTTATGGCCTTCACGATATGACGGGTAACGTCTGGGAACTGACTTCGACTTGGTTCACTTTGCACCATGATGGTATGGGCCACAGTACCGACCCTATTGGCCCGACTCGGGAGGTCAGCTACGACCCCAGAAAACCCATGGATGGAGCCATGCACGTCATCAAAGGCGGCTCATACCTATGTGCCAAAAACTACTGCAGCCGCTATCGTCCGGCCGCTCGCGAATCTCAAGCTTTAGACACCGGTGCGACCCATGTCGGCTTTCGTCTGGTGACGCTGCCATCAGGAGTTTGACCTGCAGTGAAGATACCTCGAAGGTAGTGGCAGAGAGCCCCAACGGTATTCCGAGAGGGTTTCGCGGCAATCGTTAATCACGCTTCTGTTCAGAAAAAACAGCCTCATGAGGATCAAATGAGTAAAGCGCCACCTCCAATAAAAACACGCGCGTTTCTGATTTTCTGCGCGATCAGCTTAGTGCCCATTGCGCTGGGGTACGGAGCCCAACCATCGATCAGTCTCGACGCCCTCTTTGACATCACAGTCGACACAATCAACTTACCGAACATCCTGCGGGCCATCATGGGGCTGTATTTGGGAATGGTCGTAATCTGGGTGTGGGGCGCTTTCCAACAGCAGATGACCGCTCCAGCGCTTGTGAGCTGCGCCGTTTTCATGCTGGGATTGGCCGCCGGACGCGTACTCAGCTTTATTTTGGATGGCATGCCGCACTTGCTATTGGTCCTATCTGCAGTTATTGAGAGCGTCCTGGGTCTGAGCGCGATCGCAATTTACAGTAGAGATTATTCCAGTGAAAACGATGAGTCCTGATAAATAATTCTCTCAACGATTCAAGGCCTAATAGCGGAGACCAAAAGTCGATTTAATACGGTTTGGCATTACATCAATATCACTCACTCATAGCGCCCATGCTGCGTCTGCTTGCATTGCCTCGTCTACTGCTTATCTTGGAATGGATCTTGCTGGGAACAGCAGTTTTTTTGACCAGCATTGTTGGGATACTTGATATATTTCCTCAATTCCCAGTTCTGACAATGGTTTGTATCGGCGTCTTGGCGTTATTGGGGCTAATAAAACCGCCCAAAGGTTTCTATACTGTCGGATACACTCTGGTGGAATTCGGGCTCATCGGGCTACCGATTTTAGTTGGCAAGTCAATTGTCCCATTTCCAATTTTAGGCGCGGTGCTCGTACTTCGAAGTGCTCAAAGATTTGACCTATTGGGTCGTCTTGGAGTGGTAGTAGGTGTCTATGCTCTGTTTGTTTTCAACCTATTTTTCTTAGAGACTACCTTCATCAATCCGCTTAATTTATGGTTGGGTAGCCCTGTTTTGCCTACTGATACCAATCTATTATTTTTCAAACTTTGTTCGATTATTTACTATGGTATGATACTCGCTTTTGTTTGGTTATTTGTAAATGCCCTGGCATCAGAAAACCAAGGTCGCGAGCGTTTAGCGGTGACGTTATCTCAATTACGAGACTATTCTCTACGGATTGAAGATCAAGCTGCCCTGCAAGAACGCAATCGCATTGCCCGTGAAATTCACGATGCCTTAGGACATACGCTTACAGCGCAAAGTGTACAGTTAGATGGCGGTTTACATCTATTGAATACGAACCAGATCGGACAAGCCAACATTTTTTTTGAGACGGCAAAATCGCTCTGTGCTCAGGCCCTACAAGAAGTGCGACAGTCTGTGACGATGCTGCGAAGTGGCTGTTTGCTAGGCAATTCTCTGGAAAGTGCGATCGCAACCTTAAACAAGGAGTTTCAAACAACAACTGCGATCTCCCCAGCAGTGACCATTGATCTACCCCAGCCGCTTTCCACAGACATTAGTTCAACGATTTATCGTATAGTCCAGGCTGCACTGACCAATGTTACTCTCCACAGTCATGCGACGGAGGTTACGCTGCAGATAACCGTCCATAGCCACATGCTTTACATTGTGATTAAAGATAATGGTCAAGGGTTTAACCCAGCCCAAAATTCAACCGGCTTTGGCATCCTCGGGATGCGAGAACGAGCATTAGCGTTCAATGGAAAATTCAATTTGATTAGCGAACCTGGAGCAGGCTGTCTGATTACGGTGCAGATACCTTTGCCGGAGTCAATAGCATGATTAGCTTGCTGCTTGTGGATGATCAAACTCTGGTTCGTCAAGGATTTAGGGTTTTGTTGGAAGCCCATGAAGATATTCAGGTCGTTGGAGAAGCAGAGAACGGCACCCAGGCCATTCAACAGGTTGAGGCATTACATCCTGATATTGTGCTGTTAGATGTTCGTATGCCAGAGATGGATGGTGTCGCTGCAGTCCAAGCAATTTGTCAACAGTTTGATGATGTAAACG
>CAYGVA010000378.1:0-3272 GCA_964353225.1 uncultured Leptolyngbya sp.
ACCTGGAGTTTATGGCCGCCGGTGGCTATCAAACCGCCGCCCCCTGGCCGTCCCCCGGCAGCCGCAGGGCGATCCGCTGCGCCGCCGCCGCCGCCGCCCGCAGGGCACCGTGCCGCCGCACCACCACCGATGCCGGGGGGGGGCGCAACCCGCAGTGGCATCACCCTCGAAAAGCTGGTGCGAGAGGCTTTTGACAAAGGGTTCTCAGATATTCACTTGGGCGTCGGAGAAGTGCCGCGCTTCCGGGATCGCGGTCAGATGTCGAAAACCGATTATCCGGTCACGGATGAAGCCACCTTTTACAGTTGGCTAGAAGAGGTGCTCAAGCCTGAAGAGATCCAGCAATTTAAGCAGACCCTGGACTTTGATGGGGCCGCCCAATTCGACTTCTCAAGGATACGGATCAACGTTTTTGATACGCTCCATGGCCCTGCCATGGTGATGCGTTTGATTCCAGTCACGATTTTGACCCTCGATCAACTGGGCTTTTCCCAGGTATTTCGAGATGTTTGCCATTATCACAAAGGGTTGATCCTAATTACAGGACCGACAGGGTCTGGTAAATCGACCACCTTGGCCGCCATGGTCGATTACATCAACTCAGAGATGTCGAAGCACATCATTACCATTGAGGATCCGATTGAATTTGTCCATAAGAGCAAGAAGTCACTGATTAAACAGCGAGAAGTGGGTATGAACACGCTCAAGTTTGACAGTGCCCTTAAGGCTTCCCTGAGGGAGGATCCCGACCTGATTCTGGTGGGGGAGATGCGGGATAAGGAAACGGTGACCACGGCGATGAAGGCGGCCCAAACCGGTCACTTGGTCATGGGGACACTCCACACCAATAGTGCCGTTAAGACCGTCGAACGAATTCTCAACTTGTTTGAGCCGGATCAGCAGGCTCCGGTGCGGGTGTCTCTGGCGGAATCTTTAGTCTCTGTGATTGCCCAAGGTCTTTGTCGTACCACCGATGGCAAGCGGGCCGCTTTCCACGACATTCTGATTAATACAGATGCCATTAAGGATTACATCATTCGAGGGGATCTCGATGAGGTAGAAGCGCTGATTCCCAAGTGTAATTTTGACGGCATGTGTACGATGAATCAGTCTATTTACGCCCTGTACGAATCCGGTCGCATTACTGAAGAAACGGCTTTAGAAATGTCGCCTCGCCAAAACGAAATGGCGCAAATGCTGCGGGGGCGAATGTAGCATCCGTGTCACTGCCCGAACCCGTCTCGGCTTCTCTCCCCTCAGTGTTTAAGGGCATTGCTGTTTTTACACCAGGGGGAGATGTGGTGTATTGCCGGGATCCAGAGAAGCGATCGCGCTGGCATCTCAATCTCTGTGGAGCCCTACAGGAGCACCTTGGCTTAACCGATCCCCCCCATTTTCTGGTGCCCTGTTTTACAGCGACCGTCGATCGCTGGATGGTCAGCGGCTCTAGAGAGATCAACACCGTGGCGGAAGCCTCTCCCTTGGTGATCAAATATCAAGGGCTTCTGAATGCGTTGTTTGGTCTTGGCGCTGTAGAGTGGCAACCGGTTTATTCAGATCTGGCCACCTGCAGTGGGTCTGTTTTAGAAACCTATCGGTTGCAGTTTCCAAAACTATGGCAACAGCACGATTTAGTACTAGATATATCTGACGATCGCCACCTAGCCGAGGTTGACGATGCCGCACACCATGGCTCGGGTCCTGGCCCCGTCCTCAAGCTATTTGTCTCTGGCCACTCCGTCCTCACGGAGAGAATCCTCAAGATCCTGCAAGAGGTGTTAGAAACGCCTCAATATCGCCCCTATACCCTGAAGGTTATTGATGTTTCGAAACATCCTGAGCAGGCTGAGGCGGCTCAGATTCAGGCCACTCCGACCCTCGTTCGGGTTTGGCCCTTGCCCGTTCACCGCCTTGTGGGTGAGCTGAAGGATCCCCAGGCAATCCTGCATCTTTTGGAGAATTATCAACATCCTTAAGGGCAGCCCCAAGCTGGATTTGCCAGTTCTGCACTTGATCTTGCAGAGGCAGAGGTAGCCAGGAGACATAAGCCGGATACACCGGTAAGCGTCGCTGTAATTGCCATCCTTGGGTTTGCAAAATTGGTTGCAGCAGCTCCAAGCTGGCGTGGGGATAGTCAGGATTCACTTCATCCTTGGGGCCAATCCCGCCTAAATCTCTAACGCCTTGTTCTAGGGCGGATAGGAGATGGGTCGTCTCTATGATGAGATTGGGGGGGATCTGTAACGTGATGTCCGGCGGCAAAATTTGTCGGGCCGTGGCAATGGTCTCGAGCAAGGTGGTCGCAGACAAACTGGGATAAGCCGTTGCTTGCCGCTGACCCGGTTGATGGGGTTGTAGGATCACTTCTTGGATGTGGCCCCAACGGCGATGGGATTGGGCGATCGCGATCAGGGTATCAACCCGATCAAGATGGGTCTCACCAATGCCAAGCAGTAGCCCCGTCGTGAAGGGAATGCGAAGCTGGCCGGCTTGATCGAGCTGCTGCAACCGCACTGCCGGCACTTTGCTGGGGGCGTGACGATGGACGCCTTTGAGTAAGGCAGGGGTAACCTGCTCTAGCATCAGCCCCATGGAAACATTGACCTGCTTGAGCTGCTCCATTTCTGAATGACTCAATGGGCCAGCATTCGTATGGGGGAGTAGACCTTCGTTCAACGCCAGCTTACCCAGGGCATAAAGATGCTCAAACCAAGCACGACGACGGGGGCTGGCCGGATGGACCTCACCGCTGAGAATTAAAACCTCGATCAGACCTTGGGCTTTGGCGCGTTTGAGGCGATCGCGAGCCTCATCTAACGTCAACCATTTATCTTGGCCAGGATCAGACCGAAAATTGCAGTACTGACACCGGTTAAAGCACTCATAGGTGGGGACCAAGGTGATCGCAGGGCTATAGGTGACCACCCTAGGGAGAGTCTTTGCCATGACCAAAATCTTTACGAAAATACTTAATCTAAGGTGTGCATGTTTAACGCTGACGAAAACAGTCAAGACCTTTCAATAAGGCGATTTTGACCGACGAGGTCAGATTGGTGCTTGGCCTTGCTTTACAAAACGAGTCATTATTGTTAATCTAAATACACAAGTTCGGAATACCGGCCTTGCAAATACATTCAATACCTTGACAAAGGACTCATTCATTATGACCACTACCCTACAGCAGCGCTCCAGCGCTTCCCTGTGGGAGCAGTTTTGTCAGTGGGTCACCAGCACCGAGAACCGCCTCTATGTGGGTTGGTTCGGCGTTCTGA
>CAYGVA010000379.1:0-3269 GCA_964353225.1 uncultured Leptolyngbya sp.
TCCTAGAGCACCCTAAAACACAACCCTGCAGCGTTCGTCAAACGGTCAATCAAGACCTGGCCAAATAGGGTGGCTGGGGTCCAAAACCCGCCCCCCTTGGCAGATTCAGGAAAATCTTTGGCCAGACAGATACCGGCCTGTCCTAGGATTTTTGCCGTCGAACCATAGCCCGGATCGCGATCGCCCGTTACCCGCACCGTTAACGTTTGCCCCGCCGCTGTCTCGCCCCAAAACCGTAAATCATAAAAGCCCTGGGCCTGGGCTTCGGCACTCGGCCCTTCGCCAGGGTCAGGCACAATTGTTTTCCCTAGGAGCCAACGGGTTGGCCCAAAAGCAGAGGCCACCCCGAATCCCATTAAACCCACCTTCAGGGCTTGGGCCACGAGCCAACCCATCACCCCTGCCCCCGTCAAAATGGCTTCGTCATATTGAAAGTCGGTGCCGTAGGCATGCGCCAACAGCGCATTGGAACGCAGCACAATGCGGGTATTGATCTCAGCCATCACAAAGGGCGTTACCCATGCTTGAAACGCATCATCGTATTGCACGGGAATCAAGGGCGGGGAAGGGTGCCCGACGACGTCACTGTCAGGGCAGAGGGAGTAAGGATTAGCGAGTTCTTGGCGTAGGTCTGGGTTGGTCGTGATTTCCTTAACTAAATTGATGCCACTGGCAGCAGTGCCGCCAGAAATGCCCCCGCGTGCCCCTTTCACCCGCATCTTGACCCGCACACAGGGTTGCCCAAACCGACTTTGGGCCTGTTGTTGCAGGTAATGCACCCCCAAGTCGGATGGAATCGAATCAAACCCACAGCAATGGATAATCCGTGCCCCCGATCGCTGGGCTAAGCGCCCATAGGTCTGCACCATACGACGAACCCATTGGGCTTCCCCCGTGAGGTCGCAGTAGTCGGTGCCGGTCTCAGCGCATACCTTTACCAGCGGTTCACCGTACAGGGCATAGGGGCCAACGGTGGAGAGGACAACGCGCGTTTGGTGGCATAGCTCTCGCAAGCTAGCCGAATCCGTAACATCTGCCACTAGCCGGGGCAAGTGAGCCGCCTTTGGCCCCAGGGTTGCCACCAGTAGGTCTAGCTTGGTTTGGGAGCGACCCGCGATCGCCCAATTCAAATCCTCTATTTTGCCAACATGGTCGATCAAGTACTGACACAGAATTGTGCCCACAAACCCAGTCGCGCCAAAAACAACCAGATCGTACTGGGGATTATTATTCGCCATGGGCCTACTCTCCCCTAAAAACCTTGGCCAATCTTGAATAGGCAGAGATATTGGCTAGGGATATGCTGGCTTGATTGGGATCACCATCGACGCTGTCTCCAACCAGACAATAGCCATCAGGCATGATCGTATAACCCAGCTTGGTTTGCCCTAGATTGACGTCACATAGATCAGCATCCGTCAAATCACAGCCCAGCAGGGTTGCCCCCCGGAGATTCGCGCCCCGCAATTTAGCGCCCCGCAATTTAGCACCGTTTAAGTTAGCGCCATTTAAGCTAGCGTATTGTAAATTTGCTCCGCCTAAATTTGCACCACACAAATTGGCTGAGGCCAATAAAGCATTTTTGAGACTGGCCTTTTGCAGATTAGCCCGAATCAACTCAACCGCAATCAAATTGGCCTGATCAAGCTTTGTCCCCCTGAGACGTGCCCGTACCAAACAGGCTCCACTCAACACCGTTTTGCGCAAATCAGCATGCTCCAAAATACAATCTCCCAGGTCAATCATGGGTAAATGACACCCTTGGAGATTGGCAAACTTTAACGAAAGGGCAGGAAAGGCATGTTGACCGGCGTTATAGGCGGCAAGAAACTGATCTACGGTGAGGGTTATGGGCGACACATGCAGAAGAGTGGTAGATGACTTGACTTTAGATGCAAGGCTTATCTTGACTCGCCTTCTCGAATTGCCATGCTTAGAACTTAGGCCACACACTGATTTTGAGATGACTCAGTATACCGAGATCCCATGAATGAATCGGTACCTTAGCAGGCAGATTAACACTCAGACAGTGAACCCGCGCTACACACAGGAGACGATCTAGCTCATGGAGCTTCCCCTTAGATTTGTGTCGCGTCGCCTAATAGCCCTGCTGCCGATCTACTCGGTTCATAAGGGAGAGGTTTGATTGGAGGCGGCGATAATTATCGACAATCTGCGGAGCCACGGAGGCAGGCTGGGTGACGCTGGCGATGTGGGGGGTGACCGTTACCTGGGGGTGGTTCCAGAAGGGGTGATTGGGGGCTAAGGGTTCTGCTTGAAACACGTCCAGGCAGGCCCCCGCAAGGTGGCCGTCATCCAAAAGAGTCAGCAAATCAGCCTCGACCAGATGACCGCCCCGCGCCATGTTGACCAAGTAGGCTCCAGGCGGAAGCTGTGCCAGGGTATGGGCATTAAGGATGTGGTGGGTGGTGGGGGTGAGGGGTAGTACACAAATCAGGATCTGGGTTTTCGTCAGAAAAGCAGGCAGTGCCGTTTCTCCATGAAAGGTCTGAATACGCGCCAGCTTTTTGGCCGATCGCGACCAGCCCCGCACCGGAAACCCCAAGGACAGAAACCGTTGGGCGATCGCGCCGCCAATTTGCCCGAGCCCCATCACCCCAATGGTGTTTTTTTGAAGGGGCCGAACCGGTAAAGGCTGCCACTGTTGCTGGCGTTGTTGCAGGGCATAGTCGGGGAACCGCCGCACGTGATTCATGGCGGCGGCAATCGCATAGGTTTCCATGGCGGCCACCAGAGCATCATCCACCACCCGCACAATGGCCACATTTGAGGGAATATCTGGATCTTGCAGTAGCGCATCGACCCCTGCCCCCATCGAACAAATCACCCGCAGTTGGGGATACTGCTGAAATACGCCGGTTGGGTGAGCCCAGGTCAAGATGAAATCCACCTGTTCACGGGGATGATCCTCGGGCCACACTCGAATATCGAGACTGGCATCCACTTGGCGGAGGGCCGTAACCCAAGGGTCGGGATCCTTGGTGGGGCAAATCACACTAATGGCCATGGCAGATCAGAATGGTGCAGGGTAGGGCGGAATTAAAGCGGCTCACCCCGAATGGATTTGTCTAAGAGGGCGATCGGGTGCATTAGGGGCATCAATTTTCCCTGCTCCTGGAGGTGCTTTTGGATTTGCAGGGAGCAGCCCGGATTCGAGGAGGCGATCAGCTCAGCGCCGGTATTGAGCAAATTCTTCACCTTCATTTGCCCCAGTTCTTCCGCCACTTCGGGTTGCAGCATATTGTAGA
>CAYGVA010000380.1:0-3248 GCA_964353225.1 uncultured Leptolyngbya sp.
ACCACCAGGACGCACCGCCGTCCTGGACCTCGCGGACAGTGTTACTAGCTGTGCCGTTGCAACGATCGCTTCGTAGGGATTTCGTGACAACCACTCAACATGGCCGTGATGTTTGAGGTGGCTCGTAGGGCCTATCAGCTTTTTCTCTATCAAATGCATCAACCCTAAGGGTAGGGGTCAGGTCGCCTGACCCCATGCAGGATTGGGATGACAGGCTGTTTTGTCAGTCCATTCGCCGGACAGCCGGTATTTGAGTGCTCGGCAATCTCCTCAGGTTTGAAGTGCAAACTTGAGGATCTCGTCTTTAAGATAGAGCGCCTCCCTGGTAAAGGAAGGCGCTTTTTTGTCTGCCCGTGCTTCGCTTGAAACTCTACTGGTAGCGCAATTTTAATTTTCTTTGAGGTTTCCAACCCTAGATATGACTTACTATAATTGCCCATTAGGACTATAAGCATTTACCTCGACGCCGAATCCTGCTAGTTTCGTTCACCTCAATCAAGGCCGCCCCATGGTTCAAGAACTGCCCCGCGTCCGTTCCCACAGTGCGTTCCCAGAAAACGCCACCACCGCCTATCCCGTGTTTTATCGCACCTACAGCCGCAAGGATGAAACCGCCGACGGGGGCCGTGAAACATGGGACCAGGTGTGCGATCGCAACCTCACCGGTCTGGTGGAATTGGGCCAGCTAACGGCGGAGGAGCGGGAACTGCTGGCGCGGATGCAGCGGGAGGTCAAGGCCCTGCCTTCGGGACGGTGGCTGTGGGTGGGGGGCACCGCCTGGAGCAAGCAGCCCGAGAACTTTTCGGGGGCCTACAACTGCACCAGCACCAACGTTGTGGACTGGCGGGCCTTTGGTCTGATGATGGATCTAGCGATGATGGGCTGCGGCACCGGAGCCGTGCTAGAACCGCAATACATTCAACAGTTGCCCATCCCCCGCAATACCCTCGTGGTGGAGTCCCACAACGAAGTGGGCGGCACCCCGATGGATCAGCGCCAAGAACAAACCCGCGTCGAAATTGACGGCAACCAGGTCACCATTCGCGTCGGCGACAGTCGCGGCGGCTGGGTGAAGTCCTACCAAACCATTCTGGAGCTGTCTAGCGACCCCCAATTCACTGGGGACGTGCGCATCACCGTGGACCTCAGCGATGTGCGCCCCGCTGGCGAAAAGCTGAAGGGCTTTGGCGGCGTCGCCAACCCGGTGAAACTCCCCACCCTGTATGAACGCTGTGCGCGGATCTTGAATAAGGCGATCGGGCGGCAGCTCACTTCGGTGGAATGCTGTTTGCTGATTGATGAGGCGGCAGCCTGTGTCGTGGCGGGCAATATTCGCCGCTGCCTGCCCGAAGATGCCCTCGTCCATACCCAGCAAGGTTTGGTGCCCATCAAGGATGTACAGGTGGGTGACCAAGTCCAGACCCCCCTGGGCTTTCGTCGGGTCGTCCGCAAATTTGATCAAGGGGTACAGGATGTCTATGAAATTGAAACCAATGGCCCTTTGCCCCGAGCCACCGTCAATCACCGCATGGCGGTATTGACCGATGCCAAAGGGACCTTTGACTGGAAGCCCGTGGGTGCCCTAGAGACCGGAGATCGCCTCCTTCACAACACCCACGTCCTGCCCGGTACCATCACCACATTGCCCAACGATTTCACCGCTGCGCGTCCGCAACAAAGTCGGACCGCTAAAGCCCTACAGATTCCCACCCTCACCCCTGATGTGGCTTGGTTGGTTGGCTACACCCAGGGAGATGGGTATGTGGCCCTGGGGCGCAACAAGCATGACAAGCCCTACGGTCGAGTCGAGTGGGCGATGAACGGTAGCGATCCAGCCACCACATCACGCTTACAACACAAATTAGATGGTGTTCTCGCTCAATTCGGCCTAGCCGCAACCCACGGCACCATTCGGGGGGAAAATACCGCTAAATCGGTATGCTCCTCTATCCGTTTAGCCGAATATTTCCACCAATTTATTAAGCAGGCTAGCCAACCCTTAACGGTACCGACCTTCATTCTTCAGGGTTGTGTTGATATCCGTGCCGCCTACCTGGCGGGCTTGATGGATAGCGACGGCGCTGTGAACAACCGCCCTCCGAATCTGGTCACTACGGTTTATCGTAATTTTGCTAGACAAGTCAGTGTCGTCCTGTCTAGCTTAGGCATTGCCGGACGCCTGAGCATAGTGCGCCCCCAGGAAGACCACTGGCAGGTGAAGTATAATGTCACCTTGCCCGCCTTAAAAGGACAGTACAACAGCCTGATCGCTCCCCATTCAGTGAAGGGAGAGCTGCGCCAGGGTCTCAAAATGTACGGCTTTACCGTGCCGGGTGCCCTGATGCGGGAGGTTTATACCTACAGCGAAATGCGGGATATGGGCTTCCAGGGCTCCCGTCAGGTCGATGCCAACTATGAGCGTTATCGGGCGGAGTCAGACCTGGACTTGGATATCCCTGTTACGGTCAAAGGATTAGGCAGCTACAACTCGGTTCAGACCTACGACATTGAGGTAGAAGAGGCCCACTGTTTCTATTGCGATGGCTATCTAACCCATAACAGTGCCGGGATGCGTCAGTTTGCCAGCGACGACACCCTGGCCGCCAGCGCCAAGGACAACCTCTGGCAGCAGGACGACGAGGGCAACTGGCGCATCGACCCGGAGCGGGACGCCCTGCGCATGGCCAACCACACCCGCGTCTTCCATCACAAACCCACCCTGCAAGAATGCACCGACGCGGTGCGGAAGCAGTTTTATTCTGGTGAGGGGGCAATCCAGTGGGCGGGGGAAGCGGAGCGTCGCGCTGGCGGCAAGGGCCGCTATGGGCTGAATCCTTGCGGTGAAATTATCGGCCAAGATTTCCATTGCAACTTGGCAGAAATTCACCTCAACCAAATCGATCCCCACAACGAGCAAGAGCAAGAAGATGCCTTCACGGCGGGGGCACTGTCTGTGGCCAGCCTGCTCAACCACAAGTTTGTGGAAGATCGCTATCGCAACTCCCGCGAGGAGGACCCTATTGTCGGGGTGTCCTTTACCGGCCTATTTGACTTTTTTGTGCAAGCCTTTGGGGTGGATTGGCTGAAATGGTGGGAGGCGGGTCGCCCCGACACCATGCAGGGGCTGGAGTTTAAGTCCCAGGAAAAGGCCTATCTGAGCCGTTGGAAGGACATCGTTCATCGGGTGGTGGGAGACTATTGCGATCGCCAAGGTCTGGTCAAACCCAACCGCTGCACCACCGTGCAAC
>CAYGVA010000381.1:0-3236 GCA_964353225.1 uncultured Leptolyngbya sp.
GAGGACCCGTTGGGGTTTGGGGCGGGGGATGCGAATCTGTATCGCTATGTCTTTAACAGCCCAACGAACTTTACGGATCCATCAGGAAAAATAGCAGATTCACCAACTGCACCAGGGCAGGACTATTCAAGGCAAGAGCAGGCAGAAGATGCGGGTCTACTTCTTTTAGGATTGGCCCTACTAGCACAGGCTGCTTCAGAACTTCGGGAACCAGCACCAACAGCAACGGCTCAAAGGTCTGATATAGGCAATAGCGGCGATATCATAAGTAACGCCACACCTCTGCCAACCAGTATTAGTCTTCCGCCTGGGGAGCTTGATCCCAATCGTGATGCGGGAATAAGTCAAGAACGTGTCCCGGATGCTTATGGGCCAGATATATATGTGCCTGGACCTAACTTCGACCCGAATTTCATTAATCGAGATCTCGGTAGAGACCTTGAAGACATTATTTGCCCCTTCCCTGATATTTTTGTTCCAGCCCCAGAACTTGAGCCGCCACCATTTTTAGAATCTCGTGGTGGTTTTGACCTTCCTGATCTTACGCTTACTAGCGATCCTTTTTCTATTAAGGGAGGTGTACCCAACGATCCCAGGGCATATATTCGTGCTGAATTACCTGGACCTGGTGTTGTTGATGTCACAGATATCTTTAGAGGAAGTCTTCCACGTGGTAGTGGGGGGCAATTCCTTGCTGAAACTCTTGCTGGACATGGTGCAATACCTTACAGACAGCTTATTCTCAGTAGTATTATTAATGAACAAACAGTACAGGCATTTGAGCAAGGTTTAAGTCCTGCTGATTCTCAAGTAGGTAGGGCAGGCTTAAATGCCCTAGAGCATTTGGGCCTAACTCCAACCGACATCAGATTTGAGGTTTATAGGGGTAAGCTCAATATTGTCATTGATGTTCAGTAGTGATAAATAATGAGTTACTTTTCCGACAAGGATTTAATTTTGATTGAAAATCTAGAATATGACCCGAATATTAGGCCAGGTTTTGACTTTATAAAGGATGCCCTTATTTGGAGTGATGAAAGACCAAATGATCTGAGCTCTGAGGGATATGAGAAACTATGCGATCTATGGATAGCTAGATCCTTTATTCATAAGCAGATTCCGTTTTCTTCCTGGAAGTTAGACCCATATTATTTTGAAGAAGTTTGGGCTGCTGCCTTAAAGCAAAAAATCAAATGGCCTGGATTCCAGAGGATTGATTTAACTGAGGAAGATAAAGCTTTTTATGAGGCACAAAGAGCCGAAGCACGAGAAGCCATATGACAAGTGACTACAGGTAGTGTTATTGTCTACCTCTATCATTCAGACTATTAGCCAGGTAGGGTGGGCAGTGCCCACCATTGATCTTTTAGGGGCGGGGATACTCCCAATATCAACCATTAGAATAGGCTGATTAACACAAAAAATATTGCTGAAGATCAGATTTCTGGATGCCGAATTATCGTCGTGCCTACATCGCTGGCGGGACCGTCTTTCTCACCTGGGTCACCCATAACCGCAAGCCACTATTCACAGACCCACACCACATGACACCGCTGCGCTAAGCAGTTAGACAAACCAAAACCGAAGCTCCATTTAAAATCATTGCTGCGGCTGTTCTACCTGACCATATCCATTTTATTTGGGCACTGCCGCCCGATGACAGCAATTATTCCCAGCGGGTTGGCCGCATCAAAGTTCGCTTCACCCGTGCATTCAAGGGATACGATTCGTCAGCATCGAGAAATGGTGGGCATTGCCTACCACTCTCCAGAATAAGTGGGTCATAGGTATCGCCCTCAAATTTCAAGCGTCTCGATATCTTCAGGGGGCAAACCCGTGATCGAAGCGATTTGGGCGATCATCATCCCCGCAGCCTTCATTTGCTTCGCCACCTGGCGAATGCCCTCTTCCCGTCCCTCTTCTCGTCCCTCTTCTCGTCCCTCTTCTCGTCCTCTCGCCAGACCTTGCTCCAGACCTGTTTCTAGACCTTGATTCAACGCCCGCTTAATCGCATTGCGCTGGTCATGGATAAAGATTTCCCGATGCTCCAAATCTTCCAGCTCCTCCGGTGAGAGGTTGGCTTGATTGGCAAACTCAAAGGCTTGCTGAAAGGCCGGGATATCGCTCATTTCCTCAGGAATGGCGGTTAATGACTTTGCATTCTTAAGGAAAAAGAGCCACTGCTCCATCAAGTTCTGTAGATGACCCAAGGATTGCTCAAACTTCGGCAACTCTAGAAACACCAGCTCTAGATCGCTGCTGGGATAGTCAATCAACACTTGTTTTTCTCTCAAGACAAAGCAGGTGCGATAGGCCGCCAGCTCGGGAAACATCACAAAGTCAGTAATGGTCAAGGCAATTACCGGGTTGAGCAGGGTGTAATCCTCCCCGGTGCCAAGTTGGGTGGAATAGGTTTTGGCGGCCCCATAGAGCAGGCAGTTGAGCACCCGCTTTTCAAAGCCTTCGACGTTGAGCACCAGCATTTCAATAATCACGCTGGTGCCATCGGCGAGTTGGGCTTTGACATCCAAATAGGTGTCCTTCATACCCTTAATGCGGGGGGCTTGATAGGGATTGAGGATGTCTAAGGCTTGAACGGTGTCGGTGCCGTCATAGAGCAACCCGTTCAGGAAGCTGATCAGCACGGGCTGGCTTTGGGGGGAGCCAAAGATTTTCTTGAAGGCAACGTCTGTTTTGGGGTTGATGAAGGGCATGGAAACAGGTGCTTTTCCAGGCGTATGGCTAATCCAAGTCTAACGTCAGAGCCAGACCGCTGGGCACTGACCTGTTGAGGGATGATCAACGTCTTAAACCCTCTCTCTGAAAGCATTTTGACGTTCTAAGGCGACGCATATCATTACCTCACAAGGCTTTTGGGTATCAATCACCCGCTTGCAAGACTGAATGGCAAGTTATTTCGCCTCCCGATTCCCTCTCATCTGGATTAACCCCCAAAGGCCTGAGTCGAGGCGCAAGTTTCTCCGCCCGATTGCGCTCTCACCCTAGCGCTTGCGACTTCAAGCCTGACTAGTTGCGGAAAACGCAAATACTCAAAGCGCCAAAGATTCCTTTCAGAAGGGCTTTTGAGGGGCGTCGATCTAGCGTGGACTTGAATTGGACTAAATTTAATAGCCCTTCAGAGGCTCTTAAACGGCCCTCTCAAAGGGTTTGGTGCAGGGGAGTAACGCTTTATGGGCAACCCCTAGAGCTATCGCCTTGCATTTTAGCGACGATCC
>CAYGVA010000382.1:0-3224 GCA_964353225.1 uncultured Leptolyngbya sp.
ACGGTGGGGTTGGTCTTGGTGGGGGCGATCGCGGCCCTCGATTGGTATGGCCCCCAAGAACCGGGGGGGATCTTTTCTGGCTTGGCGCTGTTGCTGTGGGGGCTATGGGGCATCCGGTTGGGATTGCAGGGCCGTCGCAGCCCTCTGATCAATGCCTATCGCTGGGCCTTAAACGGTGGTGGCATGGTGCTGGCGGGCCTGATTCTGCTGGGCGGCACCGTGGGGATTGGGGGCCTCATCGCTGAAGCCACGGCGGTGGATGGCCTGTTTTTGTTGGCGATGGGGCTCACGGCAGGGGCGATCGCCTTTCGGATTTGGCAGGCCCCCACCAACCTGGGCTATTTGGGGCTGGCTTGGGCCACCGAGTTATTGTTGCTGGGCAGCTTCTCGATGCAGGGCTGGTCGGCATCGGCTTTGGCGGTGTGCCATGGCGGCCTAGGGTTGGCGACCCAACTGGGGGGCGATGTCTTGATGGGTCGCTACCAGGGCCGTGCTCCCTCACCGGTGCGCAAGGTGAGTTGGGCGCTGATTCCCCTATGGTTTGCCGCTGCTGCCTGGGGACAAGCCCACTTCGACTTTACGGCCACGACAGGGCTCTACAGCTTGGTGGCGGCCTGTGTGGCGATTGGGGTGGGGCGACGGCATCGGGCGTTGGCGGTATTGGGCGTTGGCGGCATTATCGGGCTGACGTTTGGGGCCTATGAGCTGTGGTTTTATCAGCTCATGCAGGGGGAGGGGGGCAGTTGGGAAAATGGCTTAACCCTGCTGGCGCTGTTGGCGGGGGCGATCGCTTGGCTCTACGGGGTCACCACCCGTTGGCTCCAGCTTTGGTGGCGCTGCCCTAGGCGCGCGATGCGCTGGATCGCCCATCTCCATTGGGGGCTGGGGTGCCTCTTGCTGCTCCCCACCTGTTTAGGGTGGGTGAGTGATCCGCTGATGCCGCTGTGGATCGCGATCGCCCTGGCCCTCATCACCTATGGGGCTTGGCGGGGTCGCCGCACCGGGGTCTGGGTGGATGCCACCGTCGCCCTTTTCGCGATCGCCTTTTTCTACAGCTTGGATCGAATGGTATCGGCCTTAGACCTAGGCCCATGGGCGGCGACCCTGGCGGCACTGGTGGCGGCGCTGCTGTATTGGTTGCCGTGGGATCGCTGGGGGTGGCCGTTACGACCCTGGCGGCGATCGGCTTTGGTGCTACCGGGGGTGATTGTCGTGTTGACCGCCACGCCCATCAGCATCCCCAGTTTGCTGGTGGTGGCGGGGTTCTATGGCTGGGTGTCGAGCCAGACCCGACGCATCCGCCTCAGCTATATCAGCGTGATTTTGGCGAATGGGGCAATTTTGGACTGGCTCCACGAAGTCAACCAATTTGAGCCCCTGTGGGGAATGACCCTCTTGAGCGGCTCGATGCTCTATGTGGTGCAGACGGACTCGGCATTGCAATCCGTAGACCGCCGTCAACAGCGCCATGGCTTACGGTGCCTAGCCATAGGCTTACTCTGTTTGACGGCTTTTTACCAAGCTGGGGCCGCTTTGGGGTTGGGGCTGGCGGTGGCGATGCTGGGGTTGGCGTTGGTGGGGCTGGGGCTCTGGCTACGGGTGCGGGCCTACCTCTACGGCGGCACCCTCACCTTTGGCCTTGCGGTGCTGAACCTGCTGTGGCGATTTATCAGCGCGGAGGCGTTGTTGCTTTGGGCGCTGGGGATTGCGGTGGGGTTAGCGTTGATTTGGCTAGCGGCAACCTTTGAGGCGCGGCGTAGTCAGGCCACGGCGTTTGTGAACCAATGGTTAACGGCTTTGGATGAGTGGGAATAGAGCCTTGGCCACGCCCCTCAACCAAATTGAACTGAACCCCTGGTAGTGCGCTGCCAGTCATTGGCATCACCTGGGAGCGCGACCTGGCTGAGGGAGGAGGCCTGACAGCAAATCCTGACTTGGGGGCATGATGAGCACATACCACGCTTCAATTTTCAGCGTCTATACCCGCGACGCCATGTCTCTACGTCGTCTTCTCTTGGGTAAGACCCTTTGTTGCCGCTCCGATACTCAGCTCACTGTCTTGCCTGCATCGGTCTAGGCCCTGCCATACCCTTTGTTTAAGGATTTTTGACTCATGTCTTATGCCGATGCTTTGCAACGGGTCGGATTGGGTCTCGGCCTCTCCCTGGCCTGGGGGCTCACCGGTACCGCCACCGCCAGCGTGATCAGCCCCACCCCGGTCGCCCTATCCCCAGCTAATGCCACGATTCGCCCCACGCCAGCGTCGGTGGCCCCTGGGCAAATCGCCCAAGCCTTTGGAGACAGTTTTTATCTCGCCCCTGGCTTTTTGCCCGATCCAGCCATTGGCAGCGGGGTCAGTCTGGGGGGCGACGACGCCTCTCTGGTCTGCGATATCGGTGGCACAGTCGCTTTGGCGCAACCCAGCCATACCCTGACGGCGGATGGGGACTTTAGCTACCTGCATATTTATTTTGGTGAGGTGTCTGGGCCGTCGGAGGCCTCGGAGGACCTGATTTTGGTGATGTACGACCACCAAACCGGCGACTATCTCTGTGTCGATGACGCTAATGGCAGCCTACTGCCGGAGTTTGCGGGGTATGTCGCCGCAGGCACCTACGACATCTATGTGGGGGATTTTGACCTCAGCGAGGGTAGTACCTACAACATTTACCTGTCGGAGTTTTAACGGTGAGGGCGGCAGCGAGGGCGATCGTCGGGCGTTGTCTGTCATCGGCGACCCAGATCCCTGGGTTCTCGGTGAAGACCAGAAATAACTCGGGTTAATCCGGCAGAACCCAGGGATCTAATACCCCTGTAACAAGATTGATCGGGAGTTCTGGAGAAGGCGGCAGAGCAGTTGGGATGCGTCCCAGTCGGGGACTGGCGGCGAGAAAATGGTTATGTTGCCGATATTGGTTGCTGATTTAGGCGTAGAGCAGTTGGTTGAAGACCTCATCACGGGTCAGGCTATCCAGCAGGATGCTGACTCGTTTGGCGATGTCATAGGCATTTTTTTGAGGGATGACGATAATGCCGCTATGTTGCTGATGCCCTGTAACGTAAGCGAGATGGATAGTTTCAAAATCCACTCGGTTATGGGTAAGAATACACCGCCCGTTAGCCGCAGCATAGGTAAGCTGCTCGGCGTCTGAATGTCCCATCATGTCTGCATCGATTGTGGTTAGAACATCTAAGCCTCGACTGCGAAGGAGAGTCGCGACTAG
>CAYGVA010000383.1:0-3222 GCA_964353225.1 uncultured Leptolyngbya sp.
TCAACTTTACAAACTTGGGGAGAAATTACTGCTAAACATTGAGCAAATCATGCCTTTGCCTGAAGCGGAAGAGTACCAGGTGAAGGTGCGGGAGCAGGCGGAAGCTCAGCGGGCGATCGCGCGATCTAGCAAAGATCGAACCCAATATCAATTTAACGGCAATGTTTATAACAAGCGGCAGTTGGTCTTAGCGATCGTGACGCAATACCTCAAAGCTCATCCTGACAGTACTTTGGATGAATTACGCCAAGTTTTTCCAGATGAAATTCACAGGGCTTATGGTGTTGTCGCCCCAGTTGAACAAGCAAAGGAAAAGGGCGGGCGAAAGCGTTACTTTCTACACGAAGAACAACAGCTCCTCACTGGAGATGGTCACAAAGTTGCCGTCTGTAACCAGTGGGGCATTGGCAATATTGGTCCAATCCTGGAAATTGCCAAACAGCAGGGATATCAAATCGATCATCTGTAAGCCTTTGTCGATAGAACAATCCCAGCATTCGCACATAACGATTCCAGGTCCAACACGGTTGTGGAGAGCATTAAGAGCAAGGGGGCTGGCAACCGAAATGGTCCCATGAACTCCGCTGCCGATTACTCGGGCGTGATCGGTGCTCATCTGGTGACACCTAATACCCAGGGAGGGGCCAGATCAGCTCAAACCCCGGCAAAACATCCTCCCCAGACAAACGGGCTGGAAAGGGCACCGTTTGGATCGCTGCCCCTGGGCGATAAATTTCCACATTCTGATTCCTGGGGTTAATCAACCAGCCCAAACGCAAACCACTGGCGAGATACTCCGCCATTTTTTCTCGCAACGGCGGTAGAGCATCGGTTTTAGAGCGCAGCTCAATCACGAAATCAGGGCAAATGGGTGGAAACCCGGCCCGCTCTTCCGGGGTTAACCGATCCCAGCGGGAGCGTTCGACCCAGGCCGCGTCGGGTGAGCGGTCTCCTCCCGCCGGTAATTTAAATAGTGTCGAAGAGCTGAAGACCTTGCCGAGTTGGGTTTTGCGATTCCAAATGGCTAAATCGGTAATCAGATCAGCTTCCCGTTCACCACTTTCTCCACCCACAGGCGACATAATCACCAAGGCTCCTGATGCTGACCGTTCTAAGGGGGTATGGGGATTGGCTTGACAGAGCCGATGAAACTGTTCATCTGTCAGTTCCACCCGATCCAGACTCAACACCACCGGTAAACTCGGCGTCATTCCAGCAACCTTTCCGCTGAAACCTTACCCGCTATTGTAGGTGGCAAGGTGATAATAGCCCTGTGCACAAGCCTAAGTTTCAAGCTGATACTGGAACCATACCGCAAGATGACGAGGGCTTTACTGCCCACCATCACGCTTGAATTATGATCAAAACACTCTCATGTTGGGTTTGACCTATGGTTACCACCAATCGCTACACCACCCTACCCACCAGTGACGAGCTGCCCTGTTCTGACGATACGCCCGTGGACAATGAAGATCAGAATTTTCTGCCTAACTACTTGCTCTTTCTCCTATCACTGATCTGGAAAGAACGTAACGATTGGTACTTTGGCGTAGATATGGGGGTTTATCACACCACTGGGGTAAGCCCTAAAGTCCCTATTGTCCCGGATGGCTTTCTCAGTCTTGGCGTACCGCGTCGTCAGGTCGGTAATAAGTCTCGTAAGAGCTATGTGGTTTGGGAAGAAGCCGACACAGTTCCCACCTGGGTTTTAGAGATGGTCTCTTGGACGCCGGGGGGTGAATATGACGACAAGCTAGCGATTTACCAAAAGCTTGGGGTTCTCTACTACGTCATCTACAACCCCGAGTACTGGCAGCGGGATCGCCATCAACCCTTTGAGGTGTATAAGTTTATTGAGGGTGGATACCAGTTGCAACTGGGCGAGCCTTACTGGATGCCGGAAGTTGGCCTCGCCATTGGACGCAGCCAAGGGGTGGTGGGGGGCATCGAGCGAGAAATCCTGTCTTGGTTTGATCGGAAGGGAGAACGCTATCTTTCGGCAGAGGAGCAAGCTCAACAGGCCCAACAGAACGCTGAACAAGCTCAGCAGCAGACCCAACGATTGGCAGAGCGGCTGCGAGCATTAGGGGTTGATCCAGATACCGTTTAGCGCTGCCGTTATTCCCTAAAATACCTGTCTCGTACTCACGTCCTCTCCAGGCAAATCCAAGATGCAAGTGGTTGGTGCCCTGATGCATAAGCTAGTACAGGTGATTTATGGTGTCCTCAAATCTGGGCAACCTTTTGACCCGGATAGACTTCTTCCTGCGATTTGACAGGCTGAGGGCAGAACAGTATCTACGCCTTGAAGTGGAGTGGAGAAGAAGGGCGGAGAAACATTTTTAGCTGTAGAGAAAATGGCGCAGTCAAACAAAAAAATGGCCAATTCAAGAATGAAGTGCAACACCTGCCAAAAGCCGCTCTTGATGGGGCAAAGGGGATATCTCCTCGATCAAGGCGAAACCCTTTCTGCTGTAGGGACAGCGAGAAATCCATATACTCAGATCTCTACGAACGACTCCAGCAGCTTTGTGCAGGCCGTTGCACTTGAAATTTGAATCTACGAATTATAAGATTGATCTTCAAAATTCCAATTCAGGTGGAATGGAAAAAGGGTAACCGTCCCCTGAGCGGAGTCGAAGGGGACTTTTTCAGGAGATCTGGCTTCGACTCTGCTCAGCCAGCGTAATGTGTGGGACGGTTACCTCGGAGTCCTAGCTGGCAGTGTTGTTGCACTATCGCCAAACTTTAAGTTTGAAGTCTCATTGTCTAAGCAGTTCAATGACTCTAAAGGAAAACAAATTGACCTTTCATATTTAAGTTCCCTCAAGAGTGAGGACATCATAGATTGAGAAGGAGCTTTTCTGATTAAGTAGGTGGGACGGATTAAATACAAGATACTCAAAATGTCCGCAGCTATTGTCAACAAAGGCTTTTAGCGATTTCAGAAGCCTTCTATCTTATAAACGATTGAGCGTCTTTACTTACTTGCTTATTCAGGAAGCCCTAAGTAAGCTGGTAGCACTACAAAGGCTTCTCTTGTTCAAGGAACTACTGCCGGTTCTTTCACTGCCGCCTGCATATACCCAAACCATTCCGCTAGATTGCTTAACTGCTTCTCTGGCCTTAACACCCCAAGCCCCCGCACCGTCACTTTCCCTGGCCCGTAGACAAAGCGGGGTTTGAGGTGGCTGGGAATATTTTCGTGGAGGCGCTTCCAGG
>CAYGVA010000384.1:0-3218 GCA_964353225.1 uncultured Leptolyngbya sp.
CCATAAACGCCAGCAAAATCTGCCGATGGGGATCCCCCAGGGGCCGCACCTGCTGAGCTTTCTCCGAATAGCGCTCCCCCTGATGAATCTGCTCCGCCGACCATAACCCCAGATCCCAGCCCTCCGTCAGGATTAGATCCTCCACCTGACCCATAAACGGGCCATAAAAGATATTGCGGATCACCCGGTCGTAGCGACGGCGCTGAAACAGTTTTAGCCAGGGGGGCTGATAGCCGATTTCCTCCTGCAGCTCTCGCCATACGGCGACTTCTGGCGTTTCCCCTGGCTCCAGGTGACCACCAAAAAAGGCCCAGTAACCCGGATAAACAATGGACGGGATGTTATCCCGCAGTTGCAGCAGAAATTGATTGCCCTGGAAGAGCAGGGCGATCGCCACCTCCACCGGCTCAGTTTCAACCGGTTCAGACTGGCGTTCAGACTCAGACCCAGGTACTGGGATAGTCATGGCAGCATCAATTTTGAAGATAGGTGCGGAAAAAGTCGATCTGGAGCTGCGCCGCCGTCCGCTGCAAGCCCAGGTCAAAGATGCTGTGGCCCACCCCCTCAAACTCATAGAGGGTCACCGGCACATCGTTCGCCTCAATCACATCATGGAAATTGCGGGCCACATCGATCTGCAAGAAATCCCCGGAGCCATGGAAAATTAGGGTCGGGGTCTCGACGCGATCGGCACCATACAGCGGTGAAATGTACTGATACGTCTCCGGCGCTTCCATCGGGGTCAGCCCGGTTAGGTAAGACAGCAGCGACGAATAGCCCAACTGCCATTCCGTAAAGGCATCCAGCAGCGAACATTGGGGATTCGCCGCTGCAAACACATCGGGGAAGCGGGTAATCGCCTGGGCCGCGTAATACCCCCCATAGGAGCAACCCGTCACCCCCAATTGGTCATAGCTGCTCCATCCCTGACCCACCAGTTGACTGGCAATATCGACCCCTTCAATGATGTCCACCTGCCCAAAATTGGTTCCGTCGGCTTGGAGGCGATAAAACTCAGGGCCAAAGCCTTCGCGACCCGCCAACGGTACCGACAGCACCGAGATGCCAAAGTTGGGCAGCAGGTTAAAGGGCATCTCCACTTCAATGGCAAACTCATTCACCATGGAGTATCCCGGTCCCCCCTGTTGCCAAAAGACAATCGGGCTCTGAACTGGCGGAAAGGCAGCCCCCGCCGGTTGGATCAAGAAGCCCTGGCGAACCCCATTGCGGGTTTCAAAGCTGACTTGGTTGACCTGAACTTGGTTGACCGCCGCCACCTCGGCGTTGATCTCTGTGAGTTGCTCTGGGGCGCTGCTACCGTCCAGCGGCATCGAGAACAGTTCGGGTACCTGGGTCACCGATGAAAAGCCAAATGTAATCGATTGCCGATCGCGACTGATGCTCCAGTTACTCGGATCAACGGTGCCGTCGGGAATGGGCAGCGATCGCAACTCCGCCGTCGCCAAATCATAGACATAGAGGGCACGATTGGTGCCGACCGTCGCGTGGAACAGCAGCCTATCTTCGTCGATGAACTCCCCAGCATTGTCTAATGGCCCCTCTAAGACCGGATGATCAATCGTCGCCAGCAGGGTGCCCTCCAGATCAAAGACCCGATAATAGGCCCGTTGGGGGAATAGATAGGTGGGATATTCGCGCCCCACCACCTGGCCGGGTTCGTAATACTTGACCAGCACCCGCTCCCCATTCGGGCTGATTTCGACCCCAGCCATGATGTGGCCATCGTCATCGGCCCGCAAATCCATCTTGAGGGGCTCGGCTTGGCTCAGGTCATAGACCTTCACCGCACTCTCCTCCAGAAAAATATTTTCCTCTGGGGGGGTGCGCCCGAGGGCATCTTGGTTGACCGGGTCAGCAAAATTAGGGCTAAAGGGGGTGCGCTCGTAGAGCTTATGCTCCTCCACAGAGGAGGTTACAAATGCCACCTGTTGGCCATTGTCTGACCAAGAGGGGGGCTGAATATCTCGCTCTGAGGGGATCCGGGCCACTTCAATTCGTCCCAAGGACCCGAGGGACACCAGATAAATCACATCCTCCGCCTCCTCGTACACCCGTAGGGCAAAGCCCGAAAAGTTTGGGGCGGCCCCGAGAATTTCCCCCGCTTCCTCCTCAGTGGGGTAAACGATGGTGTGGGAGACGATGCCGGTGATGCGATTGATCGAGACAATCTCCCAGGGGCCAAAAAAGCTTTCTTGGACAAACCGGATCGTATTGTTGTCGAGCCATTGAATGGGTAGGGTCGGACTAAACACCTCGTACTCTAGGGCCAGGGATTCCTCTAGTTCGCCGGTGCGGAGGTTAAAGAGTTGTACCCGCCAGTCGGATTGGCTGAGGCGATCAAGGGTGGCGATCACGATGTAATCGCCATTGGGGCTGACACTGCTGAGAATAATCGGGATGCGGGCCGTTTGCAGGGTATCGAGGGTGGCTTGCTCGGCTTCGCTGAGGGAGGGCAGGTCTTCAAAAAAATCAAAGCCCAGTCTGATGATTTCGGCGGAGGCGGAGAAGTTCAGGGCGGCGACCAACCCTAAGGCCCCTAGGGTGATGTGGGCCAATCGACGCCCTTGGGAACGCAGGGCCGAACGAAAGCAGATCATGGGCAATGAAGTCCTGTAAAGGAGCAAGACATTAAGTTGGGGAAAGGTTATGCCCTAAGGGTTTAAGCAGTGGGGCAACTTATGATAAGCCGAATCATTCCTTGGCATCACCTTTCTGAGCCTGAAAGGGAATGGGCGGGCCAGGGTTGTTTACAATTGGTAATAGCGCTTTTGTCTGCCCCCCCTGCCCCATCACTAATGGATCGCCGCTTACCATGACGCTGTCTGTCACCCAGCCTTTCGCAGCCCTGACCGCCTATCTCAACCATCGATCCTGGCAAAGTTGGTTGGGGGATTTGGTGCTGCTCGCGTTGGTGAGTGGCCCCCCAGCGGCCCCTTTCCTGGCCGCCTCGAGCCTGCCAGGGCTGACTCAGATCGCTTCCATTATCTACACCATGGGGTTTAATGTCTGTCCTCAGCCAGAGTTGGGGCTACCCCTAGCCGCCCCCCACATCATGACGGTGTGTATGCGCTGCTATGGCACGGTGATGGGCTGGGTGATGATGCGGCTGCTCTATCGCCGCGATCAGGGGAAATCGGCATACTGGCTCGATCAATATGGTTTGGTGGGGTTTGGCATTACCTTTGCCCTCTGTATGA
>CAYGVA010000385.1:0-3177 GCA_964353225.1 uncultured Leptolyngbya sp.
CTAACATTGTTGAAACTAATCCGATTCGTGATTGGCATAGATTGCCTTTGGATAAAAACAGGGTGGGTTTGGCCTAAGCGGGTTTGCAAAGTTGCCTGACTCTCGTTTGAGCACAGGGAGCACCGAGCATGGTCAACGGCAGCATGGGAGCTTTAGCCTGTCTGCTCAGGATCGCCTGTCGCCCTTAATGCGGGTGAGGTCCCTTTTCAAACATCCTCTAAACCTAATGGGACTGAAACCTACAAAAGCAGCTGTGTATCTGCAACATTCAGATGAGGTTTAGCCGTCTCATCATCTCCCGTTTTGGTCACGGTCACAATGCGCAAGTTGCTGACGCTAGCTTGCATCGTTCTGGTGTAGTGACTTTTGGGCTGACGCTGCTACAGATATAAGACTGTGCGTAAGCCTTCATCTATCTCCTCCTGCAAGTACGCTGGTAGCGCACCAATACGCTCAACCAAGAACGTTTTGTCAATCGTGAAAACTTGAGAGACATTTGCCACAGAATCTCTGGATAAGCCTGATGCTGTGCAGGGAAGCAATACATTGCCTGGAGCTTCTGCTAACTGAATATTTGAAGTGATAATTACGACAATAACGGTGCTGATCCGACTTTGCGTAAAGGTATCGTCTTGAACGACTAAAACAGGACGACGATAGCCCGGTTCTGAGCCTACAGGATCAGGTAAATTTGCCCACCAAATTTCTCCCCGATGCATTACCAATCCTCATGGGGCAAGGACATAAACTGCATCTTTGACATGACTGGATCTAGCTCAGAAGACGCTTCAGAGTAAACCTGATTGAGCTTAAGCAGCCTTTGATTACGGTTGTACCTGACTAGATATGCTTGGAGCGCCTTTGCGTAAAGCTCGCTGCGTGACATCCCTAACTGCCGAGCCAGTACCTCCGCCTCTTCAAAAACTGAATCTGGAAGCGAAATGGCAGTTTTCATGGCGACCTTAACTGTATCCTTACTCTTTGGTTATACCCTGGTGATACCGGAACGGCAAGCTAGCGTAGCGTTGCCCTTAGGCAAACGCACCATTAAATAGGTGTTTGGAGATTTGGCATGGTGCGTTCCCGTGACATTGGTTTAGTTTGTCAATACATAACAAGTAGATATGAACGCACCCTACGTTTGCTGGGCTTTTATAGCTCTGTATATACTGCTATGGGGTCAACTATGATTTCATTTTTTGATTTACGTGAAAAGGTCATTTCAAAGTCTGTCAAACGGTTGGCCAGATTCAAAACGGCAATCTTTATAGACTCTGCTTCATCATCATTCTCTGGGCTTTCAGGTTCTTCTACACTTGACTGAGTAATTATCCCAAAGACTATAAACTCTTTCTCTGTTCTCCTTGAATATTTTCTTATAATTGAATCCTCAGATTCTCTTAAAATGTCTCTATTTAGATCAGCGGAAAAAATGAATTCGAGAATTTTAAGCTGAAGCTCTAGTTTGTCATGAAAGCCATAATTCAGAAGCGATCGAAGGCTTTCTAAGCGGTCCGGATCTTGATATAACCCCTTAGTCTCTGCAAATTTCAGTCGAGCCTCATCATTTTCTTGAGAAATAATACCTGCGTTCAAAGATTCATGACCGAACCCCTTCGCTTTTGAGCGCTTAACAGGTTTCTGTTTTCCAGGTATCTGCTGAATTTGCCTTCTAAACTCAGAAAATCCTTCAAAATCTTGAGCCATCGCCAAAGAACTACCAATCTCATTGAAGTTCTCTAAAATATCTTTGATGGCCTTGACATCGTTAAACAAAGCTTTTGCCTTGATCTTAACAAAAGAGAAGTCAGGGATTGAGCCAATTGAAGCCGAAACACTATCCTCATCTATAATCAGAACCTTAGAACTTTCAATGAGGTGTTTTTCAAATAAGGTGTAGGAATAATCATGTAAATACTTCTTCTCAGATACGCGATTCGTTGACTTTAAGATATCTGCTAACAAACGACCACTTCCAACAGGACCTCTCTGTTCTTCTGTTTTTTCAGTACTTGATCCATTCTCGCTGACCAGGTATTCTGTCACCCCTTCAAAAATCTGTGAAGACATCGAGTACATTTTGTACTCATCCAAATATATTAAATTTTTAATCATTTTGGTTTTTCTCTTTTCTGGAAATGTACTCTTCATAGTAAAAGCGGCGTGTCTGAATCACTGACCAGACTGCCACTCCAAAGCCTGAACAGGCAATAAATGCCGTGATTATTATGAGAGCACCGCTCATTTGATGCCCCTCTTAAATTTCGACATCTTAGAAAGTCTATCGTATACTGACCAACTTAAAAAGAACGAAGCCAGTGCAAGAATGGCTGAACATCCAGTGAGTACAGATGATTTTACAATCGTCGAACCTTCGCTGATCAAGTCGAAAGCGTACAAAATGCTATAGAAGCATATAAATACAATGGATATTCCATTCTGGATGGTTCTCCATGACGCATCTAAATTCTGTGCGCTTTCAATCTCATTTATGTTTGAAATATGCAGTATTAAGCCGAAAGCCACAAAGTCTGAAGCCGAAAAGCTCTCAACTACGCCCCTGTTGGTTAATAACCATGCAAACAAGCGAGAGAAAACGGGAATGAGACCAACTAAGACTGTGTATATTAGCCACTTTGCTTGCTTTTGATTTATTCTCATACGCATGTCTTATTTCAAATGATCCTCGAGCATTGGGCTGATGAAAAGGGCTAAAACAGCAAAGGTGATACCGTAACCGTCCCTAGCGTTAATCTGTTGGCATCAAAGAAGGCGGTTCTTCCCCAGCGGTGGTGGTGATGGACAACTTGGCAGTGAGAGTCAGCAGGGTGCGTTGTCCTCAGGCAAACGCACCATCAATAGGTATTTAGAGATTTTGGATGGTGCGTTCCCGTGACATTGGTTTAGTTTGTCAATACATAATAAGTGATGGGAACGCACCCTACGCTTGCTGTTTCATGACAAGCAGCATCCCAAAGATATAGGAAGTCCCAAGACAGAGGTCTTTTTGACAGATTGGGCAGTGAATTGGCGCGTTGCAGCCTCGACTTAAAATCAAGCCCTTAATGCAATGTTATTCCTGTGCAATGTTGGCTTCATGCACCTGCCCTACACAACCCTACACAGCAAACAACTGGCCCATATCTTTAAACGCTTTAAATTCAAGGGCATTGCCAG
>CAYGVA010000386.1:0-3167 GCA_964353225.1 uncultured Leptolyngbya sp.
TCATGCTGCTTTTCTTACCAAAGGGAGGATTAGCCAGCACAAAGTCAAAGTGTTGGGTCGGTGGCTGTAATAGTGCGTCGCTGAGAGAAATTGTGGGTTCTTTATCAATTTCTCCAATCTCATGTAGAAATAAATTCATTAAGCATAGGCGGTAGGTACTGGAGACAATTTCATTGCCGTAGAAGGTTTCATGCTTGAGGAATTGTGTTTGGGACTCATTTGGTTCGTAGTTTTCGTGAATGAAATCATAAGCAGCGAGGAAGAAACCACCTGTACCACAAGCAGGATCAGCGATCGTTTGCCCCGATTTGGGGCGGAGGCATTCAACCATTGCTTTGGTCAGGGCGCGAGGAGTGAAGTACTGCCCTGCTCCAGACTTAGCATCATCGGCATTTTTTTCTAGTAGCCCTTCGTAAATATCGCCTTTGACATCAGCACTCATAGACACCCAGGCTTCGTTCTCGATCATCTCAATGACGCGAAACAGCATCGCTGGGTCATGAATTTTGTTTTGGGCTTTGGTGAAGATTTTGCCCAACATCCCCTTTTTCTTGCCTAATTCACGTAGCAACTTGGTGTAGTGAGCCTCAAGCTGATCGCCACGTTTAGATTGTAGACTTTGCCATGTGTATTCAGAGGGGATGCCTAGATCACGATTATGAGGTGGCTTGGCGTATTCATCCGCCATTTTCAGGAAAATCAGGAAGGTAAGTTGTTCCAGGTAGTCACCATAGCTGACTCCTGCATCACGCAAGATATTACAGAAATTCCAAACTTTAGAAACTATTTGCCCTGTTGTCATTGCTTTTATTTATTCAAAAACCAGCTCAACCCACTTCCAATCTTCCACTCTTGGCTTAAGCTTTCCTTCTATATAACGCTCAGCAAATAATGAAAATTCTTCTCTCACATGCATCGCAACTTTAATATACGTCAACTTAGCCTGAAATCTATAAAATGCTTCTTCATCACCATCAGATGCAAACTTTCTGAAATAGTAATCAGCATCACTGATAGTATCTTCTATGGTAAGGGCTAACAATTTTCGTTCTTCTACTAGTTCACTGTGATCTAGATGATAAAGCCTAACTGAAGTTGTAACTCTACGTTTTTCAAAATCATTGGCTGAAGGGATGGGGCAAGGGTTGCCAGCATCATCAAAGTCTAGTAATTTAACATCTCCTTCAACACACGGATCAAGAAGAATTGGAACTTCACGACTCTCATCACCAGGAATGCGTGCTCTTTTGCTCTCGTCAGCCAACGGAAAATAATTACCTTTCCCCCCAATCCTGTTATTTACGACATCTTTACGTCTTTTATTGCAAAATTGGCACGAATATCTAAAATTTTTGTAGTTAAAAGCCAGCCAGAAATATCCATTGTGTTTAGGTTGTACATCCCAAACTTTCTTTTTAGGCCGAAAATGTTCAACCTCCTTGTCTGAGCGCGACTGTATGACTTCGCAATACCAGCATTTTTTCCCTATAAGCTCTTCTAAAACAGGCTTAAGATCTCTCCAAACTCGGCTTAAATCCTCTATTTTTGCTTCTTCAGAACTGATTTTAGCTAATGCTTCTTCTGCCTCAGTCAACCAATTTTCCGGGAGCACAATGAGTTCAATATTGATGTACCGCATATAACTCTTTATAAATTCTCTTCCCTCGACATAAGTTTTCTAATAATATCTAAAGCAGCTTGACGTTCATCTTCTGTCGTTGAAACTTCATCTTCCCTTTGTTGATCCAAAGATTCCCGATAATCAGCACGAGCACGAAGATATTCTTGAAACAATGGATCACGCGCTTCATGACGAAAACCATACTGCTCAAGTTCTTCATTTAGCTTTTTAAGTCTTTCTTGCTGTTGTTCATCTAATGGATCTTCAGAATTAGACAACTCTCTTTTTTCTTCCAAATGGCTTCGTAGATAATTTCCCATTGCTGCAGGCACATCAAACATATTGCTAGTTACTATGCCAGAAAAACTCATGCCGCGAGGATCATCATCCGGTGGAGTTGCAATAACCGATAAATCATAGTTTCGTTTGAGTATCTGAACTTGCTCCTTAACTAAGTCAGCGATTGCAAGTGGATTATGTGTAGTGAGTACCACATGGCAACTATCACGACGTGCTTTATCGATTCCTAGAAAATTCTCAAGATATTGAAGGTACTTAATACTCCATTGAGGATTTAGATGAGTATCTGGTTCATCGAGTAGAAAGAGACTCTCTTCTTCTGCTGTAAATCTAAGTAAACCTAACACTGTCAAAAGCTGTTGTTCACCTTCACTGAGTTCTCTAAATGTGACAGATCCATCATTTTTTCGTAATTTGACTCGAATTCTGACTTCTTCTATCAATTCAGAGACATAGGTGCTTTCCAAATCTCGAAAAAATTCCTTTGGAGTTTGTGATCCCATCAGTCTCTCAAGTGCGTCTAAATCTTTCAGATATAAATATAAAAACCCTAATCGCTTTTTGTTCCATAGGGAGACATCAACTTGACGAGTTATACGAATGGGAGCGAGAGAAACATCGTACAAACGGGCAAGAAAATTGCTGACAACTCCTCGTGCATTCCAAAACCGGGGATCTCCATCTTTTGAGTTCCACGGAGGCTGACGTAGGACAAATAAGATTGAATCAATCCCACCATCTGGATCTAAACCTAATTGATTATCTAAAAATTCGCGCACCACATCATCTTGCTGGTGAATAAAGGCTAGTAAGACAAATTGGCTATGTACTGGCAAGGCATAAAATAGACGCTTAAAGCCTGGATCTTTGGCTTTGCGAAGATCTGTATCGTATCTGGTCAAATACTTCCGAAATACCTCCTGTAATCGATCGCTTTCACCTGAGTAGTAACCAAAAATATATTTGGGTAAGTACTGGTCTTGATTCTTACGAAGTTGATTAAGAGTAATGCTTTCTCCTAAATCTTCATCTTGGGTTTCAGATTCAATACCAGGAATTGAACCTTGACTCATTATTTCTTGAGATTCATCGCTGTCCTCTTTAGAGACATGGATTTCGTATGGTTTCTTCGTCCGTTTTGGGTCGGCATTGATATGGATAAAATTATTGCGACAACGATACCTAATGCGACAGGGTAAGCGCAAGAAAAAAGGGTCTATGACATGCTAGGAGCATCCCATCCCCA
>CAYGVA010000387.1:0-3155 GCA_964353225.1 uncultured Leptolyngbya sp.
CCGCCTCCCTGGCCTACTATCACGCCCTAGAGTTATCCCAATTTCGAGGGGGATTTTTGGCCCGCACCTCCCATGAGCTGCGATCTCCCCTCAGCAAACTGATCAGCATGCATCAGATGATTTTGGAAGGGTTGTGTGATAACCGTGAAGAAGAGACCGAATTCCTGAATGAAGCCCATGGGGCCGCCCTCAAACTGCTAGAGCATCTGGACTTTTTGATTTACCTGTCCAAACTCGAAGGGGACCGACTACACCCCCAAACTGCATGGGTGCCCCTAGCCCCTCTGTTTGAGAAAGTGCAGTCTTTTACCCATCTGCAAGCGGCCAACCGCAACCTGCGTCTCGTTTTAGAACCGCCTACCGACGACGTACAGGTCTGGGCGGATCCCGCTTGGCTGAGCACCGTGCTGGTCACCTTGATTGAAATTGCCATCGAAACCTGCGATCGCGGCACCATTCGCGTTACCCTCGCCCCCGATCAACCAGCCGGGAGCTGTGATCTTTGGGTAGAAGATGAGCGGGCGGGCGGCACTTGGCAAGAACCCGCCCCCCTGCCAGACCCGGCAGAGTTTGATCTAGAGCGATCGCTGCCCATCAGTCTGCGGTTGGAGCTGGTAAGGCTTTTATTGCTCCGCATGGGCGGCACGTTTGCCCTCGTCTCCACACCATTGGCCCCAGAGTCAGGACCCACCCGTGTCCTCTGCCGCCTGCCGATTCAGGAACCGGGTGAGCACTAGGCATGATTGAAGGCGTTATGATTCGTTGACCTGTTGCAATACGGCTTGAATAAAGCGATCACTGAAGTAAATTCCGGCTTGCTTCATTTGTTGTGTATACGGCCGAATCGCTGAGATATAACCCAGTTGCTTAGCACGCATTAAAACCCCAATGGAGCCCGTAACTTTAATATCCAAGGATTCAGCCACTTTTCGCCCTGTCAGCTCATCCATAATCACCAGCGACGCTTGCACCTCCAGGGCGAGAGCAATCACTTCTGCTTCTCCTTGATCTAGCGTGAGTAACAGGAGTGACGTTTGCTGTGTTGATTGCAGCGCTCGTTGCTGAATCCAGGTTTCTTGAGCCAGGTCGATACTGCCGTGCTGCCCTACTGGATAAGCCGTAATTTCCTGAGCAACAGCTTCTGGAATAACAAGATTACCAACCACCTTTTTCAGTAACGGCAGCTGGCAAATACGCGAAAAAGCAATTAGAGGCGTTGCATTGCTAATAATCACGCTGGGTCGGGTAATGCCATAATTCCCTCAAGCTCATGGTTCAGAATCGATTCGTCGTAATCAAAGACCACGATTCCCCGCTCAGCCAACGTATCCATAAAGGTGAGCCGATTCATCCCAGCCAGCTGAGCCGCCTTACCCAAAGACAGCTTCTTTTCTTCGAAGTAAGCGATCGCCGCAATCAACCGCATATGACGACTCAGGTCGGTGATACCCAATTTCAGTGCAGCCAAAATATCTGGCGCAACCTCGATAGTAATCATTTCAGATTTCATCGCTTTTAAGCCCGTAAACCGAAGGGAACCGCTAGCGCCTATTTCATCACTTTAGCCCCTGTAGACTGCAAAATCACGACGGGAAGTCAGCCTGATTGATCGGAATAATGAGGTTTTGCAATTACTCTACGGCTGCACTCGCAACCTTAGGGGCAGTGGCCATTTTGGCCATGCAGGTGCGCTGATTCCACAGATACGCGCCGATACCCACGGCTAGATTTGAGACACAGGCCGCGACAAACACACCGCTGATGCCCACCCAATTCGCGCCGACATAGGCGAGGGGGACATACAGCACCCCCATCCGCACCACGGTCATCACCACCGATGGCATCGGTTTGCCCAAGGCATTAAAGGCAGAGCTGGCCACCTGGATAATGCCCGCCCCGCCGTAGCTAATCGGGACAATCCACAGGTAGCGGGTGGCGATCGTAATCACCTCTGGATCGCCATTAAACAATCCCGTCAATTGCGGGGCTGAAAGGGCCAACAAAAAGGCCGTCAATAGCCCCCAGCCAATGCAGAACCAGAGACTGAGTTGGAGCGATCGCTGGATGCGGTCATAGCGATGGGCACCCGAATTTTGGCCCACAAAGGGACCCATGCTAGAGGCCAGCGCCATCAATACAATCAGCGCCAAAGACTCCACCCGCGTCGCCACCCCAAAGGCCGCCACCGCCTGCGCCCCAAAGGAAGCAATCAAGCTCGTGATCACCCCAATCGAAATCGGGTTAATCATCTGGGTCATCGCCGCTGGAATGCCCACATGGAGGATATCCTTCCAACACCAGAACATCTCCATGGGGCGGGGAAACCGCAGGGACAGCAAGTGTTCTTTGAAATGCAACACCAGCAGAGACGCCACTAAGGTAACGGCCCGCGACCCTACCGTAGCCAACGCCGCCCCTTGCAGCGCTAGCCCCGGAAACCCAGCCCAGCCAAAAATCAGCAACGGATCTAAGGCAATGTTAACCATGGCCGCAGTCACCATGATCAAGCTGGGGGTAGCGGTATTGCCCGCCGCCCGAATGACATTGTTGCCCACCATCGGGATCACCAGAAAGATCATGCCGAAGTACCAGATCTGCATATAGTCGCGGATCAAAGGCAAGGTTTCTGGGGTGGCCCCTAAGGCCGTAAACAGCGGGTCAATGGTGAACAAACCAATCGTCACAAAAATCGCCACCGCCACCAGTGCCAAAATCAGACTGTTGGTGGTAAACCGCTGCACCCGAGAGTGGTCACCTTCGCCAATGGCTCGGGCAATCACCGAGGCCGCCCCAATCCCTAGCCCCATGGCCAAGTTACCGAGGGTCAGCACCACCGGGAAGGTAAAGCTGATGGCCGCCAATTGCTGGGTGCCCAGTTGGCCCACAAAGTAGGTGTCGGCCAAATTAAAGGCCACCAGGGCAAAGATGCCGCCAATCATCGGCAGGGTCAGCCGTCGCAGGTGGCCGCTAATGCTGCCGTCAATTAGAGATGTGGCCATGGAGGATAACGCAGGATGTATTGCACTGCTCTATGCTGCCACGGAGATCAAGGAGAGATCAGCGTCAAACACTTTCCAAATGGGTTAGCAAGGGTCTGGCGACTCCAAACAAAAGCCCAGAAACCCGATTTAACGGACCTCTGAGCTTAAATGCGA
>CAYGVA010000388.1:0-3132 GCA_964353225.1 uncultured Leptolyngbya sp.
TAGGCCCGCAGGCAATAACCAATTAAGTCGCAATCTGGTTGTTCTCCCTTTAAGCACTCAGTGATGTGACGTTACAAACAAGGTATCGGTGTCAGATAGTAAAACAATTTTGCCAGTGTCGCACCTCATTCATTGAAAGTCTATAGCAGATCGACCTGGCCGTTATCGAGATGACCAACGACCCGAATCCCCCATCTTTTGTAATCGGTGATACAAGATTTTGCCCAATGCCTCGATAACTTAAGCGCACTCAAATCCATCGAGCAGGGTGCCATTCCATGGTGCAATTCTTTAACCAGGGTCAGGGCCGGTGGCTCTTACTGTTAGCGGTGGGGGTACTGGTTGCTTTCGGCATTCACCACTGCCAATTTAGCCAGACTGTCACCCCCTTACAGTCTCCTTTGCCCCAAGATCCCGACATTCAGGTTTACTTCAATCACTCTCAAGCTAACGTGTATACCGATCCCTATCGTCGCATTCAACGCCATGGCGATGATTTGGAGCAGATCATTATTGATGGGATTAATCAGGCCCAGACTCAGATTGATATCGCCGTCCAGGAAGTTAATCTACCCAAGGTTGCCTTAGCGCTGAAAGCAAAGGCCGAGGCCGGTCTCACCATCCGAATCATTGTCGAAAACCAATACAACCGAGTGTGGAAGCCCCTAGACTCGGCTCGGTTAAACCAATTAGAAGACAGGGATCGCGGTAGACACAGTGAGCGCCAGCGTCTGATTGATGCCGACGAAAATGGCAAAATCACTGCAACTGAGCTAGATGCCGGCGATGCCATCCGCATCTTGCAACAATCGGGAATTCCGATGATGGATGATACCGCTGATGGCTCCAAGGGTAGCGGTCTGATGCACCACAAATTCATGGTGATTGACCAGCAAGTGGTCTTGACTGGTTCAGCAAATTGGTCTTTGAGTGGGGTCCATGGAGATTTTGCCGAGCCAGAAAGTCGGGGAAATGCCAACACTCTACTGGTCATCCAGAGCCCTCAAGTAGCGGCGATCTTTAACAATGAATTTGACCTAATGTGGGGCGATGGCCCTGGGCAAAAGCCCGATAGTTACTTTGGGTTGCAAAAACCACAGCGATCGCCCCAAACCCTTGCCCTCGGGAGCTCCCAGATCACTATCCAGTTCTCACCGCTGTCAGAAACTCAACCCTGGCGTCAAAGTACCAATGGGCTGATCAGCCAAACCTTGGCCCAGGCTCGCCAAAGTATTGATCTCGCCTTATTTGTTTTCTCTGATCAGGGCATTGCCAATGGTCTCGCTCCTGTGGTGAAAGCGGGGATAAACCTTTCTGTCCTAGTGGATCCGAGCTTTATCTATCGCAGCTATAGCGAAGCCCTCGATTTACTCGGTGTCGCCACCCCAGACCACCGTTGTCGTTTCGAAGCCAATAACTATCCCTGGCCCCAAGGTATTTCAACCGTAGGCATACCAGCACTTGCCCCTGGTGATAAGCTCCACCATAAATTTGCCCTCATCGACAACCTCACCGTGATTGTCGGCTCCCATAACTGGAGTGCCGCTGCGAACCACAACAATGACGAAAACCTGCTGATCATTCGTAACCCCACCATAGCTGCCCATTTTCGTCGAGAGATGGAACGCCTGACGGCGGGCGCTCAAATGGGGGTTACCTCTGATCTACAAGACGATATTCAACGGCAACGCAAAGTTTGCGGCCTGTGATTGTATGCCATCAAAAAGGCCCCTACAGAATATGTAGGGGCCTCAGGAACTCAATTAAATTGAGTTGGACTATGGATGCGTCCAAATCATTTAGTCGAGATCGGTCATGGCTAGAACAGGCTCAGTCTCACGATCAATGCCCTTCTCAAAGCCAGCACCGGCAGCACGGGCGCGGCCCGCATGCCATAGGTGACCCACTAAGAAGAAGAAGCCCAGAATAAAGTGAGAAGCGGACAGCCACTGGCGGGGGTTCACAAAGTTCACCGAGTTGATCTCGGTAATAATGCCACCCACAGAGTTGATCGAAGCGTTAGGTGCGTGAGTCATGTACTCAGCCGCGCGACGCACTTGCCAGTCTTGGATATCGTTCTTGAGCTTGTCTAGGTCTAGACCGTTAGGACCCCGTAGGGGCTCCAACCAAGGACCTTGGAAGTCCCAGAAACGCATGGTTTCACCACCGAAGATGATCTCACCCGTGGGGGAGCGCATCAGGTATTTGCCGAGACCCGTTGGGCCTTGAGCAGCACCAATATTGGCACCCAAACGCAAGTCACGCACCAAGAAGGTCATGGCCTGAGCCTGCGAAGCCTCGGCGTTGGTAGGACCAAAGAATTCACTGGGGTAAGCGGTGTTGTTAAACCACACCATGCAAGACGCGACAATGCCCATCAAAGACAACGCACCGAGACTGTAGGACAGGTAAGCTTCACCGTTCCAAATCAGTGCCCGACGAGCCCAGCCAAAGGGCTTGGTCAGAATGTGCCAGATCCCCCCACCAATACAGATGAGGCCGACCCAAATGTGACCACCAATAATGTCTTCCATGTTGTTCACACCGACAATCCAGCCGTCACCCCCAAAGGGGGAGCCGATTAGGTAGCCGAAGATCACAGCCGGGTTGAGCGTAGGGTTGCTGATGACGCGAACGTCACCGCCACCGGGAGCCCAAGTGTCATACACGCCACCAAAGAAGGTCGCTTTAAACACCAGCAATAGTGCGCCACAGCCCAGAAGAATCAGGTGATAACCAATGATGTTGGTCATTTGATTCTTGTCTTTCCAGTCTTGGGAGAAGAAGCTGGAATACTCTTCTAGGGTCTCAGGACCCCGGAGAGCGTGATAGACACCACCCAGACCCAATACTGCGGAAGAGATGAGGTGCAACACCCCAACAACGAAATACGGGAAGGTGTCGATAACTTCACCACCAGGGCCAACGCCCCAACCAAGGGTCGCTAGGTGAGGAAGAAGAATGAAGCCTTGCTCATACAAGGGCCTCTCAGGAACAAAGTGCGCAACCTCAAATAAGGTCATGGCACCAGCCCAGAAAACAATCAAACCAGCGTGGGCCACGTGGGCACCCAGCAGCTTGCCTGACAGGTTGATTAAACGAGCGTTACCAGACCACCAGGCAAACCCAGTA
>CAYGVA010000389.1:0-3121 GCA_964353225.1 uncultured Leptolyngbya sp.
CGATTTTCGACCATGAGTTGCTTGGCTTCCTCATAGCAGCGCGCCACAATCAAGCGCACTTGGCCATCAATCCGGGAGGCAATGGACTCGGAATATTCCGAGCGATTTAGCCAATCCCGACCCAAAAAGACTTCCCCTTGGGAGCCTTCGAGAGACATGGGTCCCAAATCAGACATGCCAAACTGCGTCACCATCTGGCGGGCCATGCCGGTCACCTGTTGCAGGTCATTGCCTGCACCTGTCGTGACTTCCGCATCGCCAAAGATGATGTCCTCAGCGGCGCGACCGCCTAAGGCCCCGGTGATGCGGGCCAAAATCTGAGCGCGAGAAATCAAGGACTGCTCTTCACTGGGGGTAAACCAGGTCAGGCCCTGGGCCTGCCCCCGAGGGATCAAGGTGACCTTCTGCACCGGATCATGGTCTTTAACCAGGGTGCCAACAATGGCATGGCCGATTTCGTGATACGCAATCAGGCGCTTGCTCTTGCTATCCACTAGGGGCGTACCTTCCATCCCGGCAACGACGCGATCCACCGCATCATCCACCTCTAGCATGGTGACGCCTTCCTTACGGCGGCGGGCCGTGAGAATAGCTGCTTCATTGAGCAAGTTAGCCAAATCGGCCCCCGTGAAGCCGGGGGTGCGGCGGGCGATCGCATCCAGTGAAATCTCATCAGCCAGCTTTTTGTTGCGGGCATGGACCTTGAGGATCTCAAGACGTCCCTTAGCATCGGGCGGATCCACCATAATCTGGCGGTCAAAACGACCGGGACGCAGTAGGGCTTGGTCTAATACATCAGCCCGGTTAGTCGCGGCAATGATGATGATGCCAGAATTGCCCTCAAAACCATCCATTTCGGTGAGCAACTGGTTGAGGGTTTGCTCGCGCTCATCGTTGCCCCCGCCGATGCCCGCACCCCGTTGGCGACCAACGGCGTCGATTTCATCAATAAAGATGATGCAGGGGGCACTTTCTTTGGCTTTTTTAAACAAGTCGCGGACGCGGGAGGCACCGACCCCCACAAACATTTCCACAAATTCGGAACCAGAGATGCTGAAGAAAGGCACCCCAGCTTCCCCTGCAATGGCCTTGGCCAAAAGGGTTTTACCGGTTCCGGGAGGACCCACCAACAGGGCACCCTTAGGAATCCGTGCCCCTACAGCGGTAAACCGTTCTGGCTTTTTCAGAAAGGTCACCACTTCCTGGAGTTCTTCCTTGGCCTCTTCGATACCAGCGACATCATCAAAGACCACGCCGGTTTTGGCTTCCATCATGAAGCGAGCTTTAGACTTGCCAAAGCTCATCGCCTGTCCGGGGCCACCGGGAACGTTGCTAGAGCGCCGGAATAGGAAGAAGAGCCCGCCGATGAGCAAAACCGGGAACAGTAAGTTCCCCAAAATCCCCCAAAGTGCGCCATCACTACGGGGGGGATGGGAGTCGAGGCTGACGTTAGAAGCCTTGAGGCGAGTAACCAGTTCGGGGGTGTTGCCAGGGAGGTCAACCCGCCACCGCTGTAGACGATTATCAATTTGAGGATCAACCGCTTCGATAATGGCTGTACGGCCATCGTCGTATAGGTCAACGGCGGTGACCCGCCCCGCATCTAAATAGGTGAGGAAGCGGCCATAGGTCATGCGGGTATTGGCGGCGTTGCGACCGGCTTCAGCCGTATTGGTTGAAAAAGTGCCCTGCAAAAAAAAGAACCCTACGACTAATATCGGTAGTGCCCATAGCAAGACAACTCGCCAGGAAAGTTTCATAACTGAGTGGCCTCTAAAGCATCTTTAAACGTCAATCACAATTGGCATCGGACGAACTCGGAATGAAGCAGCGCCGCAGTCAGCGTTCAAGGTGACACTGCGCCTGAATCTCCCCATTGCCAAGGCCGAATAAAATACACCGAAGTAATTATGAGTAATTGTTAACTAAATTTAACGTAATTTCGAGGTGCGAAGCAAATCATCGGCGTTTTTGTGATCCCGACCAAGCCCCCAACCGGGTTTTGAGCGTGTCTATGATCCCCCCAGTATGGGCAGCCAAACCCTTGTGTAGCGACATACTGGGGGGTTGTGCCGGTTAGCCTTGGCCGATCGCGATCGCCTCCCTCAGACGTGCCCGATCAAATTGACGGTGGTGGAGAATGAGCCAGGAGTCCATTAAATCGGGTCCTTTCAGATCTCCCATTAGGGCGGCCCGCAGGGATTTCATCACCAGACCTTTTTTGACGCCTTGGTCTTTGACCACCTGTTTGATCAGGGCCTTGGCCGTCTCCACCGTGAGGGCTTCAGCCTCATCCAGATGGTTGTCCAGAGCGGTCAGTAGGGGGGCAACGCCCTCTTGCTGGAGGTGTTGGGTGGCCGCCTCTGCGTAGGGAACCGTGGGGGCAAAGAAAAACCGGCCCTGTTCGACCCCATCGGTGAGGCGGGTCAGGCTGGGGCCGAGTAACGCGGCGATCGCCGCTAGCCACTCGTGATCACCCGCCAGATCAAATTCATAACCCGCTGCTTGCCAAAACGGGGCGAGGCGCTCTAATAATTCCGGAGCAGCCATACCGTGAAGATATTGGCTGTTGAGCCAGTCGAGCTTGTCCCAGTCAAACTTGGCTCCGGCTTTGTTAACCCGATCAAAGCTAAACTTTGGGGCGGCCTCTGCCAGGGTAAAGACCTCCTCACTATCAGGGGCCGACCAGCCCAGCAGGGTCATGTAGTTGGCCAGGGCTTCAGCGGTGAAGCCCATCTGCTGAAAGTCAGAAATCGAGGTCACCCCATCCCGCTTCGACAGCTTTTGGCCGGTGGTATTCAAAATCAACGGGGTATGGGCAAAGCTGGGAACGGTGCCGCCTAAAGCTTCGTACAGCAGGATTTGTTTGGCGGTGTTGGCAATGTGGTCTTCACCGCGAATCACGTGGGTAATGGCCATATCCTGGTCATCTACCACCACCGCCAAGTTATAGAGGGGTTGACCAATGCTGTCGCCGGAGGCGGCTCGGGCAATCACCATGTCGCCCCCCAGGTCACTGCCTTGCCAGGTCATGGTTCCCCGCACCAGGTCCTGCCATTGAATGACGCGATCGTCGTCAATTTTGAAGCGAATCACCGCCGTCCGACCCTCGGCTTCAAAG
>CAYGVA010000390.1:0-3118 GCA_964353225.1 uncultured Leptolyngbya sp.
GTGGCAGCAAACACGCGTGACTATAACATCGACATCTTGAGGCTGTCCGTACCAACATAGTGTTAGGGGGCAACGGGACATCACCGATAGCGCTACGCGTTACATTAATCTTCGTCTCTCCTTCGTGTTATCGAAAAGCCGGTCATTTCGATAACATAAACCGGAGCAGCATGCGTTGTTAGCGGGATCGATAACAGTGACATTATTTGCATGGTTTACAGAAGCACCACTACTATTAAAATATGGGTAAACTGGCCAAATATTTATACTGCCGTCATTTTACTCCACTATTATTCAAGCAAGGTGAATAAATGCCAATCAGTGCCTTTCTAGACAATGGATACCAGTCTGGATATAATTTCTGCTATATGTTTCTGAGCAGCCCAGAATTCAAGCTTGAATACCTAAAGAAACTAATTCCTGATGACATTGAACTCCAGAAGATAGTAAAGAACCATAGGCAAAAGGATGAATTTTCAGCTTCAATCGCCAGACTAATTGAAACCGAAAATATATCCATAGAAAGCGTTCTTTCTAAATATGTTTACCAGCCACGTTACTGGCTTTCATTCATGACTGGCAGTTGCCAACAGCTTCCTGAACTAGGCACTCCCAAATCTTTATTCACTGAGTTCTGTGAAGATGGCTGGCACGGGCCAATTTTAGATGACAATTCAACTAGCTCTTGGTACATTAGAACTAAGACTGTCCCATATGCTTCACATGTTGAGTCTGATGATGCACTAATAGTTCAAACGAATCGAATTAGATGGTCGATTTTTGCAGAAGTTGGTTCAGACTTTATTGCATTTTCCTGGAATGGGTTTTCCTATAGGCAGGAAGTTGATGAGCATCTTGGTTCTTCCGTTCAATTTCCTTTCTGGAAATACATACCTTTTTTTAGTGAAGAGCTTTTAAATCATATTGGTGGTTCATATGAAGCGCCAAACTTGCATAGATTAGTTCTCTTTCATCTATGGGATAAATATTTAACAGATGGACAGAAAAGTTCTTTCTCATGGCAACATCTACGTATTAGAGCAGAGGCCGCTGGAGTAGCCTTGAATGCACATAGTGCTGGCGTTTCAGATATTAATGTTAAAGGAATACAGGCTTTATCTAGTCAACTTGCCAAAGCTTCTATGGAGGCGTTGAATATTGATGATGTCGAGGACAAATTACCTGTAGTCGAAAAGTCTGTACTAAGAACATTGATTCATGAGTGGGGTGCCAAGTCTTATGAATTCTCCCTGGAAATGAATGAATCAGGAGCTGATGATGAAGAGGATAAGAAGGCGAAGAAAATATTTCGTTCACATTGCTACTTTGGGTTAAAGCCAGATAATACCTCTCAAGACTCTCTTCAACATATAAAATGTTACTTGGCTTACGGTGCGGCAAAAGGTACTCTTCACTTTCTTTTAAAAGAACTTAGGGAAATGGGATCTGATTAGTCTATGACTAAAAGGATTGAAAGGAAAAAAATTTCATTTCTTTCAGAAGATCAGATACGGCTTCTGAAAAATCACTTTGCTTCTCAGAATACTGCAATGCCACATCAAATTGCAGTTAGATTGGGTATTTTGTATCCTGATGCATTAAGTGTTTTGATGCTTTTTGAATCTAGTGGTTTAACCAATAATTTTTTGCTGATATATCATTCTTGTGCAGAAGCTCCAGTAGACACTATGCGAAGTGGGGATGGATTTCCGAAAATGCCTTGGACATGTCCTCATTGTGAAGAAGAAGTTATCAGTTCTGAAGATTTGAACTTTGATATGTTAGCTCAATCGATCGAAGATATTGAGATTGTTTAAGCATGCAAACTCAAGAGGAGTTAGTTCAATCTGTTATTTCTGCTCTCGAAAAAATCGACCCAAACGATCCGGCTGCTGACAATTTAGCTTCTTATTTATATGTCGCCGATCCTCGAATATCCGATCACTTAGACGAATTAAGCTCATGCTTAAGCGATTTGTCGAACAATTCCATAAGTAAACGGAGAAAACAGGAGATTAGAGTCAAATCCGGGGAAATACTAGAGCAGATCTCGTATCTGGCATTTAGAGGATTAAAAGGAGCAACTGTATTTAAAAGCTTTCAGTCTGCTGGTCCTCAATATGACCTTATTGTTTCTGGTGACAACAAAGAGTGGATGGCTGTGTGCAAGCTATTCTACATGTCTTTTAGTAGAAGAGATATCTTGATAGAAGCAAAAGCTAGAAATAGCAAGGTGAACGATCAACAGTTTGCTAGGCTTTGCAGCTTAATGGATATAAATTTAAAGCAACAATCTGGCTTGGGGATTTTCTTTACTCTTGCAGGAGCAACAGGATTCCCAGAGCATGAAGGGCGACAAAGATCTTTGAGAGATGCAAGACTAAGGCAGGTGCTCTTCAGTGCAAAAACAAACAAGATGATAATCGTTTTTGACAAGGAAGATGTTTTTGCGCTAAGAGAGAATGCTTCTTTGACTCGTCTTATCGTTAGGAAGATAAGAGATATAGGAGAAAACTCAGGATTATCCATCCCCTCTATTAATTTGGAAGAAATTGATCTTCCTAGGCACTTAGAAGAATTGCATAATTAATGGTTGAAATGAACTTCTACCTGATTTGGCGCTTGCTCATAGGTAAACGACCTCTGCCAATATTCGCTCACCTAGGCGAGGCTTTAGACCAGCTTTGTGGACTAGATCGACTTTGACTTGAAGGTTATCGCTAAGGTGGTTTTCTAAATTCACAAACTTCAGCAAGCTGGGTATCTCAGAAAACTCAACCAGAACATCAATATCGCTATCCTCCGTTTGCTCCTGACGAACATAGGAGCCAAAAATACCAAGTTCCTTGATGTTGTAGCGTTGCTCTAGGGTGGGCTTATTTTGCACTAGCCACCTTTTGATTTCTTCTAAGGTTTTCATGCTTTCTGGCCTCAATGAGGTGGGCAATCTGGACACTATCGTCTGCTATCACAGCCCAACATCAGCCCATCAAACATAGAACCATTTGGAATGTAGACGTAAAGAAATACTGTTCTTCCCGAATTCTTCTCGAATTCTTCCCGAAATATTGCTAGCCCTAGGCGTATCTTGGCTCTCAACTTGTAGGACAGCGATCGC
>CAYGVA010000391.1:0-3108 GCA_964353225.1 uncultured Leptolyngbya sp.
GCTTTACCCCAGCCTGCTCTAAAATCTCGGCCTGACGGCAGTCGCCAATCACGAGTTGGTCGAGCTGATCGGGGAGGGTTTTGATTTCCCAGAGGGTGGGGGGCGCTAACTCGACAGCGGTAATGCCCACATCAAAGGGTTTCAGGTTGGCGACGCAATGCTGCCCAAGGCTGCCGAGGCCACACACCAGAAACTGATCGCGCTCGGGCGCAAATACACTGGGATAAATACGCTGGGTTGAATGAGCCACCGGATGCCCCTAGGGAATTCCACCTTTGCCAGGGGATTGAATAGTGGAATTGTAGAAGCTGTAAGTTGCAGAAACTGTCGTGAATAAAAGGAATTAAACCATCATGGGGCAGATGTGGCTCGGATATTTCGCTGCGCTCAAAAATCCGGCGATGGCGGCCAATGCGGTGCGGGTGGCGCTGGTGGTGGGCAGCATTTTGTTTCTCATCAACCATGGCGGAGCCGTTATGGATAAACACATGACCCGCGATCGCTGGATTTCTGTCCTCCTGACCTACTGTGTCCCCTATGGGGTCAGCATTCACGGGCAATATGTGGCAACCCGTCGCCAGTAAGCAAATGGCGCACAAAGCCGCTGCCGATAGCAACGCCTAGACGCAGCGGGACCCAGGCAATCGGGAAGCGGTCATGAATATCTCGGGAAGCGGTCATGAATATCGTAGAGGCCGTGGCGGCGGCCCTAGGATGACATGGGCGGCAAGGGAACGGTCTCGGGCAAGAGCGGGAAGGCTTCGATATCTCCGCAGTCTCGACAACTGCCATCGGGCATGAAGGTGCAGTGGAAGGCGACATCATCCAGAATTGCACCCTTTAAATTGGCATCCCGCAAATCGGTTCCCCGGAGTTTTGCCCCCTTCAGATTGGCCCCTTGTAAGTTGGCTTTGCGGAGAATCGCCCCGGAGAGATCGGTGCCATCAAGGCTGGCGTCGATCAGGTTGGCCCCGCTCAGATCGACCCCCACGAGCCTTGCCCCACTGAGGAGCGCTCGATATAGGTCGGCTTGGTGCAAATGGGCACGGAGCAAATCAGCCCCAATCAAATTGATGTTTGCTAAGCAGCTATGGCTGAGCTGGGTGCGAATCAAGTCGGCCCCTGGCATGAAGGCATGGGTGAGGTTGGCCTGATGGAGGTTGGCGTCACTCAGGTTGATGAAGGGCAGTTGGGCGTTGCTCAAATCGGCTGCGGTAAGGTCGATGCCCGCAAAGTCTTGATGACCTTGGGCAAAACGATGGATGAGTCGATCCATGGCGTGGAGGCATAAAACCATGATGATGCTCTGGGGTGGGGGCTCCCAATGGCGTTGATGCCCCTAGGGAGACTATCCCTGGGGCGGACCATGGGTATGGGGTCAAAAGGTAGATGGCGCGTAAGGCGGTGGCGGCGAGTCTCACCGGGTTGGTGGTTAACCGACCGTGAGCCACCCTTTACTTAACCTGATGGCGCGTGAGGGTATCCGGCAATTTTTGAGATGTAATTACCAAGATGTCGCGCTGCTTTCATCCTAAAACAGGGGGCAGGGTTATGGGGGGTTCCGTAGTAATACGCAGCAGTGTCGTAGCCCAGGTTCGATCGGGCAGGTGGGGTAACAGGCTCATTATGTGCTGGGTCTATGGGTTGAGGCGCTTTTGGACTGCCGCCAGCAGTGCGGCAAAACCGGAGTCGCTGTGGAGATCAGGGGTGAGGGTGTTCATGTCTTTGAGGATCTCCACCAGCTCGGCGATGGTGTTGCGGATGCGGGTGTATTGATCGATGGATTCGCGAAAGCCTTGTAGGTTGGCAGAACTAACGGATTTCATCGCTTCGTCGAGTTCGGCGATTTCTTGCTCCCAGTGCTGGATATAGCGGATGCGTTGGACGGGTTTATAGATTTGGGCGTCGGGGAGGACGATGGGGAAGATGCGATCGTAGAAGTCGCCGTTGGCGGCGATCTCCACCAGCTCGAACATGCAGTTCTCGGATTTGAGGTATTTGTCGCTAATCACGACGATGACGGCGTTGCCCTGGCCGATTTGTTCCATAAAGGCTTTGATGCGACCTTTGAAGCCGAGGTTGCGTTTATCGCGGATCAGGGTGATGTCGGTGGTGGCGAAGGTTTGATCAATCTTGTTGGCCATCTCCTCACTGTCGCCGCCCCAGGCATAGGAAATAAAGACTTCTTTAGTGATTGGGGTCTCTGTAAGCGTTTGAATGGGCCATTGTTCCTTAACTGTCGGCGGTATCTTTGTTATGCCCTGCACAGTGGGCTTAGGGCGATTAAGCGGGAGAACACGATGGGGAGCATCGTAACTGACCTCCAAAAGCGTATCGCTGACCCCGAAAATGATTGGGTTAATTGCCACTGGGTCACCGCTACTTTGGCATTCAGCAGTGGTTTTGCCCCGATCAAGAAAGCGATGCAGAGTGTCTAAGGCAAAAAAGTGAGGTAGATCGCTAGCCTCACAGATTTTGCAGTTGCAAGGAATTTGTTTATCTACGCGGATCCGATCATAGGAGTCGTTGATCTTGTCGATTTCGTGCAGGATCACCGTCAGTAACTCTTTGGAGCGGACACCACTGACACGAATGTGGATCTCCCCTTTGTAGTACAGCTCGATAACTTCGGCACGGGCGGCATTGTTAGTCAGGACAACACCGGTTTTCCAGACCAACCGTTGTCCTTCGATGTATTTGTGCATCTCCACAATGAAGCGGGTGAGGATGCCTTTGGGCATGAATCCGTATTTGTAGCGCAGTAAGAGATTTTGGTCTCCGTTCCAGTCGTATTGGGGTTTGTCGATATCGAGGAGCTGAGGGGCGATGTAATGGTGAGGACGACCCGGAATTTCGTAGCAGAGCTTGAAGCGCATCATCAGTTGCAGCAGCTGATCGCGCATCTCGGCATATTCGTCATCGCTCCAAATTGTATCCAGTTGATCACGACTGAAGCGACCTTGGTCCTCAAGTACTTCTGGAGTGTCAAGAACTTTGTAGACGGCGGCAGTGCCCCATTCGGGGTTGAGGATGACAGTATTTTTAAGCACTGGATCATCCTGGAAGTGAAGGATTACCCCCAAGTCATGGAGATAACTGCTGAGGTTG
>CAYGVA010000392.1:0-3096 GCA_964353225.1 uncultured Leptolyngbya sp.
GGTGCCTTCGATATTGCTTTTGAGGGAGCTGGCTTGGCGGGTCATCCATACCAACATCCAGCTCAGCATAATGATGGCGATCGCGCCGAATAGACAATCAAACAGGGGCTCAATCAGGGCTTCTAAACCCGGTAACCCCTGCTGAAACTGGGCCACAGCAGTATTTAAAATAATCCCAATCAAGGCACTGCCCACGAGCCCCGCCCCAATTCCGGCGTAAACCCAACGATTGAGATAAGACTGCTGCGCCTTGCTGAGGCAGGCTAAAACAATGCCCACCACCAGCGCGGCCTCAACACCCTCGCGAAGGGTCACAAAAAAGGCCGGAAGCCCAGCGGAGAGCAGCATAATGCTTTACCGGTAATAAAATCAGCTAAGTGCTCTTATTCTACCGGCAAGACTTTCGCTCAAGGCCCGAATCCCCATTCAAACCCGACTTAGGCCAATCTCCCTTAGTCGCTGCGCCAAATACGCCCCAGCAGTCAAACTAGGGTAACGGAGAGCCCCTCCCGTTTGGGCTACGCACTGGGGCAACGGGGTCAAATCCACCTCGGGCCGAGGATGAACAAAAAACGGAAGCGAAAAGCGCCGCTCATAATCTTGATCGGGATTGATGACCCGATGGGTGGTGCTAGGAAACAAACCATTGGTGAGGTTCTGCAACATGTCCCCGCTGTCCACAATGATTTGTCCCGGCAGGGGTGCAATCGCTCGCCATTGGCCATCCCGTTGTAACAATTCCAGCCCCGGCGCAGTCGCCTCACAGAGCAAGGTAATCAAGTTAATATCCTGATGAGGAGCCGCCCGCAAACTGGCCGGATGAGCTTCTGGAGGTATGGCCGGGTAATGAATCACCCGCAATAGGGTGGGGCTATCAACCACTCGCTCCGTAAAGTAATGGCGGGGCAGATCGAGGGCCAAGGCGCAGGCTTGTAACAACTGCAATGCACAAACTTCTAATTGTGCAAACAGCGCTGTCAAAATCGGTTGGAAGTCAGGCACCTCCCTTGGCCAAAGGTTCGCCGGTGTCCCTGATGCACGACCAATATGCCAAAACTCTTTGAGATCGGGATGGGGATAATTCTTAGCATGCTCACGCCCAAACAGCGTAAACCCTCGCTGACCCTGGAGATCAAGACTTTCGTAGTGGGATTTGACCTCGGAGGGCAACTCAAAGACCTTGGTCATTGCCCCATAGGCGGCTGTAATCAATACTGCATCAACACCATGATTGATTACAGCAAAAAACCCTAGGGTTGCTAGGGCCTGTTTCAACATCTTTACAAAATCGGATTGCTGAGCTGGATCGCTCTTCCGAAACATTTGCAAATCCAAGACAGGAATAGTTTGGTTCATCAGTGGTATGGGTCAGTCTCAAAATGACATTTACCTGCTAGGCTAACTGGGCTAAAGCTTCATAAAATTAGAATATGAATGAGTTGGATCAACTAATTTGCCAACAAGCTAGCTATTCGGTGCTGGTTGAGTGGATTCAAAAGCAAAAAGGCTGTAATTACCTCAGTGCCTGCATTCAGATCAATGAGGCTTTAAAACAATATCGATTACGCAATCAGTCTCGCCCAGGCTAATCCTTGAATGCTAGGTATTTATCACTAGTCAATTGTATAGAGATAAGTCTTTACAACTTGATTTTTATTGGCCGTGCAGGGCAAGCAAACTAAAACAATTGGCTGCGGCCAAAAGTTCTGATTCTTTATCCTGGACATGCTGTTAGCGTGACGGGAACTGTCCTTGCACCTTAATCCCGGGAAGATGGCGTTAAAACCGGTTATTAGCTGATTCAATCTTGGCCTTAGCCCCTGATGACTGTGTACTAAAACTCGTCTAACTTGAAACCTGGAGTTCCCCTCACCCTAAATCCCTCTCCCCTGGGGAGAGGGATTTAGGGTGAGGGGAAGAACTACGGTTCTCAACATGGACTTGGTTTATTACCCGATAAAGCCTAGGGGAAGCCGGTCAGCATAATAAATCGCATCGAGATAGTTTGTGCCCTAATCATCTGATGCGGGTTGCGAAGAAGCCGATTTGTGGCCCGATCTCTGCAAATTTTGCCAGGCCATTAGTCCTCCAGTCACAATCATCCAGACTAACCCTAAACCGTTTAGCAGCACATAGATCGGTTCTAGGGCTGGACCTAGATATTCGCCTTCGTGAAGGGTCATCAAAAAATGTACTTGATCACGATCCAGACCCAACCAGCTTTTGCCCAGGCGGTAAGTGACCCCAGTGGTCACGGTGACGAGTAATGGCAGCAAGACAAAAGGCGCTAGCGCGGCGTGGAACTTACGGACAAGAACTTGCAGACGCATTCGTATTGGACCCAAAGCTGGAGACTTAATCCTATTATGGCGAGTCGACACCCACATCAGTTCCTACACCAGTGACCTGGTCAGGGCTTTCTGTACTGCCCAAACCCCACCAATGCTAATCGCACTCAGCCAGGCCAAGCGACCACTATGCAGATGCCCCGTCACCAAACACACTCCGCCCACCATAAATAGGGCGATCGCACTTCCCCCTGCCACCACCAACATGCGACGCAGCACCTGGGTTGCCAACAGAATTTGTCTGGCGATATCCTTACTATCTAGGGGAACGGCGGCATTAACCACTGCCTGGAAGGAACTGTAGTAGCGTAAATCCACCTGGTAGTAGGTGCCCAACTCGTTATCTCTGAGGGTGCGATCAGACCTGAGCCCAAACTGCTTGGCATTAGCAATAGCATGCCGAATTTGTCGTTGAGTAGCAACCGGTTGCAGCGCCTCAAGGATAGACTTCCGATACACACCGGTCGTAGCCATGTCTAGAATACGCTGGGTAAGTTCCAGGTCGGATAGTTGAGGGGCCATCGCATCTTGCTACAGTAAAGGAAAGCCAAATAACTAAGTGAGGAGCAACTCACGTTTTGTGACTTTCCATATAGTAGCCTTGTACTGTCAACCACAACCATTGCAGTCACCCTTGATAATGCAACCCTTCGACCATGGTGTAGATGCAGGAAATAATAGACAGCGACATTACATTAACGACTTGAAACATCTTTCCAACATTTTGTTTATAGCAAAACACCCCCAC
>CAYGVA010000393.1:0-3091 GCA_964353225.1 uncultured Leptolyngbya sp.
GCGCCGTTCCCTATGCCCTCCGGGCAGGCTTCGCCCACGACTCCGCTCAAGGAACTGGAATACGACATCCGCTCAGGGAACTGGAATACGACATCCGCTCAGGGAACTGGGATATGGACCGCATTCGCTGGTTGAGCGGAGTCATTCGTATCCGTTCCCGCATTCGCTGGCTGAGCGGAGTCGAAGCCAGCACCCGGATCACCCGTACCGTTCCTTTCGACTCCGCTCAAGGAACTGGAGGATCTTCCGGCTGCACCGTATCGGCTAGTTGAGCAGAGTCCTCCATATCCTTTCCTGCATTCGCTGGTTGAGCGAAGTCGAAACCAGCACCGGATCACCCGCTCAGGGAACTGGAGGATCTTCCGGCTGCACCGTATCGGCTGGTTGAGCGGAGTCGAGGGTATTTGCTGGTTGAGCGAAGTCGAAACCAGCCCGCCAATACCGAGAATGACTGACATTCTGACACGCCGACAACTCCGGTAACCGCTCAAACTCCCCCATAATCAGCGATCGCTTCTTCTTGCGGCTCCAGCCCTGAATTTGCTTCTCCCGTTCAAACGCCGCCCCGATGTGAGGCCACACCTCCCAATAGACCAACTTCACCGGCAGGCGCTTTGCCGTATGCCGCGCCCCTTCCCCCTGCTGATGTTGCCGCAACCGCTTCCCAAGATGGCGAGTGCTGCCCGTGTAAAAACTGCCGTCAGCGCATTCCAAAATGTAGACGTAGGCCATCACTGCCCTGGCTGCATAACTTCCATACTGGGAGGCTGATTGCTGAGCCGCTGCCACCCGACCCATCAGTCAGCCTCTAGCGGGGTACATCCTTGTATAGCTAAACCCAGCCAACTTATTCAACTGTGGGCCAGGGCCAAACGAGTATGGAAAATGGGTTTTATTGAGCGATGTTGGTAGTGCGAGGGTCTCCGACTGGCGTTTGGCGATCGCGCCCCATCGATACAATGGAACCATCGCCGCGAGCCCACCCTTCAAAACCCATGGTTGCCCTCCCCGCTACTGACTATTTTTCTCCCGAAGACTATCTCGCCGCCGAGGCCCATAGCCCGAGCAAGCATGAATACCGGGATGGAGAAGTCTATGCCATGGCCGGGGGCACCGATGCCCATAACCTGATCACGGGAAATCTGTATGCCTTACTGAGAGCCCACCTGCGAGGGGGGCCATGTCGCACCTACTTTGCAGATGTGAAGGCCCGCATCGAGACCTGTAACTGCTACTACTACCCCGACGTGATGGTCACCTGCGACCCCCGAGACGCCGAGACATCCACCTACAAACGCTTTCCTAAACTCATCGTGGAAGTGCTGTCGGACTCGACCGAAGCCTTTGACCGGGGCGACAAGTTTAGCGACTACCGCCACCTCGATAGCCTGCAAGAGTATGGGCTGATTTCCCAAACTCGGCCCCAGGTGGAGGTGTTTCGCCGTAACCCAGAAGGGTTGTGGGTGCTGCATCCCTACGGTGACGGCGATACCCTGACCCTCGCCAGTGTGGGCTGGGACGGGGCAATGGCAGAACTCTACGAAGCGGTGGACTTTCCTACGGTCAGCCCTGAACCGGGAGAGGAAATATCAGTAGGAGAAATGCCAGCGGGCGATCGCCACCCGGCATAACGGGTGCAGGCCCCCTACAACCCATTGCCAATCAAAATAAACGGAGCCCAATAATACGGGTGGCTGTAGCCCACTGCCCTCGGGGTCGCCGTCCCCTCAAGGGCCACGGGTCGGGCACCAGCTCGATGGTCGTAGACCGGTCCCTCAGGACCATCGCCCCCAATCTCCGCCACCGACTGATTGCGAATCAACGCGATCTGCGCCGCCCGCAACGCCTCCGCCTTGGTCATGCCCTGCTCTAGGGCGGTGTAAAACGCCGTCATCAGCGCCTCAGTGCCGGGGTCACTGACATTCCACAACGAGGCGATCACCGCCTGGGCACCGGCCTCCTGGATCTGGTACCCCAGCCCCAAAATTTCCACCCCGCTGCCCAACTCCGCGCTACCCACCGCCGTTTCGCAGGCGCTCAGCACCACCAGCTCGACATGGCTGAGGCTCCAGTCGGTGCGAATGGTTTCGAGGCTGAGGGTCTCGCCACTGCCCAGCACCAAAAAAGATTGGGCCGGGGCTTCGGCAACGACGGCCCCGTGGGTGGCGAGGTGAATGATGCTGTAGCTGCGGAGGCGATTTTCTAGCTCGGCTTTGCTGAACCCTTGGTTGAGCAGCACGCTGGTGTTGGGCACCTGGTCGGCCAAGCGGTTGACCTCGGTGGCGGCGTAGGGCAAATCCCCAAAGGGAAAGGCGCGATCGCCCACGGTAATCGTATAGGTACATTCGGCGCAGGCGGCGGCCAACACCCGGCGCTGGTCGGGCTCGGCAGCCAAGCTGAGATTAGAGAGGGAAACGGCGGTGATGTGGCTGAGGTTAAAGCGCTCGGCCAGGTATTGGTCGCCATCGTGGAGGGCGGCGAGGGGAATATAGCGCAGCGCCCCGTCTGGGGCATAGATAATCGACTCGATGCCTGCCTGCTCTAGCTGGGCTTCGAGGGGGGCGATCAACCAGCCGTAAAGCTCCTGGGCCAGGGGTTGAATGTCGCTGCCGCGATCTTTGAGGGCCTGACCAAAGGCCACAATGGCGCGGTTGAGGTCGGCTCCGGTGATGGCGATCGGGTAGCGCAGCGGTGGCCCATCGGCGGTGATCAGCACTAGCTCTAGGCGATCGGGCAGGATCAGCGGATACAGCAGGGCGGTGGCTTGGGGCTGGGCGCGCAGGTTGTTTTGCAGGGCGCGATATTGGTTTTCGAGGTCGAAGTTTTGGCGGTTGGTGTCTTGGCGAATTTGCGCCAGCAGGGTGGCAACTTCGGGGCGATCCAGAAAGGCGGTGAACCGCTGCTGCACTGCTCGATAGCGATCATTCAGGGCCGCCAGTCGATCGCGCTCGGCAGCACTGAGATCGTCGTAGGGGCGATCGCTCAGTTGCCGCAACTCGTCGGTTTCGGCCAGGGTTTGCTCGTACAGGGCCAGCAGGTCACTCTCGATTTGCCAAAACGCCACCCCGCTCTCGGTGGCGGCGCTGCGCTG
>CAYGVA010000394.1:0-3085 GCA_964353225.1 uncultured Leptolyngbya sp.
ACAAAATCGGCAGGTCTCGTGCTAAGAGGGCACTGATCAAAATGGTCATGGACTCACCGCCATTCACCGGCAAGAGAAAGGCGATCGCCTTGCGCAGGCTTTGAGACACCGTGCGGCCCTCCTCCACCGGTTATTCACCTTGCAACGAGTAGAAAATTTGAGGGCTAGATGCCTTTCGACAAGCGTTTAACGATCATTTGTCAAGGAATGCTTTGCCATAACCAGAGCGCTTTCCAAGAGCATCAGTCAGTCAGTCATGCCCTCTATCTTCCTATGGCACGATTCGTGATCGTGGTTTACTGCCCAGTGCATTAGCCGATGAAACTTGCGTGATAAGTTGACCAAGTACGCTGCTTTTACGCTTAAGCCATGTCCCTTTCCGCTACCGCTGTCCCCCTCGATCAAATCCGCTACACCGATCAGGGACTCGTCCCCGCCATCGTGCAAGACTACCTCGACGGCACCGTGTTGATGATGGCCTGGATGAACCGGGAGTCATTGCAGAAAACCTTAGAGACCGGTGATACCTGGTTTTGGAGCCGCTCCCGCCAAGAACTGTGGCACAAAGGCGCGACCTCCGGCCATCTGCAAAAAGTCCAGTCCATCCGCTATGACTGCGACAGCGATGCCCTGCTGGTGACCGTAGAGCAGCAGGGGGATATTGCCTGCCACACCGGCGAGCGCAGTTGCTTCCACCAAATTGACGGCGAGATTTCACCGCCGCCCGCCGATACCCTGTCCCAGGTGTATGGCGTGATTCGCGATCGCCAAGCCAATCCCCAAGAGAGCTCTTACACCAATAAGCTGCTGGCGGGGGGCGACAACAAGATTCTCAAAAAAATTGGCGAGGAATCGGCGGAGGTGGTGATGGCCTGCAAAGACGATAACGCCGATGAAATCGCCGGGGAAGTGGCGGATTTGCTATATCACACCCTGGTCGCCATGGCCCACCACAATGTGGATGTGAAAGCGGTGTACCGCAAATTGCAAAGTCGCCGTCGTTAAAGTCTTTAGCGGCTCATTTCTAGCATCCGCTGAATCGGCTTGAGCGCCGCCGTGCAGATTTCGGGGGACAGAGTGATTTCGGGCTGCCGCTCGGCCATGGCCCGGTGTAGTTTCTCTAGGGTGTTGAGCCGCATGTGGGGACATTCATTGCAGGCGCAATTGCCGGTGGGGGGGGCCGGGATAAAGTGCTTGTTGGGCACTTGCTTTTCCATCTGGTGAATGATGCCCGACTCGGTCACTACGATAAATTGGCTGCGATCGCTCCGCTGCACATACTTCAGCAGCGCCGTGGTAGAGCCCACGAAATGGGCATGGCGCAAAACCGGTGCTTCGCATTCTGGGTGGGCCACAATTTCGGCATGGGGATACTCCATCTGGAGCTGCACCAGCTTTTTCTCGGAGAAGGTTTCGTGAACCATGCAACTGCCCTGCCACAGCACCAAGTCTCGACCGGTCTCGGCCATGACATAGCGACCGAGGTTGCGATCGGGGGCAAAAATAATCGGCTGGTCCGCCGGAATTTGGTTGACAATTTTAACTGCGTTAGAGCTGGTGCAAATGATGTCGCTCATTGCCTTAATCTCGGCAGAGCAGTTGATGTAAGAGATGACGAGATGATTGGGGTGGGCCGCCTTGAACGCAGCAAATTGGTCTGGCGGACAGGTATCAGCCAGGGAACAGCCCGCATTTAAATCGGGCAAAAGGACGAGCTTGTTTGGATTCAGGATTTTGGCAGTCTCGGCCATAAAGTGCACCCCTGCAAACACGATCACATCCGCATCGGTTTGGGCCGCCTGTTGGGATAACCCTAAGGAGTCGCCAATATAGTCCGCTACATCCTGAATATCAGGCTCTTGGTAGTAGTGCGCTAGAACAACCGCATTAAGATCCCGCTTGAGCGCTTCGATAGCTTCAAACAGGTCTACAGAGGGTAAAGGGGCAGGGTTAGCGGACAGGGCAGTGGTGAACACAGGCGTTATTTCTAGTGGAATAGCACTTTAAAAAGTAATTCTATTATAGTTCTTTTCACTAAAACTCACTGGAGCAAGCTGTTACATTTCGCCATTGGATTCCGTGGTGAAGGAAATTCGAGGGACTATGATACAAGCGAGCAATTTGTGGCTCTAGATGCAGAGCCTGCAAATACGGATGCCTATGGCGTAATGAGGAGACTGTTATGACGAGTCCAGTAGAGGGCTGCTTACGGGTGGGTCAATCGGCCCCCGACTTTACGGCAACCGCCGTTGTTGACCAGGAGTTTAAAACGATCAAGCTCTCTGATCTACGGGGCAAGTATGTTGTCTTGTTCTTCTACCCCCTAGACTTCACCTTTGTTTGCCCGACTGAAATTACGGCCTTCAGCGATCGCTACGGTGACTTCAAGGACGTGAACACTGAGGTGTTGGGGGTCTCAGTAGACAGCGAATTTTCTCACCTTGCCTGGATTCAAACGGAGCGCAAGCTCGGAGGCGTTGGCGATCTAGAGTATCCGTTGGTGTCAGACATCAAGAAGGAAATTAGCACCGACTACAATGTGCTGGACCCAGATGCGGGGGTGGCCTTGCGCGGCCTCTTTATCATCGATAAAGAGGGAGTTATTCAACATGCCACCATTAATAACCTCTCTTTTGGCCGTAGCGTGGATGAAACCCTCCGTACCTTGCAGGCCATTCAATATGTGCAGAGTCACCCCGATGAGGTCTGCCCCGCCGGTTGGCAACCCGGTGACAAGACCATGGTGCCTGACCCGGTGAAGTCAAAGGAATTCTTCGCGACGGCTTAGAAACCGATCCCATGGGCACTACCGAGGTTGACGGTAACCTCAGTGGTCCTTGCGTAGTGCCCATCTCCTGACGCTCATACGTTCAGACTTGATCAGGGTTTTCTCCCAACTCCCGCAATCGAGCTGCTAAGCGCTCGGTTCGCGCTTCGGGCATTAGGTAACGCTCCCCCTTTTTCATTGAACCAACCCAACATTTCTTGAGAAATGCCGCCTGAAAACCCTTGGGGACGACTAACCCCTAGACGTAAGCGTCCCTGGTACTACGCTGGCTGAGCGAAGTCGTTCGCAACGCGTCTC
>CAYGVA010000395.1:0-3082 GCA_964353225.1 uncultured Leptolyngbya sp.
CAGCTCATCCTCAGGAGAGCCCATGGTGAAGGCACCGCCAGGAATCTGCACCATCTGCAGGGGCAGGGCATCAGTCACCGTCAACAAGGGCTCGATAAAGCCCTGACCGGTGCGAGGCGTACGACGAACAGTGAGGTTCATAGAGGGGTGGGCCAGCCAGATCTTCGGTTGCCCTACCAAAATAACTGGCCCGGTTTGATGTTTGGATGCAAAAGCATCACTGGCGTAGGTTTGGACTCTCCTGGGGCACGCCCGACAGATTCCCACCTGCCAGTTCTGACCGGCCATTGCTGGCGATAGGAGAGTGCTGGGGGCGGAACAACACACCCGAAAACCGATGTTGTTGTTGCGGTTGTCGGCATTGTTGTTGTTGCGATACGCAGAGCGGCAATTCCATTGCTACGCAACGCTTCGCGAACGGATTGTTGTTCCAGGAGCCGCCACGTTACCCGGCCTACCCCAAGCAGAAGGATACCGGAACGGAGCGCGTCCGAAGAAGGGCTCGCCACAGTTTTGTATGCTGGCCCCTGTCGTCAATGGTGTGCCGCAAGACCTATGGCTGCTGATCTACCCATCATCCAGAAGACCTATGACCTGATCAAGTGGTATGTACCGTTGCTGAATCAACTGCCTCGGGACCATAAGTTTCAGTTGGGTAACCGCATGGTAGAGGGACTTTACGAGTTGCTGGAAAGCCTGATTCTGGCCCGCTATCAGCGCGATAAACTGCCTCAGCTCCAAGCCCTCAACAGCAAGTTGGATGTGCTGCGCTACCAGACTCGCCTGCTGCTAGATTTTGATTTGTTGTCGCACCGGCGCTACCAGTATGTGGGCCAGCTCATCAACGGGATTGGCACTGACCTGGGGGGGTGGATCAAGCAGCAAAAAGAGGGCGATAGGAGTCAGGAGTCAGGAGGTAAGGCAGTAGACACCAACCAATAAGGTACGTCTCTAAATTCTGAATTCTCACTTCTGACTTCTGGCTCCTAGCTTCTTGTTATGAAACGTCACGGTAACCTCTGGCCCCAAATCACCACCTTTGACAACCTCTTCCAGGCGGCCAAGCAAGCCCAACAGGGCAAGCGGTTTCGGGCGAATGTGCTGGCCTTTAACCACCACCTGGAGCAGGAGCTGTTTACCCTACAACGGGAGCTGCTCAGCCACCGCTACCAACCGGGCCGTTACCGCACCTTTGAGATTCAGGACCCAAAGCCGCGCCTGATTTCAGCGGCCCCCTATCGGGACCGGGTGGTGCACCATGCCCTCTGCAACGTGATTGTGCCGCTGTTGGAGCAGACCTTGATTGGTGAGACCTATGCCAACCGTCGCGGCTATGGCACCCACCGGGCGCTGAGGCAGTTTACTGGGTGGGCACGCAGTCACCGCTACTGCTTACAGTGCGATATCCAGAAATATTTTCCGTCTATCGATCATGAAATCCTCAAGGGCTTGATCCGTCAGCGAATCAAATGCCCGGACACCCTCTGGTTGATCGACAAAATTATCGACGCCAGTAATGAGCAGGTCCCGGTGATTGAATACTTTCCGGGGGATGACTTACTGACGCCCGTGCTACGACGCAGGGGATTGCCGATTGGCAATCTCACCAGTCAGTTTTTTGCCAATCTCTATCTGAACCCCTTTGACCATTTTGTGAAACGGCAGTTGAAGCTGCGGCACTACCTACGATACGTAGATGATTTTGCGGCCTTTTCGGACGACCGGGAGAAGCTGGCGGCAGCACGGGTGGCAATGGAGGACTGCTTAGCCAAGCTGCGACTGAAGATGCATCCGATTAAAAGTCAACTGTTTGAAACCCGCTATGGAGCGAATTTTGTCGGCTTTCGGGTGTTGCCGGATCGGATTCGGGTGCGGAATCACAATTTGCGGCGGGCACGGCGGCGGATGCGACAGCTACAGCGAGATTACGCCAGGGGCAAGATCACCTTCAAACCGTTGGTGCAGCGGCTGCAAAGCTGGGAGGCCCATTTACTCCATGGCGATACCTATCGGCTGCGCCATAGGCTGTTTGCCCAGTATTGGTTTGTCAAACAGCCGGACCCGGAACCCCCACCAGAACCACTCGAATAGGCCATGCCTTTTTATTTTCTGGCGAGAGCAAAAGGGCTAGAGGGTAAAGGGCAAGCCCAGTGACAGGTCACCCGCTAGAGAGCCCTGGGGGCGGAACAACACACCCGAAAACCGATGTAGTAGTCGCGGAAGCCGGCCCTGCAGCTGTAGCGAGACGCAGAGCGGCAACCCCTCGGACCGATGCCCCAGGAGCCGCCACGGAGGATGCGTCGTTCTGAATCGCCCCCTTCTATCCAAGCGCTGCCGTCGCTGGGGGCTCCCTTATAGTTGTCATGCCAATGGTCCTGGCACCACTCCCAGACATTGCCGTGCAGGTCATAGAGGCCGTAGGGGTTAGCACCCTCAAACTGATCGACAGGGGTGGTTTCTTCACGGTATTCCCCCCGGCTGCCGGGGCCATAGGCCCCATACTTCTCACTAGAGCCGTTGTAGTTGGCATAGTCGGTGGAGAGGGTGGGGCCAAAGTGGAAGGGCGTGGTGGTCCCGGCACGGCAGGCATATTCCCATTCGGCTTCGGTGGGGAGACGGTATTGGCGATCTGTGTGGAGGGTGAGCCTATCGCAAAACTCCACCGCCTCATGCCAAGACACTGACTCCACCGGGCGTAGGTCCCCTTTGAAGTTGGATGGATCAGACTTAAGTTCTTGTCTCACCTGGGGCAGGGCGGCCACGAAGCGCCATTGGGATTGGGTGACGGGATATTGGGCCATAAAGAACAACGGGACGCTCACCTGATGCTGAGGGCCTTCGCGGTCCATTCGCTCCAACTCATCCTCTGGTGAGCCCATCAGAAAGTTGCCCGCCGGGATCTGCATCATCCGCAGGGGCAAGATCTCTGCGCCAAGGCTCTCGTCGTAATATTGGTTCTGCCCTGGGCGTCTTTGGATGGTGAGGGGAGAGGAAGCCATGTTTATTTTCTAGCGAGAGCAAAAGGGCTAGAGGGTAAAGGGCAATTAAGTCCTGGGGGCGGAACAACACACCCGAAAACCGA
>CAYGVA010000396.1:0-1119 GCA_964353225.1 uncultured Leptolyngbya sp.
GGTCAATGGGGGTGGGATGGGGCGTATTCCAGGCGGCTACCATGGCTGGCCTCCTGGAACCATGGGGGGCTGAGAGGCGCGAAATCGGTGCGGTGCGCCCTGGCAACGGCATCGTTGCGCCAGTAGTTTTCTATGGTTCATAGATCCTGAAGTGTCGCTGTAGCAAGGAATTCAGCCCTTACCTAAGGGCTAAACCCCTATTTTTGGGTGCAAAAAACTTGCACTGCACGATCGCAGCGCTTAAGATAGGCGTAGAAATTTCGAACGCCCCTCCGTCACCATTACCAGTGGCAATGGCGCAATAGGCATAAGCAGAGTCGATAGGTTACCTTGCCGGGGAAGCTATCGATTTTTGCTTTTTAAGGACTTTTGCTTGGGGGTCACATCTTCATCACCTCCTTTAATTAGTACAAATATACGACAAGTGAAACGTAAAACCTCCCATTGTGAGGTTGACAAACTTTAAGAGATCTCAACCGGGTAATCAAGCCTAAATCAGCTCTATGTTTTGCTCCCTCGCGGCTATACCATCACCGCCTGAGATCGCTGCCAAGCCCCATAGGCCGCCGCATCACCATCAAAGCTATCCAAACTGACCTGGGGGGGAGCTGTTTCAACCCAAGGATTCTCCTCCTCAGGTAAGGGCGAATAGTCGCAAAGGCAGATCACCACCTCACCCAATGCCTCCAGACCGGTATTGGCCACATACTCTTCTACCTGGGAAACCAGCCAAGGAGAGTGGCGATGATGGGTGACCCCGCCCTGGTGGTCAAAGGTTGCAGCAGCGTTGTCATGCTTAAATTCATCCAGCCGATAGCCCAGGCTCGGGGCAGACTGGCCAGAGCAGCAGTAATACTCTGCCAACAGTGACGTAACGCTATCAGGATTCATGGCATGGTGGCCATATTGCCAGTCAGGGGCCATACTCTGGCCCGCTGCGGGATAAAAGTACACGCGCCGCTTTGTCATTGCTCCTTTCCTCCTGAGTAGTCGATGGGGCCTTTGGGAAACTCGGCCCCTCCCCAGAAAATGCATTCCCACACCAGTGGATCACGCGCTGCAATCCGCCGCTGCACTTCTTTGAGATCCCAACTCTATTTATCCGCCATTCTTTGGCAG
>CAYGVA010000396.1:1219-3061 GCA_964353225.1 uncultured Leptolyngbya sp.
CTAGGTGAGTTTGAACGTCGCCACAGTATCAACAAGGGTACGGTGAGCAAGCGCGCTCGGGAGTTGGGTTATGACACCGCTAGCGGTCTTTCGCCAGCGGCCTATCAGGCCATGTGCCAAGCGTTTGAGGTGGGGTCTGCGGCCAGCCCGCAACCACCCATGCCGACTGACCGCACCGGGGCGATCGCCCCCGAAGTCATGCCCGACAACTTTCTCCGTGCGGGGAGCTTAGCCCCGGTGGAAGAACGGCAGATTCAGCTTCCCCAAGGCTTTGACCCCACGGCCATGGTGCGGCTCTTTGATGGGGTCGCGGGTCAGGCGACAGATACGAAAACCCTGGTGCAGATCGCTGACATGGCCCTCACTTCAGTGGAAGGGGCAATGGATCAAAAGATTCGCGATCAGCGCCAACAGCTCTCCCGTTCGGAGCGGGATGCCCAAACGTTGGCAACGCGCATGGGTGAGGCGAAGACCCGGCTACAGGTCAAATCGCTGGAATCCAAGATGCTAGCGGAACGGCAAACCACGGCGACGGTATCGGCGGAGGCGCTATTTGCGGAGCTGATGACAATGGGAAAGCCCCAGGAGACCGGCGACGATGCTGGTGTCGATGGGCCTACGTCGCCTTGATGCTTTTGGGGTTTGTACTCGCAGTTTTGTTGTGACGAGGGGAATCGGACTGGACCTCCGCTCCCCTCTGGTTGTCCCACTTTCTCAAGGGAACTCCCATGATTTTATCGATTTTGGCAGGGTTAGCCCTGCCGGGTGTGCTGCTCGTGGCACCCCCGACCAATGGAATGGAGTTCGGGGGTGTCACCATTCCCGGTACTCAAGCTCAGCCCCCAGCGGGCCATGATGACATCGCCTTTCGTCCGGCCTGTGGTCAGGTTGGGGCAATCTTTCAGGCCAATGGCTTAAATGCCTACACGATTCCTCTCCCCGACGGCAGCCTGCGCACCTTGGTAGAAATGCCCCCGATGCCACCCTTGCAGGCCCACAAAGAGATGGACAGTTCCGGGCTTTGCAAGGTGGGTGGCGTGATCGTGCCGATCCTCTTTGCCGATCAGGTGCCACAGCCGTCGATTGCGCGGGTGACGGGTTCGGTCAATAGCGCCGCCTCTGTGGCCACGGTTGACGTGGAGAACGGCGGGTGGCCGCTGTGGCCGTTGGGGTTGGGGGCTTTGGCGATCGCCGCCCTCGGCACGGCGGCGTATTGGCACTATCAACAGCCCGCCTCGGCCACATCTCCCCCCATCGTCACGCCGCCCCCTGCGGCAGATGTAGAAAATACACCTGAGCCCGCAGCGGCACCGGTGGCGACGACAGACAACCTGATCGACCAATTGTGGGGATAAGCACCATGCTCCAACTTTTTCGTAATCCCCTGGTGGCGTTGGTGGTGCCGGGGTTGCTCCTGGTGGTGGGTGGCCTTTCCACCGTGACGGATACCGAGCGCCAGGAACGGCAGGCCCTCGCCAGAGATACGGCGCAAACCAGTGTCCGTCAGCAATTAGAAGCCAATCAGCAGGCAGCCAAAGACCGACTGGCGGTGAGTCGCTATCAGGGCACCTGTGTCTATGTGCCAGAGACCCCCCTCGTGGCGGGTCTCGTGCTGTTGGGTGAACACGGCCAACCCTTGCCAGAAGGTACAGCGGCCTGTGATGCCTTTGGCGGCACGGTGGTGGTCAAGGACGGGGTCACCGCAGACCTGGCCACGACGGGCAATGAAACGGTAGTTCGGCAGTTTTTGGGGTGGTAACGATGACGGCTAGTAAGACGAAAACACAGGATCCACGCAAGGTGGACACCTTGATGGGTGGGGCCATCCTGCTGGCCACGGGG
>CAYGVA010000397.1:0-3017 GCA_964353225.1 uncultured Leptolyngbya sp.
CAGTCTCTTCTTGATATGTTGAGCACCTAAACCATGGATTCACGCCTATCTAGCTTGATCATCGGCCCAATTTTTGTGGTGCTGGGCTGTGGGGTCATCTACTTCATCGGCGATAAAGCCACCCTAGAGTGCCAGCGATTCAGCAACACCCAGCTAGATTGCACCCTCACCCATGCCTCCCTCCGTCGCACGAACAGCGAGGCGATCGCTCAACTCGAAGGGGCAGACGTGGCCCGCTATCGAGATAGCGATGGGGATAGCACCTATCAAGTCATTTTGCTGACTCCCGAAGATGAAATACCCCTCACCTCAGTCCGAAGTTCTGGGGCCAGGGGTAAACGCCAAAAGGCAGATCAAATCAATCAGTTTCTTGCCAATCCGCAACAGCAGGACTTGACTATCGTTCAGGACGATCGCGGGTTTGCCTATGGGTTAGGGGGGCTGTTTGCTGTGGTCGGTTTAGGTCTTATCCTCACGTCGCTGATTGGCATTCGCTAATGAGGGATAGCGTCTAAGCGAGTCACATCTGTCCTTTTTGCCGCAGCAGGCTGATAATTTCGGCCTTTTCCAATAGGCCAATCAACGTGCCGATAGGGTCCAGAAACTACCGATATTCGAGAGTCCTAGGACTGATAGCCCCCCAATCGCCATCGCTGCCCAACCAATCACCTACCTGCCCGACTCGGCTAGCCCAGCGAATGCCGCTGTGGCGGTTGCCCGTCACCTTCCAGACCATCGCCTTCAGGGCACCACCCAAAAAATGGGCGAACCGACAGTCTTAACAGGTGACATCCTGAAACCCTTGCGTCGTCAATAGCACATCAGTTGAAATGGGCCGTCGTGCCATGGGGGAAGATCAGTCCCCCATGTCTTATGCTTCCTGCAATGTGAAATAAAAGGTGCTTCCCACTCCGAACATGGATTCTAACCAGATGTGACTGTTATGGCGTTCGATAATTTGGTTGACGATCGCCAACCCCACCCCAGCTCCGCCACCATAATGCTCCTGGGGATGCAGCCGCTTAAACAACTGGAAAACAGCCGATACATGTTCTGGGCGAATGCCGATGCCGTTATCCCGCACATAAACTATCCAGGTTTTGCCGTCAGAAGCATCGTCTGGGCTTTCTTGGTAGCCAACCTCAACCCATTTTTGGGCTTGCTTGTTGTACTTGATCGCATTGTTGAGTAAGTTCCGAAAAACTTCATTGAGTAACGTTGGATCACCCTGGACCAGGGGTAAAGGCGGATGGGGCACTTGTAGCTCAAAATCGATTTCCGGCCAGCTCGCACGCACCACCTTCACCGCGTTGGCAAGCACATCATTTAAATCAACAACTTGCATTTGCAAGGCTTGTTGGCGCAGTTGCGCAATTCTCATGAGGGCATTGATCAGTGTCTCCATCCGTTGTGCAAAAGTTTGAATTTCTGCCAGATATTCCATGCCCTCTTCATCCAGGGCTGGCCCATAATCTTCTTGCAGGATGTTGGCGTAGTTATAAATGCCCCGCAATGGTTCCTTTAGATCATGGGCCGCCGCATAGGAAAAAGCACTCAACTCCCGATTACTGCGCTGGAGTTCCTGGTTGAGTTGTGCTAATTCCTCTGCTTGTTTGAGCACAATCCCCACTATCGCCGCCTTGAAATCGAGGGCACTTTTAATCTCAAAAGGTTGCCAAGCCAAGGAGGTCGCTTCGACCGTTTCTTGCCATAGGTCAAAAGAAGCCCGTGGAGACAGGTGTATTTGACCCTGCTCATCCTGCCCTACACCCTGATCAGGCTGACCAGCCCAATTCACGGTCTGCAGGACTTCTGCGCGGAACCAGAACATCCAACACTGTTGCACTTTAGAAATTTGTAAGCGCAATAAACCGCTGGCGGTTTCCTTAAAATCCGTTGCCGCCGGATAAACCTTAGCTAAGCAATGGGTCTTAAAAAGCGGATCTTGAATGTCACGGTTTGCCCAGTCCACTAAAGCTTGCACCTGATCGATGGATGGTGTTCGCCCCATTAGGGTCAACTGACTGCCGACGCAAACGGCTAACCCATCGGCATTCACCAGATTTAAGAGACGCTCCTCCGGCTGATTTAAGACCTCCTGCAAGTTATTTGCCTGGGCAATGGCTGCAAGCAATTCCGCTTGCAGGGTATAGTGCTGCTGCTGCTGAATTAAATCATTTTGTCTTTCTTTTTTAGCCACCTCTGACATGGCCATTTGGGCCAGGAGTTCACAGGCAGATCGAACCCTATAGTTGACCCGTTTCGGACTGGGGTGATGGCAGGAGATCAATCCCCAAAGGGCTTGATCTTGAATGAGTGAAATCACCAGGGCTGCTGACATCCCCATGTTGCGGTAATACTCAATCGCACAGGGGTCAGAACTCCGTAAAACAGAGGTGCTTAAGTCAAGGGCAACAGCAGTTTGCGACGGTTGAGAGGCAACCAGTGGCACTGGCGGGGCCTGGAGGTTAGGAATGATCCGTAGCTTACCCTGCAAATAGGAGGCCCTCACCCATTCAGGGATATCTAAGGCCGGAAAATGCAAACCTAGGTAGGATGGCACCTCACGGTGTTTGGCCTCTGCAATCACCTCTCCAGCCCCTTGGGCATCAAATCGGTAAACCAGTACCCGGCCATAGCCCGTCAAATCTTGAATGACATTGACTAAGCTCTTCAGCAGCGTTGCAACATCAAGGGCCTGTTGCAGTTGATAAAGGGGCTCTCGCACCCAACCATGGACATTTAAAGAAAGAGTCTTTTTTTTTGATCCTGTAGGTTCCAGTTCGAGAATGACCGCAGTGGCCGTTCGCTGAATAAAACCATCACATCGCACAACACCATGGGGTGTCTTGACCACAAGTGGTATGGGGATAACCCGATTGAGTTCATCGGGGCAACTGGCTAGCAGGGTGCGGAATTGAGCAGCAGAAAAAAGTTGTGTCAGCGCTGACCCTAGCAATTGTTGGGGTTTGAGACCCAGGTGGGTTTGGGTATTCGCGCTGACCTGCAAAATCGAG
>CAYGVA010000398.1:0-3014 GCA_964353225.1 uncultured Leptolyngbya sp.
CCCCGCATCAGGCCAAACCGGGGGCGAATCTCATCCCGAAATTTGGTCTGAATCTGATAGAGGTGCAGGGGCAACTGCCGGTAAGAGCGGATCATGTCCCGCGCCACGGCGGTAATCACCTCTTCGTGGGTGGGGCCGAGGCCCAGGTTTTGCTCGCGCCGATCGACAAGGGCAAACATGATGCCCTCGGCTTTGGTATAGGTGTCCCAACGGCCCGACTCTTGCCACAGTTCTGCCGGTTGGAGCTGGGGCAGCAGGCATTCTTGCGCGCCGGTGGCGTTCATCTCTTCTCGGACGATGGCAGAGACTTTATTCAGCACCCGCAGCAACAGGGGCAGGTAAGCGTAGACACCACTGGCGATGCGTCGGATATAGCCTGCCCGCAGTAAGAGTTTGTGACTGGGAATCTCAGCTTCGGCTGGGTCTTCCCGAAGGGTCACAAAGAGCATCTGAGACAGGCGCATGGCGGGGATCCTTTGGCGGTCAACGGCACAAATTTACATCCCCACAGTCTAAGGGATTCCGCTGCTATTGAAGGTCGTTTGGGGTCTCTAATGTTTGACGTAGCGCGGGAGATGGGGCGTAAGGGGGGCAGGGGCGATCGAACGGGGTGATGCAGCGGTGCTTGCCTTTCAGGATCTATCGGGATCCGTTAGCCAGTAAGCCAAGACGTCGTAGGTCATCCGCACCTGGCCCGCCCGGGCATGATCGGCAAACAGGTTTTGCAGATTTGCGAGTAGCGGCTCGTAGTGGGGATGATCGGTGGGCGGGCAATAGGAGCAAGATTCTAGCCGCCCTTGTACAGCCTCTAAAATGGAACTGGACTCGACAGAGACACCTCGATGGCGCGGGTCGGATGGATGAATCGTAGTTCCTGGGCATGGAGATGCAGCCGGGTTGTAGGCGGTGATGGGTTATAGAGGCGATCGCCCAAAATCGGCGCATTCAACCCCAGTGCCGCATGGACCCGCAGTTGATGGGTGCGCCCGGTCAAGGGGCAAAACGCGATGCGGGTGTGGTGGCCTGTGGTGCTCAGCACACGATAGTGGGTCTGACTGGCCTTACCCCGCTGGAAATTGACGGTTTGGCGGGGGCGCTCGCTCGGGTCCCCCCAGAGTGGTAAATCTACCGTGCCCACCCCAGGGCTGACCGTGCCCACCACGATCGCCTCATACTGTTTGTGGACCTGCCGCTGCTGAAACTGCGCAGTTAAATCACGGTGGGCATGGAGATTTCGAGCCAACAGCAAAATCCCCGATGTGTCTTGATCGAGGCGATGCACCGTTTGGATATCGTCCCTGGGGTATTGACAGCGGAGGCGACTGAGGACACTGTCTTGGCGATCGCCCGTGCGCCCCGGCACCGAGAGGAGCCCTGGTGGTTTATCCACCGCGATCAGCGTTTTGTCTTCGTAAAGGATTGCTAGGGTGAGATCCGTTGCTACAGCGGGCACCATCGCTGCCGTCGCCCCCGACAGCAGAAACCCCATAATCGGCTGACAGCGATCGCGGCAGGGGCCATAAAACTGACCGGGCTGTTTATCCCCCTGGGGCGGCCCCCACCAAAACTCCGCCATCGCCAGCGGTTGCCAACCCTGGATGGCGGCATAATGCAGCAGCTTGGGGGCCGCACAATCCCCCGTGCCGGTGGGTAAGCCCTGGGGGCTCAGCGCCGCTAGGGTCATGGATTCCCCCGCAAAATTGGTTAAGCGATAGGCCCCATGCATTTGGGCCTGGAGCTGGCGCGATCGGGTTTTGCGTTCCCGTTTCAGCGCCCTTATCCGGGCATCCGCTGAATCGCAAATCTTTTGCAAGGGGGCGATCACCTGATCCTGTGCTTGCTTTAACCGCCGCCGTTCGATGCCCTCCTGCTGGCTTTGGCGATCTAGCTGGGCCAGGGCATTGCGCAGGGGAATGCCCTGGCGCGTGGTGCTGAGGTGCTGGCGTTGGTGCTGGCGGTCTCGGCGCTGCCGTTGGTGTACGGCGGCAAGCGATCGCCGCTGCTCCCCATAGATCTGCCGCTGCTGAGCCAACTGCACCCGCTCGGGGAGGGCTTGCAAGGTCAAGATTTCAGCGGTGATGCGGTCTAGGTGAGCCAGGGTTTCCGTTTCCGCCAGGGCCACCTGCGCCCGCCCTGGGATGGGCGGCACCCATCCCTCCACCTGGCCCTGGCCCTGTAATAACCCCGAAAACCCCTTTAGGGTCACCACTGCCCCAGTCGCCGTTTTTGCCAGCAAGATGCCGTACATTTTGCCTTCCTGCCCCTGATCAGCCGCCGTCGCCAACTCAGCCATGAGGGCAGTAGCAGCGGCCTCGGCAGCGGCGGTGCGGGGCAATTTTAGCCAAGTCCCGGTCCGGGGACAACGCCCTTCATACACCATAGTTTCGGTCTTAGAGCAGATTGGCTTGATAAGGGGTAAACAGGCGATCGTCCCCCTTGACCACGGTAATTACGGTTTTAACGCCACCCCGGCGCGTAAAGTCGCCAATTACCCGCAACCCCACCGGAGCTAAGTCTTGCCAGAGGCGATCGGCCACCACATTTACCACCGTCTCGTGGCTAATGCGCTGATCGCGAAAGCTATTGATATACAGCTTGAAGGCTTTTAGCTCCACTACCCAGTCTTGGGGTTGGTAGTCCAACACCAGGGTGCCAAAGTCGGGGTAACCCGAGCGGGGGCACAGCGCAGTGAATTCAGGATGCTCTAGATGAATGGTGTAGGGGTTTTGCGAAGGGCTCGGCCACTTTTCCAGGGGATCTAGGGCCGCTTGCTGAATGGCCATGTCCCCATAATGATTGTCTGGGTTCACAGATGTTGCGGCAGGGGCGTTATCTGCAACCGCAGGGTGACGAAAAGAAGAGGAACTCATGGATAGGCAGATGATTGATAATTTGCCTATCTTCCTACGATCTCGGTCGGTGCTGGGTATTAATCTCAAAGGAAATGGATGATTCCTTTCCCTCGGGTAGGGATGGGGCCGGGGTCTCTACGACCGTGGGGGCCGGTTCTGGGG
>CAYGVA010000399.1:0-3012 GCA_964353225.1 uncultured Leptolyngbya sp.
GGATCCACGCAAGGTGGACACCTTGATGGGTGGGGCCATCCTGCTGGCCACGGGGCTCGTGGTGGGGGCGATCGCCTTCATGAATGTTGGCCCCTATCGGGATTTGATTCACAACGCGTTGACGGAGTGGGGCTGGGTGGACTGGCTGTTCTCTATTCCCGTGGTTGGCGGATGGCTGAATGACTCTGCCGTCGTGCTGTCGGTCGTAATTGGCGCGGCGATCTTCGCTGGGATTCAGTTGGGGGAGGTGTGGCCGTTGGTGACGGCGATGAAGACCACGAAGTCGAAGCATTGGGGCAGCAAGATGCTGTTTTTGGTGTCGTTGGCTTGCGTTTGTTATGCCCTGGATGCGATCGCCTGTAGTTTCTTTTGGCCCCCGCTGAAGGTGCCGTTTGATCAGTTCCGCTGGGCGGCGCTGCTATCGGATGTGGCCTGGGGGAATCTGTTTGTGACGTTGGTGACGTTGTTTGGGTTGTCGGCTTATGTGTGGCTGTGGCGGCAGATTGCGCGGGTGATGTAGGGCTTTGTGCAAACCTTTATGCCCTCGGCTTTGGCTGGGGGCTTTTGTCTTATGGATGAACTGAAACTGGAATTGCAAAATCGGGCCATTTCTCGGGCGGCGGTGGGGATGTCTACCACGGCTCAGGTGGCCGCTGTTGCCAGTGCCCTATGTTGGCCGGTGGGGTTATGGGTTGGCGGTTGGCTGGGGGTGGCGGCGCTGGCCAGTGCGGCGGTGTTGGTGATGGGCGGTACGGTGGCGGCGATTGATGATGAAATCAAAGCGATCGAGGCGGGGGATAAAACCAAGATCAAGGCTTGGCTACAAGCGTCGGACCTGACGGAAGCGATGGAGCGCCATGGGTTAGGGGGAACACCGGATTCCCCAAAGCTCCAGGGCACCAGCAACCCGTCACCCTCCAACGGGACTCAGATGGGGTCTACCGTCCCAGGTAAGGCGACTGCTGGTGCCGGTGCGTTGGTACGGGGGGAACTGCAGCTGCGGCCTGAGACGCATCTGAAGCTGCTGGCCCCCAGCAGGGGCGGCAAAACCAACACGCTGTTGCACCTGCTCAAGGATGCCAAGCGGGTCACCTATGTGACGTTGAAGGATTCAGATCGAGTGCCTCAGCATTGGCGGGGCTATCGGCTCCGGCCTTTCAACATCCATCGGGATGTGGCGGCGGTGGTGCGGGAGGTGCAGGCCACGGTGGGGGCGATCTTGGAGGGGACGGACCAGGGTGAGCATTGGCTGGTGGTGGATGAGGCGCTGGCGATTACCGATCTCTTGCAAGCGTCGGTGGAGGATGACGATGACCGCATGGTGGCGAAGGAGTTTACCTCGCTGCTCAAGCTACATCTGGCTACCGGTGCAGCCCAGGGGGCGCGGTTGGCGTTGATGTCGCAGACTCAGAATGGGACGGATATCAAGGGCATCAGTGCTGCGTCGTTGCAGAATCTCTGGACGGTGATTTGTGGTTCGGAGAAATGTGCGGAGGGGTTAAGTCACATGGCGGCTTGGTATCAGAAGCATGTGGGGGGCTTATCGAGTAAACAGGTGGCGGAACTGCGAGCCCTGAAGACGGGTTTCTGGCAGGTGGCCAGTTTGAGGGGGGAGCCACGACTCTGTGCGTTTCCTCAGTTCTCGGGGGATTTGAAGCCTTGCGGGGTGCCGGGGGCACCGGCAGAACCTCAGCCGGAATCTGCCCAGTCGGAATCTGCGGTGAAGCCGTTACAGGAGCGCATTCTGGATTATCTCAGGGGCCATGGGGAGGCGAGGACGGCGCGGGAGATTCGCAATGCTTGCACCCGGCCCAGTGACCAGCCCAGGGCCTCAACGGATGAGGTCCGAGACTGTCTCTGTTTGATGATTTCGGAGGGGTTGATCTGCCGTTGGCAGGAGACGAACACGGAGCGTTATCAGATTACTGGCACAGTGTAGCGGGGGTGTAGGTGAAAGTTGAAAACTGGCTGTAGGTGCCTACCCCTACGGGCACCTACGCCACCTACAGGACCTACGCCTACGGGGCAATGCCTACAGTGCCTACGGGTAACTGGCACAGTTCTGCGTGACGCTGATTGGGCAAGGGAGATAGGTCAGTAGGTCCCCCATTGATCCACCGCTAGGGCGTATGACCCAGGCTCAATTGGCTAAGCTGCCAAATCCTTTATCCATCATTGCAGATGGACTCATCCTGGCCCAGGCAGGAATTCTCGGCTATTCCGATGGCCATGACTGGGAAATACGAGGTGAATACTCTGATCAGGTCTGGAACCGATTACGGGTGCTGACTCAATCCCCTTAGGGCATCGTTCCTCAGTTTGAAGGGAGGCCCTAGGAAGGTTTAAAAGCTGTAGAGGTCACCGGTGAGGGCGGCCAAGGTAAGGGAGGCCTCACGATCAGTTTGTGTAGCGGCAAGGTTCAATCTAGCCGTCATTTCGTCTGCTTTTTGATTGGCCAGCCTGTCAGACTGCGGTAAGTCTGGTTGGCTCTTCAGCCATTCCAGATAGCATTTTTGGTCGCTGAATGACAGCGCACTAAGGGTGGCCTGGGTGGAATATAAGTCGGATGGTAACGAGCTGAAATCAACGTGTTGAGTCTGTTCTACTGTCACTTCGTTCAAGATCAGTCCGGCGCTTATACCGAAAACTCGTTTTTGCTGCACAAATATGTTCTGGATCAGGTCCCGGACTTCAGATGGGGTTCCCCGCTCACGAGCTGCTTTTAATCCAGGCCAATTCCACTCTTGCTGAATCGCTCGGCGGACACAACCAGCGGGGTTCTTCATTTCAGCTCGGTTATATTCACTCACTACCTGCTCTGCTGTCTTGCACCGGTATGGCCACTCCTCTGACGGGAATCGCTTTAGGTCTGCAAGGAGTGCAGCGTGACTCAGCCCATATTGTTCGCATAGCAAGGTTGCTGCTGGGGGGAGTTCTGTCCGGGCGCTGTCTCCGGGCGGAATGTGTCAACAAGAATGAGACAAAAAAATCAAACAATTAGAGTCTACCGAG
>CAYGVA010000400.1:0-3009 GCA_964353225.1 uncultured Leptolyngbya sp.
GACGCCGAGCAGCGATTGGTGCTGTTCAACGAGCGCCTCGCCGACATGTGGGGCCTGACCAAAAGCTGGCTAGAGCAACGGCCCACCCTCACCGCCATCCTCGATCGCCTAGTGGCCCAAAACCACTGGACCGACCAGCAGCGCCAAATCGTGATCGAAGGTTGCCTCAAATCCCCTGAGCAGGATCGGGTGATTGAGATTAGCCAGCGCGATCAGACCTATTTTGAACTGTCGGTCACGGTCACCTCCGATGGGGGGCAGTTGCTGATTTTGCGAGACGTATCGGTACAGCGACGTTATCAAAATCAGTTGGCCGATGAGGTGCGGCGGCTGAGCTTTTTGCTGGGCCTCACGGAGCGGCTGCAATCCTCCCACAATTTGGAAGAGGTGGGGCGGTTTGCCCTGACCTACCTAGTTGATGCCATGGGTGCCGCCTTTGGCGATGTAAAAGTGGTGAGCGGCCAAGGCCAAAACCGCCGGGCCGGAGCCCTCACCAACCTGATTTCGGGTCAGTTTATTGCCTCCCACGGCAAGCCCCTAGTGGCGGATATGGAGGCGGTGTTGAGCCAAGGCATTGAATACGGCCAGGGGCTGCTGTGGGAAGTGGTGGAAACCGGTAAACCGCTGTTTGTCGAAGACTATGCCAACCACCCCAAGGCGGTGAAAGGCTTCTGTCATCCTTCCATTGGCCAACTGGGGATTTTTCCGATTCCCTCGGTTGACGGCTCCATTATTGGGGTAGTCACCCTAGAGTCCCGCAGTTTGCAAAAGCTCCAGGAAGCCCCCCAGCAAGACATGCTGCTGGCCGCCTGCCGCACCCTGGGGGCGGCGATCGAGCGTGCCCAGTCCCAAGCCCGGCTCCAGCGCATCAATTACGACCTAGAGCGGGCTTCTCAACTCAAGTCCGCCTTTTTGGCCTCCATGTCCCATGAGCTGCGGACGCCCCTTAACAGCATCCTGGGCTTTTCCGACTTGGTGCTGCGCCACCAAGGCAATTTGGGCGATCGCCAAGCCAACCATATCCGCGCCATTCGCCAAAGCGGCGAGCATTTGCTGCAACTGATTAACGACATTTTGGACCTCTCCAAAGTCGAGGCGGGTCGCGTTGAGCTAGAGCTACAAACGGTGTCGATCCAGAAGCTCTGCCACGAGTGCCTACAAATGATTCAGCCTCGGGTCGATCGCAAGCGCCTGTCCCTCTCCCTAGAGTTTGACTATGGCCTTGATCAGGTCATCCTAGATGAGCGTCGGGTTCGGCAAATGGTGATTAACCTGTTGTCTAATGCGGTGAAATTTACCCCCGAAAAGGGTCGGATTAAGCTGGCGGTCAAGCTGGCCTATGGCACCGAACTAGAGCAAGACTTTCGCCCCGATGCCAGCCCCGTCAATGCCAGCACCCCCTACCTGTGCATTCAAGTCAGCGACACCGGCATTGGCATTGCCCCCGAGAAACTCAGCTTGCTGTTTCGCCCCTTTCAGCAAATCGATACCTCCCTCAATCGTCACCATGACGGCACCGGCTTAGGCCTCGTCCTCACCAAGCGCTTGGCCGAACTCCATGGGGGCACTGTTTCGTTGCAGTCGGTACCCGACCAGGGCAGCACCTTCCGGATTTGGCTACCGCTGAATGAACTGCGCCATGGGGTCTCCCACACCGGCACCCCCGCTGCCCCCGCCGCCGTGGCTGCCTTGAAATCCCCATCGGCCAATCAAGGGTCCATCCGGATTTTGGTGGTAGAAGACCATCCCTACAACCAAACCCTGATCACCGAAGCGCTAGAAATCAACGGTTTTGAGGTAGAGCTGATCAGCGATGGTCAGGTCATGCTGGATACCGTTCACTCTGATTTGCTCACCGCAGACAACCTCCCCCAGGCGGTGCTGATGGATATTCAACTGCCTGGGGTGGATGGCTTCCAGCTCATTCAGGCGATGCGATCGCACCCCCTCTGGCAGCCGGTGCCAATCATTGCGGTCACGGCCATGGCGATGGCGGGGGATCGCGATCGCTGCCTCGCCATGGGGGCCAACGACTACATCAGCAAACCCCTCGACTTTGAGGTGTTAGCCCAGCGGCTACGATCGCTCTTAAGCCCAGCTCATCCTGGCGGGGTCGCATCCCCCTTGTAAGGTGTTGCAGCCTCCCCTTTGACCTTGCCCTGACCAGGCTGCGGCTAGGGTTTATGCCCCAGCATGGTCTGCTAACCGCTTGAGATCACCCCACTCCGCTCTCGACTCACCTATGGTTGCGCCGCCTTACATCTTGCTTGTGGATGATGAGCCCCAGAATTTATTTCTGATGGGTGAGCTATTAGAGATGGAAGGGTATACCACCCAAACCGCCGCCTCAGGGGCAGAAGCCCTAGCCCTAGCCAAAGCCGCCTGCCCCGCGCTGATTTTGCTGGATGTGATGATGCCTGAGATGGATGGCTTTGCGGTTTGCCGTCAACTGCGGGAGGACCCGACCCTCGGCACGGTACCCATCATTTTTCTGACGGCACTAGATGATGACGAGTCTCGCCTAGCGGGGATCGATGCCCTGGGAGACGACTATTTGACCAAGCCCATTAAAACCGAGCTGGTGCTCAAAAAAATTCAGGCGACGCTGCGATTGCAGGAAATGCGCCGGGAAACCACACAGCAAACCCTGGCCAGCCAAGCCCGGTTGCTTCAGAAAACCCGCGATCGCTACGAGCAGCAAATGTCGGCGGCCCAAAAAATTAGCGAAACCCTATCCGAAAAATTTCATCTGTTTGTGCCAGAGCAGTTTTTGAAACGCATTGCCCCGCGCGGGGTGGAGTCGATCCAGGTGGGCAACGCCACGGAGTCAGAGATGACGGTGCTGTTTTGCGACATTCGCGACTTTACCCAAATTGTCGAGTTTCAAGCGGCCCGCGAAACCTTTGAGTGGCTCAACGCCCTGTTTGAGCAGCTCAACCAAGCAATCACCATCAACCATGGCTTTGTGGACAAGTACCTGGGGGATGCGGTGATGGCGGTGTTTGATCG
>CAYGVA010000401.1:0-2981 GCA_964353225.1 uncultured Leptolyngbya sp.
TGTAGAACGACTTGTCGGCATCGTAGTCCGGCACGGTGGTAAAGGGCTGCACCTGTTGCTTGATGCTCTTTTTGCCGACGCGGTTGACAAAGGCCGGGAATTTTTCGCCCGGTTGGCGATCGCGCATATACATGTCCAGCAAGAAATCCACCACCTCGGGCACTTGCTTAGAGGGCACCACCCCAAGGGATTGGCCATACTGAATAGCGTTGCGGCTCCATTCACCCCCTAGGACTAGGTGGAAATGGGGCACCCGGTGGCGGTTAACCAGGCGACTGGCTCCGTAGAAACCAATTTCGGCGACGGTGTGCTGACTGCAAGAGTTAAAACAGCCGCTGGCCTTAATTCGAATGTCGCGAAGCGTTTCATCATACTGAACGCCCTTAGCTACCAAGCGGTGTTGCAGTTCGCTGGCTAAGCCTCGGGAACTGGAGATGCCCAGCTTGCAGGTATCGGTGCCGGGGCAGGCGGTGATATCCACAATGGACTGTGCCCCAGCAGCGTGGAGGTCAATGGCTTTTAGCGCCAGGTAGAAGGCAGGCAGATCAGCATCATGGATCCAGCGCACCAGCAGGTTTTGCTCAACAGTGGTACGGGTGGTGTCGTTGGTGAACTTGCGCACCACATCGGCCAAACCCCGCATTTGCTCAGCGGTCATGTCACCGAGAGGCAGCGCAATGGTGATGGCATTAAAGCCCGCTTGGCGCTGACCATAGGCGTTAGTGGTCTTCCACAGCTCGTATTCTTTGGCCGCATCGCCTAAATCAGGGGCAGCCCCTTGGGTGACGGGGGCGGGCAAGCCACTTTCTGCATAGCTGGGAATTTTGCTGAACCAGTTGGTCCATTCGGGCTCGTCTTCGAGGGTGGCCCGCTCTTCTTTGACCAAGCGGCGGAATTCGTCGATGCCGAGCTTACCAATCAGGAACTTGATGCGGGCTTGGTTGCGGTTTTTCTTTTCCCCGAGGCGGGCGTAGACGCGGGCGATCGCCTGGGACAGGGGCAGCAGTTCTTCAGCGGGCACAAACTCATCAAACAGCTTGGCTAAGCGGGGTACTGCACCGAGGCCGCCGCCCACATACATTTCAAAGCCGTACTGGGTTTCACCATCGACCTCCCGTTGGGTGGCGATTAGCCCTAGGTCGTGCATATAGGTGAGACCGCAGGGCTGATCCTTACAGCCAGAGAAGGCCACCTTGAACTTACGACCAAAGTCCTGGACATCCCGATGCCCCAGGAAGTAAAGGGCGGTTTCGTTGGCGTAGCCCGAGACATCAAAGGTCTCGTCGCGGCAAACCCCAGCCAACGGACAGGCAGTGACGTTCCGCACTGAGTTCCCGCAGGCTTCTTGGGTGGTGATGCCCACAGAGGCCAAGCGTCGGTGCATGTCCGGGGTGTCATCTAAAGAGATGAAGTGCAGCTGGAAGTCTTGACGGGTGGTGATGTGCAGAATGCCGTCGGAATATTCCTCGGCAATATCCGCGTAAACTTCCATCTGCTCGGCGGTCAGACCGCCAAAAGGCACCTTAATGCGCTGCATGCCTGGGGCTTCCCACTTAGTATCGGGACCTTTGGTCAGCGCCGCATTCGGGAAGGGAAGGGTCTGGGAATTCACACCATCGTGACGATAGCCATTGTCATAGCGCTGCCCATAGGCCCCACGCCGTAGACGCAGCTCGGCAAACACTTTTTCATCAAGCTTGCCTTGGCGACGTAACGCCATTTGGTTCTCGAAGGTGTCAATGGTTTCGGCCCATTTTGGCGGCATCTTGTCAGCCAGAACCGCTTTCCAGGTCTTTGATTCAGTGGTCATGGGGTCTCTCTAGGACTAGCGATGGCGATGTGATTTCAGTCACTGGACTCCTTATATTACGGGAATATAGCGTCCGAGTGACCCATAAACCCGGTAAATCTATCGGGATTTAGGTTTTTTTAAAGATCGCGATGAATTTTAGTCTGCACCAATGAAGCGATAGGTCTTGACTTGCCAGGGTTTGAGGCGATTCTTTTCATCATCTGCGATTCCCTCTTCGAGAAGATTAGTGGTGATACAACTCTTCATCTCCATCGGCGTTTGGATCGCGATGTCACTCCCAAGGCCGTGCAGATCCCAACATCGCAGAATCCAGTCCCCGGTGAGTTTTCCCGTTGGATCTTCAGCACGTTTAAACGCCGCTAACCCGACGGTGTCGCAACTAAGGGTTAAGAAGCTCTTTTGGGTCGGAGAGGGCACAAGCCCTTTTGCCCCTAAGGGTGTTGGTTGGTGGGTTGCTGTTTGAAGGCTGACGATCATGGGTTGGCCAAAGGCGATCGCCTGCTGGGGCGTCCTACCCTGTCGCCAATCCCCAGCGTGGGGTAAGAGGCCGTAGCGAAATTGATGAAAGCCGCGATCGGCTCCGGGATCGGGCCAGAGGGGCGCTTTGAGGAGGGTCAACCGCAATTGGCTGGGCTGGGCGTCAATGCCGTGTTTGTAGTCGGTGAGCAGGCTCAAGCCCTGGTGCTCATCGCTGAGATCTGCCCATTGCCAAGCGGGGATCTCCCATTTGGCCTGCTGACGGGGATCGGGGGAATTGAGGGGGCGGGCGATCGCCCCAAAGGGAATCCCGGCGGTGACCTGATCGGTTTCCAGATGTAACGGAAAAGCGGTTTTGAGCACAACCTGGCAGGCGTGCCAGTCCACCTCGGTCTCGACAGTTAGGTACTCGGCAGTGGCATCCAGCACATAGTCCTGCTGAATCCGGGAATTCTCCAACCGTTTCACGACCCGCAATCGCTGCCGCACCGGTCCCTGTTCTACCCAGGCAATCGATTCAAGCACAGGGGCCGTTAACGGATGGTCTTGATAGTCGGGGGCAATGTTCCAGGCGTCCCAATATTGCCCTGCATCTTTAAACACCTGGAGCTGGTTGCCCGGAGTCCGAAGCAATGATTTGCCCGTTGGGAGCGATCTCAAGGTCAGCAGCGCACCGGTTTGGGGACAGATT
>CAYGVA010000402.1:0-2980 GCA_964353225.1 uncultured Leptolyngbya sp.
TGCCGTCATATTCCACATAGGCATGTTGGTCATAGACAAACCACTGGCTGAGGCCCTTTTGGTAGTCGGCCTCATTTTTGAGCGAAATTTTGATGTGGCTGCTAAAGCTCCCCCCCGCATCCTGAAAGGCGTAGGAGTTGAGCTCGAACTTATTCCCTTTTAGGACATTCTGTTTTTGGGGACCGGGGAGCAGGCTAGAGGCGATCGGGCTCTGTTTAAAGATGGTGTCGCGGGTGACATAAAGCGTAAAGGTGGCCTGTTGCTCCTCGCGGGGGTACACCACCTCCCCCTCAAATTCCACCTGGGCATGGCCTCCGTAGACAAACCAAGTGTTGAAGCCTTTAAAGTTCCGGCCCTGGAAGGCACATTTGATGTGGCCGTTGAAATCCCCATGGGTGGCGCTGGCATAGGCGTAGGAGGCCAGGAGGTAGGTGGAGCCAGCGGCGATCGCCTGTTTCTCGCCCTCATCTAGCTCCCCTTGGTCATCGGGCCGCAGCTTTAGCACCGTATCTTTATTCACCCGCAGCAAAAACACCGACTGCAGTAACTGCGCCCAGGTGGCAGACCCCACCACCCCGTCGTCGGTGAGATTATTCGCCTTTTGAAAGGCTTTAACCGCCGCTTCGGTACCAGGGCCAAACACCCCATCGGTGCCCGCTGTCGCTCCCTGTTGATTGAGGGCTGCTTGGGCTGCCCTCACGTCTTTGCCTTCTAGAAATGGGGTTTCTAGGGAGAGGGTGCGATCGCCGGGCTCATATTCCTTGGCTGGCACTGGGGCGGGCGTCGGCGTTGGGGTCGAGCCTGGGGTCCCACCATCCACGGCGGGCTGGAGCACCTGCGCCCAGGTCACCGGTCCCACCACTCCGTCATCGGTTAGACGCTGGGTGCTTTGAAAGATTTTCACCGCCGCCTCGGTGCCAGGACCAAATACCCCATCGGTGCCCACGGTAATGCCCTGCTTGATCAAGGCCACTTGCAGGGCTTTCACGTCTTGCCCCTGGAGGAACGGATCATCAAGAAATAGGGTGCGATCGCCCGGTTCATATACTTTGGGCGGTGGGGGCGGCGGCGTGACGACCCCGGTTGTGCGGCTATCCAAGTAGGTCTGTAGCGTGATGCGACCATCGAGAAACTGTTGACCCGCAAAGCTAAAGGCAACCCCAGGCACTTCTGATAAAAACAGCTTGGCCTCGGTCAAACGGCGACGCAGCAACCCCTGTTCTACATTGGTGCCGGGGTTGCGATAGAGAGACAACGCCCGCTCAATGTCACTCCACTGGGCGTCCCGCAAGACACGGGTCAGGGTCTGAAAGTCGCTGGAGCCATAGAACGCCGCCCCCAGGTTGTAGGCAAAGCTGAGAATGGCGCTGCGTTGACCATCCCCCAGGCTATCCCAGTTGGGAATGCGGGTTTGGGGGGGTAAAAATTGATTTTCGAGCTTGAGCAGCAACAGCTCGGTCGCTGCGGCTTCGGTGATCTTGTCCCCTAGGCGTACCCGACTGCCATCGGCCTTGATGGTGCTGCCATAGCCAATGGTGTAGGGCTCAGCCCCCGATAGCGGGTCAGGGTAAGCCTCTGTGGCAAAGCCCTCAAACTGCTTAATTAAGTCAATTGCCTGCTGGGGAATTGTCGCCATGGTCACCCTTTCTCCAACCCTATGGATTCATACCTTACTGATAGATTGCCAAAAGCGCACAGGCCAGGGCCAGATTTCACGGAACACCTGGCTTCTAGCCCTTGGGCCGTCGCCCCAGCACCGCCCAGCCAATACCCCCCAAAATCACTAGGGAGGCCACCACCAGTCGCATCGAGAGCGCCTCTTGCAAAAATAAAATGCCGCCGATCGCCGCCAGCACTGGCACCGCCAACTGCACCATCGCCGCCTGGGTAGCCGTCAATCCTTTTAGGGCCGCATACCAGAGCGCATAGCCGAGACCCGAGGTGATCGCCCCCGCCAGCACTGCCCAGATCACCCCCCGCAGAGAAAGGTGAATCTGCCCCATATTCACCACGCTAACCCCCACCGCAAACGGTAGCGCCAGCACAAAGTTACGGGTGGTATTCGCCACCGGGTCCGCCACGCCACGCCCCCGCAGGGAATAGATGCCCCAGGCCACCCCCGCGATCATCATCAGCCCTGTACCCACCAAGGGCGGCGCAGCCAACCCCGGCAACACCAGATAGACCAAGCCCCCCAGAGCCAGCAACAGCCCAGCCCATTCTGCCTGGCCCGGTTTCTCCCCTTGTCGCAAAGCCGCCACAATCATCGTCACCTGCACCGTGCCAAACAGGATCAAGGCCCCCGTCCCGGCACTCAGTTGTTGATAGGCAAAGGAAAACGTCACCGCATACAAAAACAGCATCAGGGCGGTGAACCATTGCCCCCGCACCCGCCAAGACAGTTTCCCCTGGGAAAAAACCGTCAGCACCAGTAGCATCACCGCCCCCGAAATGAGGCGTAGGGTCATAAAGCTGGCCGCATCGATGGAATCCTCCCCCAGGGCCAAGCGGTTAAACAGGGAGTTGGCCGCAAAGGCAATCAGGGTGACGCCGGTTAAGGCAGGGGTTTTGAGCATGGGTTCAGTTTTTTATGACAGGCACTGTCCACCATGCCTGTTCCATGGCCAGCCAGCATTAAATCCCCTCGTCATCATCACAATCCGATGGCGTCGTGCTTAGGGGAGCAGGTTGTGGGTGCGGTTGAAAACGGCCATGGCCCGCTCCAGAATCTCGGGGCTCCAGGCATGACCCGCCTCCGGGTCCACATAGGATTCCACCTGAAAGCCCTCGGCCTCTAGATCATCCAGCAAGGGTTGCAAGCGGGGGATAAAATCTTCGTCCTTAGCGCCCATCGCCCAAAATAACGGCACCGCCAGCGCCGCCGGTTCGTAGTCTTGGTTACTGGCATCGGCCACCACCGCCGCCGCCCGCACCCGCTCGGGGTAGTTAAAGGTGTAGCGATGGGTAAACCGCCCCCCCG
>CAYGVA010000403.1:0-2980 GCA_964353225.1 uncultured Leptolyngbya sp.
CCCGCACTTCCACGACTTTGGCATCAATGTTTTGGCTGGGGTCGGTGTTAATCGCCCCCTGCTGCTCCACCTTCCGCCCCACCCATTCGACGGTGCCACTCAAATCTTCCGAAAGGGCATTACTAAAGACCCGCACCGACTGACCCGGTTGGACCTTTTGCACATCGCTTTCATAGACTTCGGCGATCGCCACCATCTGCTCGGTTTGGCCAATCTCCACGATGCCATCCTCAGCAATCACCTCCCCAGCACGGGTATGGATATCCATAATTACCCCCGCTTGAGGCGATTTGACGTAAGCCTGCTCTAGACTGGCCTTGGCTTGATCCGCCGCCGCTTGGGCACGGCTTAACTCTGCGGCGAAGACCTGCACATCCACCGGTCGCACCGTGGCAATGGCAGAGAGGGTGGCCTCCGCCTTATCGACCTCGGGAGAGCGGGTGGTTTGCAAGCGGGTCAAATCGGCCTGGGCCTGTTGCAAACTTTGCTGGGTGGTTTGCAAAGTGAGTTGGCGGGTGTCTCTTTCAGAAGCCGAAATTGCCCCCTGGCCATAGAGGCTGTCGTAGCGCTGGGCTTCCACTTCGGCATTTTGGGCTTCCGCCTGGAGCCGATCCACCGTGGCCTGTTGGGCGGCAATTCGCGCCTGCTGGTCGGCTTCGAGTCGGGAAATTTCGGCCTGCTGGGTATTGATGTCCCCCGGTTTTGCCCCAGCCCGCACCTGGTCTAAACGGGCTTGAGCTACTGCTACATCTTGTCGGGCCTGGTCATAGCTGGCTTGGAGGCGATCTCGGCTATCTAAAATAGCGATCACTTCTCCCGCTTCCACCGCATCTCCCAATTCCACTAAAAGCTGGTCGATGCGGCTCTCATTGGTCGATGTCGGAGCCGTCAGGAAAATGACTTCGCCGGAAGGCTCCAAAGATCCCAGGGCGGTGACAGTCGTAATCTCCGGGGCAACAAGGGCCGCATCATTCGGGGAGTCAGCCGCCTGGGACTGGAGTCGCCAGTACAGAAAACTGCCTCCGGCCCCGAGGACGGTTAGGACCGCGATCGCTAGCCAAAGCCGAGGCGGTCGGGAAAACGAAAAACGAGGGCTGCGGGATACGGCGTCCATGGCATCAGTGCCTTAGCAAAGGGAATGTGACGGCATACTTTACTAAACCGATTAGTAAAGATACTGAACAGTTTAGTTAGAATAATGGGGGGCGTCAATAAGTTCGATAAAATTCCTCCATGTGCCCTGTTAGCCGTCCTGAGGCCGAAAGACTTGACCGAAATCAGATCGAAATCAACCCGTACTCTCGCCGACAAGGCCGCACTCATCCTGGCGGGAGCCCTAAAAACCTTTGCTGTCAGTGGCTATGCAGCGGCCAGTATGGACCGCATTGCGGCGGCAGCGGGGGTTTCTAAGCCGACGCTCTATAGCTACTTTCAAGATAAGGAAGGTCTATTTACAGCCTTGATCTGTGAGTTCATCCAGGACAAGCCCCATGCCGCCTTGGAGGAAAGCTTGCTGTTGCAGGCTCCGCTGCGAGACAGCTTAAAATTTTTAGCCACTGCTCTCCTCGACGACTGTTCGAGCAAGCAACCCCAGTTCACGTTTATTCGGCTGGTGATCGGGGAGTCGGAGCGGTTTCCGAATTTGGCGCGAACCTTCCTCGAACAGGCCCACAAGCCCGCCCTAGAAAAACTCACCTATTTGTTTACGCACCATCCCGATTCCAACGCGACGGATCCTGAGGTCTCGGCGCGAATGTTTGGGGGCAGCATCATGCATTACATGATCACCCAGGAGATTTTGCATGGGCGAGAAATTGTGCCGATGGAGCGCGATCGCTTTGTCGATGGGCTGGTGGATGTATTGGTAAAGTGACGGACTAAAACTGCCCCCGTTTCCATTGAGAAGTGGGCTGGGCTTGGTTCGATTTCCGTTTGGTCAACCAGCCGCTAGTTTCAGTACTGCTGAGCGTTAGGTTCAGTTTGATAGCTTCCCGTTGGGTGGCCTTGAGCAGATGGGCCATGGTAACCGGTTCCCCCGCTGCCGCCGCCATAAATGCCGCATTCAGGGCAATGGTGCGAATATTGCCCCCGGAGATACTGAGGCTAGCCAGCTTGTCATATTTCAGATCTTCGGTGGGGGTTTCCGGCGGAAAGATCCGCCGCCAAATCGCTTCTCGCAGCTCCGGTTTTGGAAATGGAAAACTCACACTAAAGCTAAACCGCCGCAAAAAAGCCTGATCAATGGCTCTCTCCAGATTCGTGGTCAGGATCGCTAATCCTTGATAAGCCTCGATGCGCTGTAACAGGTAGCTGACTTCCACATTGGCATGGCGATCGTGGCTGTCTTTCACATCGGTACGTTTACCAAACAGGGCATCGGCTTCGTCAAACAGCAGCACCGCGCCCCCCGCTTCTGCCGCATCGAAAATCCGCCTGAGGTTTTTCTCAGTTTCGCCAATGTACTTACTCACCACCGAACTCAGATCAATCCGATAGAGATCGAGGGACAGGGCTCGGGCCAAGACATCTGCAGCCAAAGTTTTGCCGGTACCGCTTTCTCCAGAGAATAGGGCACTCACCCCCAATCCTCGACCTGTGGGTCCAGTTAAATTCCAGTCTTGATATACCGTCGGTCTATATCGCACCCGGTCCGGAATTTCTTGCAGAATGGCTTTTTTGTCCTGCGGCAAAATCAGATCGTCCCAAGTCGCGTTGGACTCGATGCGCTGGGCCAGATCCTCTAGGCGGGGTCGAGCTTGGAGGCGGCAGAGATTCCAGAGCCGGTCCATCGGGTCGGTTTCATCGCTTTCGAGTTGCGGTTGAGCCGAGAGCGCCGCAGTCTGAATGGCGGTGGGGCTAAGGTTAAACTGGCTGACTAACTGGGGCAGATGACCGTTGAGATCCGGGGCCAAATCGCCCAAATACTTTTCCCAGAGGCCGTGCTGCTCCTGCCAGGGTAAGGATTTGACATCGAGGGTGA
>CAYGVA010000404.1:0-2979 GCA_964353225.1 uncultured Leptolyngbya sp.
AGACTGGTGACGCCGAACCGACCCGAAGCCACCTGTTTGATGGCGCTATTTTTGGAGTCCCCCTGGTCATTGGTCCAGGTGTAGCGGTCGGGATCTTCGCCCCCTTCGCCGGTATTGGACTTGCCACCGATGCGATTCATGGCGATCGCCAGCGCTTCGTGGGTCTCCTTCGAGATCGAGCCATAGCTCATCGCCCCAGTTTTGAAGCGGCCCATGATCGCTTCGATCGACTCCACTTCGTCAATGGAGATGGGTTCTCGATCTTTGAATTCCAGCAAATCTCGCAGGCGGAAATACTGCTTGCCGTGGGCATTCACCTCAGCGGAGTAAGCCTTGAACAGGTCGTAGTTGCCCTCCCGCACCGCCTGTTGCAGGAGGTGGATGGTCTTGGGGGCAAACAGGTGGGCTTCCCCATCCTTACGCCACTGGTACTCACCCCCCACATCGAGGGTGGTGTCTTGATCGCGATCGCTAAAGCCGTGCTGATGGCGCAGCAAAGCCTCCTGGGTAATCACCGCCAGATCGACGCCTTCGAGGCGAGAGGCGGTCCAGGTAAAGTACCGGTCAATCACCGAATGGTGCAGGCCAATGGCCTCAAAGATTTGCGCGCCGCGATAGCTCTGGATGGTGGAGATACCAATTTTGGAGCCAATTTTGATCACCCCTTTGGTGACCGCCTTGATGTAGTTTTGGCAGGCTTTTTCGGGGGTGACGCCGGTGAGGGAGCCCTGCTCAATCATGCCCGCCATGGTTTCAAAGGCGAGATAGGGGTTAATGGCCCCACAGCCATAGCCAATCAGCACCGCAAAGTGATGGACTTCGCGGGGTTCGCCCGACTCTAGCACCAGCCCCACCTGGGTGCGGGTGCCCTTCCGGATGAGGTGATGGTGCAAACCGGAGACCGCCAACAAGGCCGGAATCGGCGCTTGCGCCGCATCCATACCCCGATCCGACAGGATGATCAGGTTGGTGCCAGCGGCAATGGCGGCATCGGCATCGGCACAAATTTGGGCGATCGCCGCCTCTAGACCGGCCACCCCCGCCTTGGCTTCAAACAAGCTGGGCAGGGTGACGGACTTAAACCCAGGCCCAGACACCTGCTGAAGCTGGGCCAACTCCTCGTTGCTGATCACCGGCGTCTTGAGCTTGATCAGGTGACAGCTTTCGGGTTCAGGTTTGAGCAGATTACGCTCGGAGCCAATGGTGGTCACTGGGGAGGTGATAATCGCCTCCCGAATCGAGTCGATCGGCGGATTGGTAACCTGGGCAAACAACTGCTGGAAGTAGTCGTACAGCAGCTTCGGTCGGTTGGACAGCACCGATAGCGGTGTGTCCGTACCCATGGCCCCAATCGCTTCTACCCCGTTTTGGGCCATGGGGGTGAGTAGAATGCGCAGCTCCTCAAAGGTGTAGCCAAAGGCCCGTTGGCGCTGGGCTAAGGGCGCAACGCCTTGGGTCCCTGAATTTTGACTGCCAGCGGCGGGCAGATCCGCTAAATCCACCAAATACTGATCGAGCCAGTCCTGATAGGGATTCGCCGTGGCAATCCCCTGCTTAATTTCCTCATCGGAGACGATGCGGCCCTCCTCCATATTCACCAGGAACATGCGACCGGGTTCTAAACGGCCCTTATAGGCCACCCGCTCCGGCTCAATGGGCAGCACCCCCGCTTCGGAAGCCATGATCACTAAATCATCTTTGGTGACGGTGTAGCGGGAGGGACGCAGACCATTGCGATCCAGCACGGCTCCCATCATGGTGCCATCGGTAAAGGCAATGGAAGCGGGACCATCCCAGGGCTCCATCAGGCAAGAATGATATTCGTAGAAGGCTTTTTTCGCCGGACTCATGGACTCGTGACCGGTCCAGGGCTCGGGGATCATCATCATCACCGCATGGGGCAGCGATCGCCCCGCCAGGGTCATCAGCTCCAGGGTGTTGTCAAAAATCCCCGAGTCACTGCCGTCAATATTGACGATGGGCTGAATACGACTGAGGTCATCCCCAAATAGCTCCGACTCAAATAGGGACTGGCGGGCATGCATCCAGTTGACATTGCCCCGCAGGGTATTGATTTCACCGTTGTGGGCCACATAGCGGTAGGGGTGCGCCCGCTCCCAACTGGGGAAGGTATTGGTGCTGAAGCGGGAATGCACCAGCCCCAGGGCACTCTCCATCTCAGGATCCTGGAGATCTGGATAGTACTTACCCACCTGCTCGGGCATCAACATGCCCTTATAGACCATCGTCCGGCAAGACATACTGGCGGGATACCAATAGGTATCGAGGCCCGCCGAACGAATCGCGGTGTGGGTGCGCTTGCGGATCACATAGAGCTTGCGATCGAAGCTCAGATCATCGCTAACATCAGCGCCCCGCTGAACGAACACCTGCTGCATGAAGGGTTCGCTCGCCTGGGCGGTTGCCCCGAGGGAGCTATTGTCGGTGGGCACATCCCGCCACCCCAGCACCATTTGCCCTTCTTCCGCCGCAATTTTCTCAAAAATGGCGCGACCGGCTTGGCGAGCCTCAGGATCAGGGGAGGCGTAGATCATGCCCACGCCGTACTGCCCCAGCTCCGGCAAGGTCACCCCCGCCTCAGCGGCCACCTTCGCCATAAAGCCATGGGGCATTTGAATCAAAATTCCCGCCCCGTCACCGGTATTGGGCTCTGCCCCCACTGCCCCCCGATGGTCCAGATTCAGCAGGATAGTCAGGGCCTGCTCCACAATGCTGTGGGAGGGCTTGCCCTTCATCTGCACAATAAAACCCACACCGCAGGCATCGTGCTCAAATCGTGGATCGTATAGGCCCTGCTGAGAGGGGTAGTGATGGTTCTGGGGCATTATGGTCGGCCTGAAAAACTTAAAAACAGGGAGTAGTGTGCCTTCAGACAAGCAGATGCTGCTCAGCCGAAACGACGTTGTAGACCACTCATCCTAATTGATGGGTATTGTCTAGTAAATAAAACGAATCGAG
>CAYGVA010000405.1:0-2974 GCA_964353225.1 uncultured Leptolyngbya sp.
CTAGACGTGATGGCAACCGGAGGAGAAGGGGGGCTGGCTGGCATGCATTTAGGGAGTAATCTTGACCGCTAAAAGAATAGGTAAATGCCCTAGCTCCGAGCGACGCTGCGACGCTTGTGAGAGCCACGGGGGATGAAATTCCCAGCCCATCGTCATATTTACGACTAGCTTTCCCAGTACATATTCGGGGCTATCAAATTTCTTTCCGCACAAATTTAGGGAGGGAATCGTAAAACTGAAATGTGATGATAGGGTGAGCTGCTTTGATGATCGTCTTGTTATCCAGGTAAAAAGGTTTGGTTTATCTCAAATTGCTGCTGACCATGGCCCTATGGGGCGGCACCTTTATTGCGGGACGAGAACTGGCCCAAACCCTCAGCCCCTATAGCGCTGCCTTTTGTCGCTTTGCCGTGGCCGCAGTGGGGATGCTGGTGTTGGTGCGAAGCCAAGGAGAACGATTGCCCCGGTTGAAGCCCGCTCAAGTTTTACCCGTAATGGTGCTGGGGCTCAGTGGGGTCCTTGCCTACAATGTTTGTTTCTTTTCTGGGTTACAGATGATCACCGCCAGTCGGGCCGGGTTGATCATTGCCCTTAATCCCATTTTTATTACCCTTTGCTCGGCCCTAGTCTTTCGTAACCGGCTACCGCCCATGACCCTAGGGGGTATAGGGATGGCTTTAGTGGGGGTGGCCCTGGTCCTAGGCGAAGGAAATCCCAGGACGTTGCTGGCCCAGGGCGTCAGTCAGGGGGACCTATGGCTGCTGGGTTGTGTTGGCAGTTGGGTGGTTTATTCCCTGGTGGGCAAACAGACCATGACTACCCTGTCACCCCTCGCAACGGCGACCTATAGCATTTGGGTCGGGGCGAGTGCCCTTTTTCCCCTAGCAATCTATCAGGGTCTGTGGCAAAGCCTGCCGACTCAACCGATGGTGGCTTGGTTGAGCATCTTATACCTGGGCTTACTGGGCACAGTGCTGGGATTTAGCTGGTATTACGAAGGCATCCAAACCCTAGGAACCCCTCGGGCCGGGATTTTTATTAATTTGGTACCGGTTTTTGCCGTCAGCTTTGGGGTCCTGATCTTACAGGAACCGTTTTCTCCCACCATGGCCCTTGGCGGCGGTATGGTGGTCCTTGGCGTGCTGGGGGTGAACTGGCCCCAACTGCCCGAAAACACCCCCACATAATTCAACCCCATTGCAAACAGTGACCGATCGGTCTAGATTGTGTTACACTAATGCCCATGGCGTTCAGTCCAGATCTGCCCCATGACCCGTGGTCCCTGCAAGCAATTCGATACCGAAGTCGCCCTCACCCAGGCGATGGAAGTGTTTCGTGCCCACGGCTACGAAGCGGCGAGTCTCTCTGAGTTGCTCAAGCGCATGGGCATTGGCAAAAAGAGCCTATACGATACCTTTGGCAACAAGGAATCCCTTTTTCTCAAGGCATTGGAGCACTATGCTCAAGCCACGATTCGGGGTATTCGAGATCGCCTCGCTGCCCCCGGCTCCCCCCTAGCCCATCTGAAGCAGTTGCTGCTGGACTGGCAGCAGGACAATAGTCAGCCGGGGAGCTACGGCTGCATGTTCGGCAATAGTATTGCCGATTTCAATACCGAGGACACCGCGATCGCCAAGGTCATGCGCGGTTATTTGCGGCAAATCGAAGATGTCCTCTGCTCGGCCCTCACCCGCGCCCAAAGGGCTGGGGAAATCAGCGCTGGGGCAGAACCGCGAGATCTGGCCCGATTAATTCTCTGCACGACCCAAGGCATGGCCCTATTAGGGCGCGTTATGGAAGATGACACCACCCTGGCGGGCACCCTCCGCGCCACCTTGGCGCTATTGGAAAGTAGCTAAGGGTTTTAAATGCCAATTCGTTCCAGCCCCGTTTCCAGCATGCTCTAATACCGAATACGAGGATCGATATACGCATTTAGGATGTCGATGCCGATGCTGATGGTGGCAACAATGATGCCAAAAAACACCATCAGTCCCTGCACCACCGGATAGTCTCGCTGGGAAATAGCTTCGTATAAACGGTTTGCCAGTCCCGGCCATGAGAAGGTCACCTCGGTCAGCACTGCCCCCCCCAGCAATGAAGCAAAGGTGAGCCCCAAAACCGTCACCACTGGAATTAAGGCATTTTTGAGGGCATGGGCCAAGATGATGCGCACCTCAGGGATGCCCCTCGCCCGCGCCGCCTCCACATAATCGGCCCGCAGGGTTTGCTTTAAGTTCACCCGCACAATCCGCTCAAACACCCCGCTAATCAATACCCCTAGGGTCAAGCTGGGGAGGGCCAAGTGATAGAGGGTGGTGCCAAACAAGTCCAATCGCGCGGTCATCAAACTATCTAGTAGATATAAACCGGTCGGCCCTGCGGGCGGTGTCGCTGAGAGGGGAAAGCGGGTGCCGATCGGAAACCAGCGCAATTGCACCGCAAACAACAGTTGTAGCAGCATCCCAAACCAATACATGGGAATGGCGTAGGTAATGATGCCAAATAAGCGCCCCCCCGCATCGAGGGGAGAATTGGGCCGTGAGGCGGCGATCGCCCCCACCGTCAGCCCCACCGCTGCGGCCACGAGCATGCCACAGACCGTCAGCTCCACTGTGGCGGGGAAATGATTGCCGATAATGGTCCAAACTGTTTGCCCCTGGCTCGCCAACGATGTGCCCAGGTCAAAGGACAAAAGCTGCTTGAGATAGCGACCATATTGAATGATCAGCGATGCATCTAGCCCGAGCTGGCTCCGCAAAGCCTCTTTGGCGGCTTCTGGTGCTCGGGGGCCTAAAAGCGCATCCACCGGATCCCCAGGGGTTGCTCGCAGCAACAAAAACACCAGCGTGGTGATGGTCCATACCATCAAGGGGGCCAGCATCAGCCGCGTCAACACGTAATAGCGGAGGGCGTTGGAACGCGCCATGGGGCCAGAGTCCGACAAACATCGGGATCCACCATACCGCTAAAC
>CAYGVA010000406.1:0-2932 GCA_964353225.1 uncultured Leptolyngbya sp.
AACGCAAACATTAACGGAAAATATACAGCCGTCCCAGGGGCACGCTGTCCACAGGATCACAGGTGGCCAGATCGCCATTGACCCTAACTTGGAAGGTGTCAGGATCAACTTCAATTTCAGGGCAGACATCGTTGTGGAGCATATCGGCCTTGGTGAGCTGGCGGGTGTCTTTTACCGGCAGCAGTTCCTTGTCTAATCCCAACCGGTCGGCCAGACCTCGCTCTAGGGCCAATTTCGTCACAAAACAGGCGGATGTGGCCGCCGGGGCACTGCCAAAGCTGCTCCACTGGGGACGATACATAATCGGCTCACAGGTCATGAGCGAGGCGTTCGACTCGCCCATGGGAGACCAGGCAATAAACCCCGACTTAATGACCAGCTCAGGCTTGATACCAAAGAAGCCCGGTCGCCACAGCACAATGTCCGCCATCTTACCGGGCTCAATTGAGCCCACATAATCGGCAATGCCACAGGTGCGAGCCACGTTGATGGTGTATTTGGCTAGGTAACGGAGCACGCGGTGGTTGTCGTTGCGATCGCTATCCTCTGGCAAAGCCCCCCGCTGGTCTTTCATCTTCGACGCCAACTGCCAGGTGCGACAAATCACCTCCCCAATTCGCCCCATGCCCTGGCTATCAGACCCCAACATGCTGATCGCCCCCATGTCGTGGAGGATATCTTCAGCAGCGATGGTTTCCGCCCGAATGCGAGACTCGGCAAAGGCCACATCCTCCGGCACCCTGGGGTTGAGGTGGTGGCACACCATCACCATATCCAGGTGCTCATCAAAGGTGTTGACGGTGTAGGGATTGGTGGGATTGGTCGAAGAGGTCAGGCAATGGGGGAAGGACGCCACCTTAATAATGTCTGGGGCATGGCCGCCCCCCGCCCCTTCGGTGTGGTAGGTGTGAATCGTCCGACCCTTGATCGCCGCCAGGGTATCTTCCACATAGCCCGATTCATTCAACGTATCGGTGTGGATTTTGACCTGAAAGTCGTACTGATCGGCCACATTCAGACAGGTGTCGATCGCCGAGGGCATCGCCCCCCAGTCTTCATGGATCTTGAGCCCCATCGCCCCATTGGCCACCTGCTCCACCAGGCTCTCGGGCAGGCTAGAACTGCCTTTCCCCAAGAAACCAAAATTAATCGGAAACGCCTCCGACGCCTTGAGCATAATGCTCATATTGTGGGCACCGCTGGTGCAAATCCCCACGGTCACCGGCCCCAAACCTCCACCCAACATAGTGGTGAGCCCGCTAGAGAGGGCTTCGGCACAGAGCCCCGCACTGTCGAAGTGAACGTGACCGTCCAAACCACCAGGGGTAGCAATCAACCCCTCCCCCGCCCGCACATCGGTATTGGCGCTAATGATCAGGTTGGGGGTGACCCCCGCCATAATTCCTGGGTTTCCGGCCTTACCGATGCCAACAATTTTGCCGTCCTTAATGCCAATGTCAGTTTTGACAATGCCCTGCACCGGGTCCATCAGCACAACATTGGTAATCACCAAATCCAACGCGCCATCGGCAGCCGTAACGCCAGGGGCCATCCCCAGCCCGTCCCGCAGGGTTTTGCCCCCACCAAAGACGCACTCGTCACCATATACGGTCGTATCGCGCTCAACTTCAATCACGAGGGAGGTGTCAGCTAGGCGGACCCGGTCCCCCGTGGTGGGGCCAAATAGCTCCGCATAGCGATCGCGGCTAATTTCCATTGATTTCCTCTTGGCGGGCTTAGGTGGGTTTAACGATCTGAGCTGGAGCTGAAGCCTTGGGTTTGGACGTTTGCTAGGGCCTGGTCCACGACCTGGGGATCATCCAAGGACCCATTCACCAAATCATTCAACCCCTGCACGATGCGATCGCCCGCTAGGGCGACCAGGGTGACGCTTTTGGTATCCCCTGGCTCAAATCGCACCGCTGTCCCCGCCGGAATATCTAAACGAAACCCTAGGGTCTCGGCTCGGTTGAATTGAAGCATGCGGTTGACTTCAAAAAAATGATAGTGAGAGCCCACCTGAATGGGGCGGTCTCCGGTATTCGCCACGTTTATGGTTTTAGCCACCCGTCCAGCATTCAGCTCCAGGGAACCCGCCTCACAGATCACAGCCCCTGGGGCCAGCGGATTGTCATTTGCAGCACTGGCCATGGTCAAGCCTCCTCGGGCCGAATGGGGTTGTGGACGCTGACCAGTTTAGTGCCGTCATTAAAATGACCTTCAACTTGAATCAGCGGAATTAACTCAGGCACACCGGGCAACACATCCGCCGTCGTTAGAATAGTCGCCCCCTCCGCCATCAGTTGGGCCACAGTTTTATCATCCCGCGCCCCCTCAACGATGTAATCACTGATAATTGCGATCGCTTCAGGCACATTTAATCGGAGACCACGATCCTTGCGCCGCCGGGCAATTTCAGCAGCGGTAAACAAAGTTAACCGCTCAGACTCTTTAGGCGTCAGATACATAAGTTAGCTGTTATTGCAAATAAATGAGATTGGGAGCATTCAGCAAATCTATCAAAAGAGACATCACTGAAGGGATAGAAATCATAAAACATGGCTATACCCTTCCCAAAAAGTGCTCGAAAAGTTGGACATACATTGGCCAACCTTTCGAGGCAAGCGACCCCAAGGTGTCTGCTAAATGCCTAGGAAACCGGCTGAGTGACCACAACAGGACCTGACTTTTTGACCACCGGGGTCGGCGCTGATACAGCTGTCTGATTGGGAATCCCCTCCACCGGACATTCCTGAGTCCCTGCCGTAGGGCGCGTCAAGGCTTCCGTCCGTTCCTTGGCCTTCTGAGGGTCCAACACCCACTCGCGGTAAAACTCATAGGGGCACTCCTGCATACCTTCATCCCCATCACCGGAGTTGATCATGCCGGTATACCCGCGATGCAAGAGCTTGTAGATGTGATTCTGAGACTG
>CAYGVA010000407.1:0-2928 GCA_964353225.1 uncultured Leptolyngbya sp.
TCATCCAAAAACAACACCTGGGGCCGATGGAGCAGGGCCGCTAGCATCTCCGCCTTCATTCTCTCCCCGAGGGAGAGCTTGCGCACCGGCTGCTTGAGCTTGTCTCCCAATTGCAGCATGGAAGATAGCTCGGCAATGCGATCGCGCAGCGTTGCCTCACTCAACCCGTAGATCGCCCCGTTGATCCGCAACGAATCGAGGGCGGGTAGGTCCCAGAGGAGCTGCTGCTTTTGCCCCATTACCAGGGTGATTTGCTGCAAAAAATCGGGGGTCCGGCGAAAGGGAATTTGCCCCGCCACCCGCACCCGACCCTGGGAAGGGTGAATCAGGCCGGTCAACATCTTCAGGGTGGTGGTTTTCCCCGCCCCATTGGGACCGAGGAATCCCACCACTTCCCCCGGTGCAATCTGAAAAGACACCTGCCGCACCGCCTCAATTTGGCGATAGGTGCGCCGAAAGAAGTGCCGTAAGGTGCCTTTAAAACCGGGGTCCTTGACCGCCACCGGATAGACCTTGCTCAGGGCCTGTACATCAATCATGGGCATGGGCAATCCCTTCGGTGATTTTCCTGAAAGTGTATGCCCAGGGTGCTAAGGCCCCTGGGGAGCATGGAGGCCGGGGAGCTGGGGAGTCGGAGATCGGCTGGCACCTCATCCGGCAACGGGTTGTTCAATACTGGTGAGGCTTAGGGGCACTAGAGCGCCTTGGGGGGTCAAACCTAAAAACATCGACTCTTGGGGGGCGATCGCCGCGCCAGTGAGGGCACAATATTCGGCGCGTTCAGCCGTGGCGGGAATGGTAGCGCGAATCTCACAGCGATTGAGGGTGCCGCCGGCCTCCCCCGACTGCTGTTCGAGATAGGTCCACAGCACTTCTCGAATCAGGGCTTGATAGCCGCGATTCCCCGCGATCGCCTTGAGCCGTTCCTTCAGCTCCTTCTCCAGACGAATGCTGGTGACTTCCATGTCTGTGGTGGATAGGCGAGACAGGGTAGTAGGCATGATCAGACCGGGCTCCTTGAACGTACGAAATTAAGTGTTAGACTCGCGTAGTCTTAGTCTAGACACTTTTATATTACACATGTAGTATTGAAGCTGAGAACGTAACAGGTCGCTTTTTGCCGCCGTTACCCGCAAGGCTTACAGGAGACTGATGTAATGCTGACCTCCCCCATGTACATCCAAACTCAATACAACGGCACCCTGGCCAATGGATGTCTTGTCGCTGGGCAGGTCAGTCTCCTAGAGATTTTGATGTTCAGCTTGATGTCGATTTTTTCCCTTTACCGGAAACCGATCGGCACCCCACAGGGCAATTCCATCCACGGCATCGCCGGTGATGAACGCTTTGGCAATTGGCACAGACCTACGGAGCATTTCCGACTGCGACACCGCTAACTCCCGACATCATCGGGCTGTTATCGATGCTGTCCCAGGTGGGGCGGCGGTCGTTTTAGGCGATTACTCCAACGGGTCGGTCTACATCAGGCTAGACCCGTCATCTGTTGCCATGGTCACCGTAGCCGATCACCCCCCAGTGGCAAGCCAATCCTGCGCTATGGCTGCCCTATCTCCTGCGGGCCAGCTTCAAGCTTTTTCAAGTTTTTCTATCGCCTTGCTGTTCCATCAGCCTTAGATTTTCCATGCTGAAAGTAACGTATACCAGTACGGGTCTTTGTTTTGAGTGCCTGAGTGAGTCCCTTGATGCGCTCTTAGCCGATCGCGCTTGCCTCCATGCTCGCTCTGGGTTGCCCCTGGTGATACAACCCACCAGCGCCAGTATTCCTCTGCCCGCCACCTTGCCGGGTTTGCAGCCCTTGGCTCGATGCCGCGAGGTGCAGGTTAGCCCCTGCGATCGCGGTTGGGTGGAAGTCAGTTTCGCTGGCACTTGGTTGGCTGCCGATGCCGATCAAGATACGGGGGTGTTTCTGACGGAGTTGCGCCCAAGCCTAGAGCAACAGCTCTTTGCCCTGTGGCAAAGCGCCCAAGCCATGGCCCAGCATTCCGCCTGGGCCGTGTTTTAGGGATGGAGCCATGCAAAGCTGGGAGGAGAATCGCTTCGAGGGACAACATGGCCCTTAAATGTTTCTACACAGCGCTAAGTCATTAGAATCCTTGCTGGCAGGGAGTTGCAATGACTTAGGAATGAGGATTTAATACCTCCGCAATTCCTGCACCCTCTCCCAAAACTGGGAGAGGGCCATTCCGGGCTCTATTCAGTTGGCGTTCCTTAGTGCCCTGAATTACTCTCACAATAGTTGTTGGCATCTTTAACTCCACTCAAGCAATATAAACACCAGAAGAGCGCTACCGACAAACAGCTTCTTGATAGAGGATGGTTTTTGTTAAATCTTTTCTCGTCCATCCCATTTGGATAATGAGACAATACTTTTGAATTGACATAAACCAATACAAAAGGCAAGCATTTCCTTGCTTTTCACCAAAATCAAGGCGGCATATCGTACTGGCATATCCTTTCTAAGCTGCAAGTTATAATGAAGTTTTTACAGAATGCAGGAAGTTTACAACAACGATATCGAAGCTAGACTTAAGCGATGGTTCGAAACCCCTGAATATCAAGATAAATGGGTTGTTTATAATGGTTCGGACGTGAGCGTTTTAGATAACCTTGCCAGCACTCGTCACCGCTCTATTTGTCTGGTCAAGGAGCTTGGATGCGTTATTGGAGAAGATGCACCCATGAATATCCAAGAGTTTCTAGCCCAAGGCTCTCACATTAGCCCCTCAGAACAGGGTTGATTTATAACCTAATGCACTTGAGTGGTGCGGCTGACTCCTCACAGCTTCTTTACAGATCTTTGCTAAGGTCAAACACATAAAGCTTGCTCCCCTGCCCGTGCAGAGGGGCTTTTTTTTGTCTTTTCATGCAAAATCGCCGCGTCAGTATTATTTTGTCTGCAAAACCCCA
>CAYGVA010000408.1:0-2925 GCA_964353225.1 uncultured Leptolyngbya sp.
GGGTGGCCCTGTTGGCGGGGGTGGTTCCCTACACCCTAGAGATGACGGCGCTGCGGTGGATGCCCGTGGGGGTATTTGGCATCTTGATGAGCCTAGAGCCGATGGTGGCATCGCTGGTGGGGGTGTTGATTTTAGGGGAATATCTGAATGTAACCACGGCGATGGCGATTGTCTTGGTCACCCTGGCGTCTGTGGGGTCCACCTGGCCCCAGGCAACGTCCACCTCCCCATAAATCAATCAACCGTGGCACTACCCTTGAACCTTCCGGCGGTAGCGGGCATGATCCTAAGTAAGGCAAACTGCTTCCCTTGTTGCTCCCAGCATTGAGTCGGTCTTGACCCTTGCTAATCACGGCAAGCCTGACCGCTGGGGTACCAAGGTCATTTTTCAGGGTGGCTGATGAGTTTATGCATTAATCCCGACTGTCTCCGACCTGATCATGTGGGCAATGGCGAAGCCAGTCGTTGTCAGGCCTGCGGTACCACCTTGGTTTTGCAAGGGCGTTATCGCGTCATGCGGGTGCTCAGCAATCAGACGGGTTTTGGGGTGGTTTACGAAGCCTATGAGCGTAATCTCCCCAAGATCCTTAAGGTGCTGCGCCGCGATCGTGCCCGAGTGCCCAAGGTGTTGGACCTCTTTAAACAGGAGGCCCTGGTGCTCAGCCATCTGCGCCATCCCGGCGTCCCCTATGTGTCTGAAGACGGTTACTTCACCCTCACGCCACCGGACTCGACAGAGCCACTCCACTGCATCGTCATGGAAAAGATTGATGGCCTCAATCTGAAGCAGTGGATGCAGCAGCAGGGCAACCACCCTGTCCATGAAGAGCAGGCGATCGGCTGGTTACAACAACTGGCTGGGATTTTGCAACAGGTTCACCAAAACAATTATTTCCATCGCGACATCAAGCCCGACAACATCATGATTCGCACCAGCGGCCAACTCACCCTGGTGGACTTTGGCGCAGCGCGGGAAATGACCCAGACCTACCTGGCCCAGATGCACCAGGGCAGTGGCGTCACCGCCATTAGTTCGGCGGGCTATACCCCCCCAGAGCAGGAGCAGGGTCAGGCGGTGCCCCAATCCGATTTTTATGCCCTGGGTCGCACGTTGATTTACTTGCTGACCGCGAAGTCCCCAACGGATACGGCCCTTTACGATCCCTTTCAAAATCGGTTTGAATGGCGTTCCCAAGCCCCCCAAGTTTCCCCAGCCTTGGCCGATCTGATCGACGCCATGATCGCCCCACGGGTGGTCGATCGCCCCAACACCGCTCAAGATATTTTGGCTCGTATTCAAGCCATCTTGACCCAGCCCAGCCCCCAGGTGATCGATCACGCCATTACGAATCTGCCCAGCACCACCCTTCACCCCATTGCCCCGACCATGATGCCGGGGCCGACGACCGCCCTGCAACCTGGGGTTACCGCCCCCTGGGAATCCCAGACGGCATCGATCGCGACCGGACAGGGTCCCCAGTCGCAACTCTTTCAATCCCAACCATCTAAATCTCAGGGGCTCCGCTGGTCTTGGGCTGTTGCCCTGATGGGTGTGGTCGTCGTGGGGGGCGGCGCGATCGCCCTGCGCCCCCTGGTCTCAACCACATTGACCTCTGCCCAGACCCCAACCGCTTTAACCACACCCGCCGCCACCAAGGTGCTGCTCCAGAAAACCCTATCGGGCCACAGCAGCTCCATCAATGACCTGCTGATTTTTGCCGATGGCCGTCGCTTACTCAGTGCCAGCGCCGATAAGACCATTCGCCTATGGGATTTGACCTCTGGGGAGCTGTTGTGGACTGGGGATGAACAAACCAGTTTCGTGAATACGGTGCTGCTCAGCCCCGATGAAGCATGGCTCTATAGCGGCAATGCTGACGGGGTGTTGCAAAGCTGGGCGATCGCCGAGGCGGAGCCTAGCTGGCAACAGCCCTCAGCCCATAGCGGTGCGGTGAATACCCTGGGGCGGACCCCTGATGGTCAACGGCTGATCAGCGGAGGAGCCGATGGCACCATCCATATTTGGAATGCCAGCACGGGCCAAGGGCTGCGATCAATCACGGCCCACCAAGGGTCGGTCAATACCCTGGTGGTCACCGCCGATGGTCAATCCATTTTGAGTGGCGGCACCGACCGCAACATCAAAATTTGGGACATCGACAGCGGCGAATTACGCCAGACTTTAGAAGGCCATGTCAGCTTCGTCAATGCCCTGGCCCTGAGCCCGAATGGGCAATTTCTCTTTAGCGCCGGTGCCGATGGCACGGTGCGTCATTGGGACATGGCCACCGGTGAACTGCTCCATACCCTAGAGGGCCACGAGAGTTACGTGAATGACGTGGTCTTCAGTCGAGACGGTCAAACCCTCAGCAGCGCGAGTGCGGATCAGACCCTCCGCTTTTGGAATGGGGACAGTGGTGCGGCAGAAGAAATCTTGACTGGGTTTGGGGTGCCGGTGGATCACGTCGTGCTGTCATCCACCGAGCAAATCATTACCGCCAGCCGCACCAACCCGGCTATTAAAATCTGGTTGCGCGATCGGTAAGGCTTCGGCCAGCTCAACCTGAGCGTGAGGGCATTGAAAAACGAGGATGCGTTTGCCCGACTGATGCCAAGGTGCCCAACCCATCACGATTCCGGCTGGTCAACCCGGCACCCAGCCTGTTGAAACTGTCCAACAATATCTGGATGGTATTCGGGGTAATAGCTGCCAGCGGCGGGATCCTTGACGGCGATGGGGTTGGCATATTCGTAGCGGGCGGCCTGATCGTCATAGACAAAGGTGCTGACCAAAAAGCCACTATCCAGTACAAAGGTCAGATGGGTATCGGTTTGCAGATTGCCATCCACCACTTGGCCCAGGTAGAAATCGGAGATATCCAGATAGCTATCAATCACGCAAACGACCCCTGGGTCGGCGGTGGG
>CAYGVA010000409.1:0-2924 GCA_964353225.1 uncultured Leptolyngbya sp.
CAGCAGGTGCGGCCCCTGGGGGATCCCCATCGGCAGATTTTGCTGGCGTTTATGGCGCAGCATCCTGACTTGGTTGCCGGAGCAAGTCATAGCCAACCCTAGAAGGTCGGGAAAATCATTTCACAAACGCGCTATAAAATGTGGCGGCGACAGATCCACCTTGATGCGTCCCTTTCAAAACCCCCGACCGTCCGCTGCCATGCAGTGTTGGGCGTCTAAGGCAGCAATATGCCTCCCCACATAAGTCTATTCAACTTCATAGCTCATCTAAGGTTAACTGATTGACCTTAATCCCTCTTGAGGCTAGCCTAAGGCCAGTGAATTGATTTTAGGCTGATGCTAGAGATCGCAAAGGCAGACATTCTATCCCGCCTTCAGTTTGACAACCCTTGGTGGGAAGAAGGGGGCGAAGAGAAGGTTGTCTACGAAGATACACCTCGGCGAAAATACTTTGAAACTTTTTCTCAAAACATTCTAGATACAAGCGTACGCCGAGCAATCGTTTTGATGGGACCGAGACGGGTTGGTAAGACTGTCATGGTCTATCACAGTATTCGTATGCTCTTGGATTCTGGTATTAGTGCGGAAAATATCCTGTATGTATCTCTTGAAACTCCAATTTATACCGGTCTGTCATTAGAGCGTATGCTCAGTTATTTTCAAGAATTATTCAATCACAAACGGGATGCAAAGCTGTTTATTTTTTTTGATGAGATTCAGTATTTACGTGAGTGGGAAATTCATCTTAAATCTCTTGTTGATTCTTTTCCTGATTACCGTTTTGTGGTCACTGGTTCTGCGGCTGCCGCTCTACGATTGAAGAGCAATGAATCAGGGGCGGGTCGATTCAGTGACTACATTTTGCCGCCACTGACCTTTGCTGAGTACTTGATGTTTATCGGAAGAGAAGATGAGTTAATAGAAACTAAGCGATGCGATTCCGAGAGTTCTGGGTATCTCTCTCAGAAATATGTGTATCTGTCGCGAGACATTGAGGCATTAAATAAAGAGTTTGTTAACTACCTAAACTTTGGCGGATATCCCGAAGCCGTTTTTTCTGAGACAATTCGGCAAAATCCCAGTCAGTATATTAAAAGTGACATTATTGACAAGGTCTTACTGCGAGATTTGCCAAGTCTTTATGGCATCAGTGACATTCAAGAACTCAACAGACTTTTTACAACCTTGGCATATAACTCCGGCAATGAAGTGAGCCTGGAAGGATTGTCAAAGTCCTCTGGTGTGGCTAAAAACACTATCAAGCGTTATCTCGAGTATCTAGAAGCAGCATTTTTGATTCGTCGTGTGGAGAGAATTGATCAAAATGCAAAGCGGTTCAAAAGAGCAGTTTGCTTCAAAGTTTATTTGACGAATCCATCAATGCGAGCAGCATTGTTCGGGCAACTTGAAATGGACTCCAAGGCGATGGGAGCCATGACCGAAACTGCTATTTTTAGCCAATGGCAACACAGTAAAATGATTGAACTTTACTATTCACGTTGGAATCAGGGAGAAATCGACATTGTCCATTTAGACAAAGCACATCAAGTACCCTCTTGGATTGTCGAAGTTAAGTGGAGCGATCGCCCTCACAATTCACATTCTGAACTGGATAACTGTATAAAATTTGTGCAGAAGAATCCAGGTGTATCTCAGCCGATTTTGATCACCAGTAAAACTGTCAGTGATGATGTTTTTTTGTATAAGGACATAAGGTTTAAATTTGAACCAGCTAGTTTGTATGCCTATACTCTTGGTGCGAATATATTGCAGAAAACTGATGCCAGGGTGCGACAAAAGCGCATTGGCTTAATATCTCCTGAATAGAATTTTGATAGTTTCGGTACTGGCCTATTAATGGGTGATGGATACCGAAAAGTATTGTCAGGTAAGCATTTCAGGGATATTTCAGAAGAAGAGTTGTAATCCCTTCTAGTCAAGGCTTCTAGCGATTCATTACATCTTTAGAGGCCAGCGCCCAAAGGCACTATTGATAGGTATTTGGAGATTGGGGATGGTGCGTTCCTGTGATGTTGGCTGATTTTGTCAGCACACAAGGAGATAGGAATGCACCCTATGGAACGATTGAGATGAGCTGTCGCAGATCACTTTTGATGCCCACAGACAACAAATCGGCGGTCGGCTCCATCGATTTGTTTATGCCGCGATCACCAACACCGATAACTTCATTCCACCTCCTCACCACCAAGCCCATTCAAGATCTCTCTAAAGCTATTTAAGCCTGCTTCTAAATTTTCGATAATCTCTGCCGCTAGCACATCGGGTTCTGGTGGATTGTCTAGATCGTACAAGCTCTCATCCCTGAGCCAGAAAATGTCTAAGCTTGTTTTGTCCCTGATAACCAATTCGTCATAGGTAAACTTACGCCAACGTCCATCTGATTTTTTGGACGACCAGGCTGATTGATGCTTGGAACGGTATTTTGAGTTGTAGCAATTAACAAAATCTTGTAGATCCCTGTATTTCAGGGGATTTTTTCGTAAGGTGAAGTGAACATTGGTACGGAAGTCGTAGTACCAAACTTCTTTGGTCTGGGGTGCTTTAGACTCAGGCTTGTTATCGAAGAAGATGACGTTTGCTTTTAGCCCTGACTTGTAGAAGATGCCAGTGGGCAAGCGTAGGATGGTGTGAAGGTTAGTTTTCTGAAGTAAAGCCTTGCGAACCGTTTCTCCGGCTCCACCTTCAAACAGCACGTTATCGGGTACAACGATCGCTGCTTTTCCGGTTGGCTTTAGCATTGTCCGGATGTGCTGGACAAAATTAAGCTGCTTGTTTGAGGTCGTTGCATCAATATCTGGACGGTTATAGACCAGATCTTCTCCCTGCTCTTTTTCCTCTTTGGAAAAGGTCATGCTGCTTTTCTTACCAAAGGGAGGATTAGCCAGCACAAAGTCAAAGTGTTG
>CAYGVA010000410.1:0-2921 GCA_964353225.1 uncultured Leptolyngbya sp.
CCGTTATCTTTGCCCAAGCCGATGGCGAATTTGCCAATATTCTTGACCTGAAGGGGCAGATGGTGGCCTTTGAAGAGCCCTTCTCAACCTCTGGCTACATGCTCCCCCTGGCTTACTTGATTGAGGTTGGGATGACGCTGGTGGAAAAACCGGACGTGGATGCGCAGCTCACGGCTGATCAGGTGGGTTATGTCTTTAGTGATGCCCATGAAAACTCGATTCAATGGGTGCTGTCCGGCAAGGTGGCGGCGGCGGCGGTGGCCTACTCGGACTTTCTGGAAATCCCGGCAGATATTCGCCAGCAGTTGACAATTCTAGCGGAGACAGAGCCGCTGCCCCGCCATCTGGTGATGTTGTCCCCTACCCTCAGCCAAGCAGAGGTGGCGGCAATCCGCGCCGCGCTATTGGCTATGGATCAGACAGAGGCAGGGCGGGCGGTCCTGGTTGCCTTTGAAGAGACGACCCAATTTGATGAATTTCCGGAAGGGGCCGAGCAGGCTTTGAGTCGGATGCGGGAGCTGTATACCCTCACCCAAAGGCAGAAGGCTGAGGCCGCGAATGAATAATGGTTAATCGGCTTTGGCAACCTCGGTTTGCCGGTAGCTCAACGGCCCAACGGCTGCGGCAATTTCAACAGCGATCGCTCTCCCTCAAACTCACCGCCTTGATTACCAGCCTGGTAGTGACTGTGGTTGGGGCCACCACACTGCTCTCAATTCAGCGAGAGCAGCGCAACTTTCGCGCCGAATTAAAGCAACAGGCCGCCCTGCTGGCCGACAGTCTTTCAATTACCCTTAAGGATCCGCTTTATCGTCTGGATGTTAGCCTCCTGCGGGATTTTGTTCAGACCTTGAGTCAGTACGATCAAGTCTTTAGCGCGGCATACCTTTACGATGCCCAAGGCCGCCTATTGGCCGATGCCAGCCAATCGGGGCCGATTTATGAGCTTGAGGCCGATCCCCTAGGGCAGCAAATTCTTGACAGTGTTGCCCCTCAATTTGAATGGAATGATGATGAGTTGGTGGTCAGTCGAGTGATCACCATTGGCAACCAACCGGTAGGGGCTATTCGATTGGGGCTCTCGACCCAGTCTTTGCAGCAAAAAATTGCTGCTGTGCGGAATAGGGGCTTTGGGGCGGCGGCGATCGCGGCTGTGCTTAGCGCCCTACTTGCGCGATGGCTCAGCCGCTCTATTACCCAGCCAATTCATAAGCTGGTGCAGGGCACCCAGCAAATTTCCCAAGGCAACTTTGAACATCCGATTCACATCCAGACGAAGGATGAGCTGTCGGTACTGGCTGATGCCTTCAATGACATGGGTCGTCAATTGCAGCAAACCTTAGGGTTATTGGCCCAGCAGAACGAGGACCTAGAGGTGCGGGTAAAGCAGCGCACCGAGACCTTAACCCAAACTCTCCACGATTTGCAGGAAGCCCAGGCCCAGCTTATTCAGAGTGAAAAAATGTCGGGACTGGGACAAATGGTGGCCGGCATTGCCCATGAAATTAACAACCCGGTAAGTTTTATCCACGGCAACCTGCCATATCTCCATGAGTACACCCAGAGTCTGCTAGAACTGACCCAGCTTTATCGCAAGCACCACCCGAAACCCCATCCAGAGATCGTCGTCAAAGCAGATGAAATTGATCTCCCGTTCTTGGTGCCAGATTTAGCCAAGGTACTTAATTCCATGACCCTCGGGACCGATCGCATCCGAGAAATCGTATTGTCTCTGCGCAATTTTGCCCGCACCGACGAAGCGGCGGCAAAAGTTGTCGATGTGCATGAGGGTATCGATAGCACCTTGATGATTTTGGCGCACCGCCTTAAGGCCAATACCCAGCGTCCTGCCATCCAAGTCACAAAGGACTATGGCGATATCCCTGAAATTGCTTGCTACCCTAGCCAGCTCAACCAGGTGTTCATGAATATCCTGTCCAATGCGATTGATGCGCTGGAAGAGAGCAATCTGGGCCTCCCCTATGGGGACCTAGAGACCCACCCTAACCAGATTCATATTCAGACACAAATCCCCCAATCTGATTGTTTTAGGGTTGTCATTCAAGATAATGGCCCCGGCATTTCCAAAGCAGTGCGTTCGAAATTGTTTGACCCCTTTTTTACCACCAAGCCAGTGGGCAAAGGGACGGGGTTGGGGCTATCGATTAGCTACCAGATTATTACGGAGAGGCATGGGGGAAAGCTGTTTTGTGACAGCATTCCCGAGCAAGGCACAACGTTTGTCATTGAACTGCCGGTTCACCAAAACGTGCTGGATAGCGGCCTTTAAATGTAACCGTCCCCTGAGCGGAGTCGAAGGGGACATTCTGGCTAGGTTTTGGCTTCGACTTCGCTCAGCCAGCATAGTCTCTGGGACGGTTACCCTTTAAATCGCTGCGCCTCCAGGGCAAGATGGGTCGATTTCGCTGATTTCGCGTCATCCACTGTACGCCATTAGGTCATCCGGAGACATCATGGCGATGGCTGTCGGACGATAAAACTGAGAAATGTGTAGGTTTCTTCCCCTGGTAAACGAAAGGTTTGCCCATCGTAGTCAATGATATAGGTCCCAGAAATTTCCCCGCAGGCGGTGCAGGTTACTGTGTGCCTTTTGAGGACTTCGACACTCAACTGTCGAATTTGTTCCTCTAGCCAGGATTCATATTCAGGTATGACCTTAAGCTCAAACTTCAGCAAATCCATAGCGTCAGGGGGCTAACTTACCCCAGAGAATTACCCCCCTGGTATAACGCAGAATGAGGGTGATTCTGCATGGACTGGGTTGCCGAATTGTAGCGATAACTTTTCCGATTACTTTCTGGGGGGGCAGAAGATTGGGAAGTGTTGTGAGGCTGGTTGACTGACAAAACCCTTGAAACGCTCATGCTTTGGTAGGTTGGGTGGAGCGTTAGCGTAACCCA
>CAYGVA010000411.1:0-2917 GCA_964353225.1 uncultured Leptolyngbya sp.
CGAAGGCAACATCTTGAGGGTGGTGGCTCTATCAAGCGCACCAAGCCTATGCGATCGCCCATCAACCCCAACCTCCCCTTGGCGCTGCCCTTTATACCTATTAGCAGCTCCCTGATCGGCCTAAAATTGTCATAACGTTTTGCGCCGCCAATGAACCGCATGATGCGAGACATTGCCCTTCTAGGTTTTCTCCTTGCGCCTGATTTTTTGAGTGTTTTAGTTCCGTGATTAAGACCGGCAGCAAATACTATCCCCTCTACAAACATCTGCGGCAGCAAGAACGCAGAAAAATCACGGTGGCGATGACAACCATTGAGGCACTGATTACCGGCACATTGCCCAAATCCGCCTGGACCCAAAAAGCCTGGTGGAGCAACCGCAGTCGGGGTGCCCTCCAGGCTACCGCCTGGATCAGCGCGGGTTACCACACCCACGCCATTGACCTTGATCAGCAGCGGGTGACGTTCAAGCCTTTCCAAGCTGAATACCGCGTCCAGCAGATCGATGGCGAAATTCTCTGGGAAGCGGACGCTGTCAAAGCCCTGCGCAAACATTTACACCTGACCCAAGCCAAATTTGCTGAAACCCTAGGGGTGCGTCGTCAAACCGTGAGCGAGTGGGAAAACGGAGTGTACGCCCCTGATCGCTCCACCGCCAAACACCTAGGCTTAGTCGCCACCCAAGCCGAGTTCCAACCCTTGCCCCCAGCAGCCCCCTCAATTCAATCGATTAAATATTGACATTTGTCCGCCAAGCGTTCATTATGAAGGTGCGGTTATTCACCTCATGACTTCGCTATGACCTATTCCGTTGAGCCTCCCGTTGCAGCAACAGCGCCGGCATTGCATCTGCCCGCTGCCCCCAGTGCCGATACCCTACGCATTATTTTGGTGGGTAGCCCCCAGGCAGTGCAGAACTATGTAATGACCCACCATCAGTGGGGCTATGCTGAGGTAATCGCTTGGTCGCCGCCCTTGCCGACCCCCCATCCGGGTCAGATTATGCGCATTCTCACCAAGCGCCTAAATCTTCTCCCGCCAATGGATAGCCCAGAGGACTTGGCGGCGACGCATTAGAATAGAAGCTTGTCAACTTATTGCAGGCGATTTAGTGCTTGACCTGGCGACGCTGTTTCCGTTTCAGCTTGATGATTTTCAGCTTGATGCCGTTCATGCGCTGGATGCCAATAAATCAGTCGTAGTCTGTGCGCCAACCGGGTCGGGTAAGACCCTGATTGGGGAGTACGCCATCTATCGGGCGATTGACCATGGTAAGCGGGTGTTTTACACCACCCCCCTTAAGGCCCTTTCTAATCAGAAGCTGCGGGATTTTCGCAAGCAATTTGGCAGCGATCGCGTCGGCCTCGTCACCGGCGATACCGCCATCAACCGCGATGCGCCGGTGGTGGTGATGACCACCGAGATTTTTCGCAACATGCTCTACGGCACCCGCATTGGGGAGGTGGGCACCTCGCTGCAAGATGTAGAGGCGGTGGTGCTAGACGAATGCCACTACATGAACGATCGCCAGCGAGGCACCGTTTGGGAAGAGTCGATTATTTACTGTCCGCCTGAAATACAATTGCTGGCCCTCTCGGCCACGGTGGAAAACAGTGACCAGCTCACCGACTGGATTGGCCGGGTCCATGGCCCAACCGAGTTGATTTATTCTGACTTCCGCCCGGTGCCCCTCGACTTCCACTATTGCAACGGCAAGGGACCGGGTATGGGTCCCCTGCTAGACGATGCGGGCACCAAGCTCCATCCGTTTTTGAAAAAGCAAGAAAAGCGCCGCAAAGATGCCCAGCGATCGCGTCGGGGCAGACGTGAGGGCCTCAGCAATGCCTATGTGGTCACCCAATTGCAACAGCGGGATATGCTGCCCGCCATCTACTTTATTTTTAGCCGCCGGGGCTGCGATCGCGCCGTTGCCGACATGGCGAAGGCTGCCCCCCTGGTCACCGAAGCGGAAGCCGCCCTGCTCAAGGACAAGATCGATACCTTCCTGGCTTGGAATCCCGAAGCGGCCCGCGCCGGACAGGTCGAACCCCTCTACCTGGGCATCGCCGCCCACCATGCCGGGATTTTGCCCGCTTGGAAGGGCCTGGTAGAAGAACTCTTTCAAGCGGGGTTGATCAAGGTGGTGTTTGCCACGGAGACCCTAGCGGCAGGGATTAACATGCCAGCCCGCACCACGGTGATTTCCACCCTGTCAAAGCGGACGGACAGCGGTCATCGCCTGTTGATGGCTTCGGAATTTTTGCAAATGGCGGGTCGGGCCGGACGGCGGGGCATGGACGAACGGGGCCATGTGGTCACCATCGAGACGCCCTTTGAGGGAGCCAAAGAAGCGTCTTACCTGGCTACGGTTGGGGCCGATCCCTTGGTGAGCCAATTTACCCCTGGCTATGGCATGGTCCTAAACCTGCTGCAAACCCACAGCATCGAAGAAGCCCGAGAACTAATTGAGCGCAGTTTTGGTCAGTATCTCGCCACCCTGCATCTGGCCCCCCAGCAGCAAGCGATCGCCGATTTGCAGGCCCAGGTAGACCATGGCCGGGTGCAATTTGAGGCGTTTGATGGGGAGGTGGTGGCCCATTACGAAAAGCTCAAGGAGCGCCTCCGGGAAGAAAAGCGCCTCTTAAAAACCTTGCAGCACCAGGCGGCTGAGGTGTTGACCGGGGACATGGCTCGGGCGCTAGCCTTTGCGATCGCCGGCACGATTATCTCCCTCAAGGGCAAAAATATACCGGTAACGACCCCCATTCCGGCGGTGTTAGTCAGTAAGCTACCTGGCCCTGGGCAGTTTCCTTACTTGGTGTGCTTGACCCAGGCCAACCAGTGGTATGTCACGACCGTTGCCGATGTGGTGGGTCTCCATGCTGAATACCCGCGACTGGCGGCAGTGGATGGGATCG
>CAYGVA010000412.1:0-2902 GCA_964353225.1 uncultured Leptolyngbya sp.
TGTTGATGAAATTCAATAGCGCGCTGATATTCACCTAAATAGTAATGAGTATTGCCTAAATTCCCAAGAATTTCCCCTTCTTGTTGACGATCGCCTATTCTGCGAGCAATTGTTAAAGAATCTTGGTAGAGCGAAATGGCACGCCGATACTCGCCTAATGATTGATAGGTATTCCCTAGATTTCCAAGAGCTAAACCTTCTCTCACAATGTCGTTATTTTGACGGGCAATAGTAAGAGATCGCGAATAAAACTCTATAGCAGCTTGATAATCACCTAAGTCACTGTAAGCACCGCCTAAGTTGTTGAGGATAATAGCCTCATATATAGATTCGCCAAGCTCACGCGCAATCGCGAGTGATTCTTGATAAAAATCGATGGCAACTTGATAATTACTCAAAGCATAAAAGGAGTTACCCAAACCTCCGAGAGCAGCACCTTCACCAGAGCGGTTACCAACTTCGCGGGCAATAGATAAAGATTGCTCATGAAGATCAATGGCACGTTGATATTCGTCTAAATTGTTATAAATATTGCCTAAGTTTCCTAAAATCATCCCCTCGCCAAGACGGTTGCCAACTTCACGAGCAACAAATAAAGATTGTTCACAAAATTCAATGGCACGTTGATACTTACCTAGGCTAAAGTGAGCTCCGCACAGAGCATTGAGAACCTCTCCCTGAGCCTCAGGATCGGCAAGATCACGGAAAATTTTCAGTGCTTCTTCCCAGTAGATAATGGCTTCTATAAAACGGCCACTATTATAGTGTTCAATACCTTGGTTGTATAACTGAGCCGCTTCATTTTTACTGCTATTTGCTAGGTTTAAGCGTTGCGATATTGTCTTTATTTGGCTTGTCCATGACAATCTCACCACCCCCATCTTCGATGGTTCCAAAAGAGGGTTTATTGTTGCGAGTTGATAGAGGGAATTGGATTCTAAAGTGGTGCCAGGATGAGGTGACAAGGTGATTCTTGCGGAGCGAGGACTTTGTTGATGAGCAGAGGTGCTTCCAAGCCCAGGGCTCTCTACAGTAGGAATCGCAAGGACAGAAACAAAAAGTAGACTCAACAGTTTGGCAGCTTGATGCATGGGGCGGCTCCAGAGATAACGACAGTATTATCTCTTTATGGTGCTGACGCTGCCCAGCTTATACAAGCCCAGCCCCGGAGGAGTTACGCTCAGGGTTAACCCGTGGCTGAGCCAGACAGCCCCAACTGAGCCATTAGCGCCCCATGGGAAGCCTGATTCTGTATCTGCTTGGGCACTCGCGTCGAGGCTTCGCCTCACGCCCAAGCGGTAGAGCCACCCCCAGTGCCCCAGCCAGACACTAGGAGCCAGCTACTCACCCACCATCGCCAGTGCCCGGTTCATGACCGCATCCGACAAATACATGCCCGCTTGACGTAACTGATCCAGCACGGGCCGTGCTGCGACCAACTCGCCCCGTTGCTTGGCCACCAGAACTAACCCCAACGTTCCCCGCACCGGGATCTCCGAAGTAGCCGCACAGCGACGGGCGGCCAAATCATCCACGATCGCTTCAGTTCCTCTATGTTCATACGCCCAAGCCAAAACCGACGACTCCCCTTCCCCTAAATCCCATGCCTGAATGATGGAGGGGATATTAGGTGTCATGACAACCTCTAGCCAAGCAGTTTCATGAAGGGCTCTAGCGGTGACATCTCCTTGCCCTCTGCGATAAATTTCGTAACTGTTCCCTGAGCGGAGTCGAAGGGGACATTCTGGTTGGGTTTTGGCTTTCTCCCTTCGGGAGACGCAAGGCGTGGGCGAAGCCTGCCGGAAAGGCATACGACTTCGCTCAGCCAGCGTAATGCCTGGGACGGTTACTAAATTTCAGTGGCTACAGCTTGAGGGACCAAAATTCTAGGGGCCAGCAACTGGAGTAATTCCAGTAGATTGGCCTTACTCAAATAGATCAGCGGTGAGGCATTGACTACCGATAGCTCAGCCAAGGGCCAATTCCCGCGCTAAATCATCAAAATCCACCTGAAACGCCTCGACTTGCTCACGAGCTAACGCCATCAAAAAATCTGTGCGATCTAAGCCAGCCACCTGGGCTGCTTTCTCTTGGGAGATCTGACCTTTTTGGTACTAGAAAATAGCAGCAGCTAAGCGCAAATCAAACACAAACTCCTCTGGGGATTTTCTTAAAGCTGGTACTGACCTGTTAAAGGGTGATAAACGCTGTAAATCATCTCTCTGAAAGCTTTTCAGCGCTTTTGTCTTAAATCAGTTAAAGTTACTGTCCTGCAAGGCTTTCGAGCACTCATCACCCCCTTAAGAGACAGTACCTTAAAGCTGAAAATACTTCCGGAGGCAGATCAAACGTAACAGCAGCCATCTTTGTACTCCTTATGCAACGGGGGTAGCATCTTTCTCAATATGGGGGCAAACCAGAAATCATTAGGGGTGCAGAATCTGCTTCTTAAGGCCATGGCCGATCTTGGCCGTCGAGTCTGTCACTTCCAAGGTGATGATCTGCTTGTGAATCCTCATCATTCTGTCTTCAATCCCGTCAGGGCAACAACATCGGCGATGTGCTCCTAGTATCGTGCGGCGTAAGTTTGCCAACCGCTTCCTGGGGTGGGGGAGCGAGGGAGCGAGGGAGCATGGGAGCCAGGGAGTCAGAGGGTAGTGCTATTGCCGCCGAGCAGTACTAGTTTAGCGGCAACGCCCTGAGGAACCCTTCCTCTAGAATCAAAGGTGAGCGATCGCTTGAGTTGACCTGCAACCATGGCCGTCACGCTGAACCAGCCCAACACCCCCATCCTGGTGGACGCCATGACCTGGCGAGAATTCAAGGCCACTTTATAGTTCTGCAACCGCCCCGCTTATTCAAGGGACGCAATGGGATCGATGATGGCGAGGTCTGAGATCCA
>CAYGVA010000413.1:0-2896 GCA_964353225.1 uncultured Leptolyngbya sp.
TGCCCTCCCGCATCACCCCATTTCCCGCCAGGGCGCGATCGCAGGGCCAGAGGGCGATGGGGCAGTCTAAGGGCTGGCTATATTCCAGGAGCCGCCGCATCAGCATCGGGTTTGGCAAGGGCTGGCCATCGGCGAAACCGGCCATGCCCAAGGTCCGAGCCTCCGCCAGCTCCGCCAGTTCGGTCATCTGATCCCCCGCCGCCTTGTGGGTCAGGGCTCCCCAGGGCAGCAGGTGGGGTTTCAAATCCATGGGCAGGTCACAGGCGCGATCTAGAAAGCTGCGAATTGCGCCAGGATTATCTAAGGCTGGGACGGTGTTGGGGAGAATGCCGACCCGAGTAAACCCACCCGCGATCGCCCCCGCCATCAGCTCCCCTAGGGTTTCGCGGGACTCGTGACCCGGTTCACCACTGTGGCTAAACAGATCGATCAGACCGGGCAGCAGCACCTTGCCGGTGCCGTCGATGATCGCGGTTGCTGAGTCAGGTTCCGGTTCGGGCAACTGCGGCGCAATCGCGGCAAACCGCCCATCGGCCATCAGCACATCTCCCACCTGGTCGATGCCCGAGAGGGGATCAAGATATCGGACCTGACGCAATAAGGTTCTATTCATGGCGACAACGTTTACTGCGAAGTCCCGTGCGTCCTGAGCCTGTCGTTCGTGCAACCTCTCCAGCGGAGAAAGGATGAACGGGCTTCGACAGGCTCAGCCTGAACGGTGAACTTGCGACCGGTAAAAACGGACTCAAAATTGCTGTAGCCATGACCGGTTGCCCTATAGCGCCCCCGCTGCGGTTTTATCGAAGATACTGCCCGACAGGTGGATGGTGATGTTCGACGCCGTCAGCACCGGCGCACTCTCGACCCCATTGGGGTAGTCAATCACGCTCACTGCGCCGTTGCCCTGCTTAAATTGCCAAAAGGCGGCGGGACCGAGCCCCACCACATGACAGAGCAGCGCCTTGTTAATGGCATCATGGGCAGCGACGAGCACCGTCACCGGTTTGTCGGTGTTGCTGTGCGGGTGGCTATACTGAGCAACAATTTGGTTCCAAGCGGCGATCGCCCGCTCCCACACCTGCTCCAGATTTTCGCCCCCCTCTCCGGGCATATCAATCGTTTCAGGGGATGCCTGCCACTGCTGCAACATGCCCGGATAGCCCGCCTCAATTTCGTGCTCGTACATGCCCTCCCATTCCCCATGGCCAATCTCTTTGAGTTCGTCCATTTCGGCCAGGGCCACACCGCTGTGGTGCTGCAAAATCAGTTGCGCCGTTTCCTTGGGGCGAGAGAGGGAGCTGGTCACCGCCGCATCAATCTGCACATCCTTCAAAAATTCCGCCGCCTGCTCCCCCTGGCGCTTGCCGTTCTCATTTAAGGGGATGTCAATTTGCCCTTGGAAGCGTCCCTGCCGGTTCCATTCCGTTTCCCCGTGGCGCACCAGCAACATCCGGGGACCTTTGTATCGACCCCGCATTTCGGGCAACGTTTCCCCCATGTGGGCGGTTAGGTTCATGGACTCCAGTTGGACCGGTGCTTCCAATTCGCCCGAGAAATTCAGGATACTAATGGCGCAGTTGGCCTGGTGCAGGTTTTCGTGGCGCTCTGGCCCTACCTTCAGGGCGGTGGCGATCAGGGCGCGATTGATGGCGCTGTGGGCGACGACCAGCACCGTTTGGTCAGGATGCTTCGGCAGCATCCCTTGCCAAAATTCAGCGGCCCGTTCATAAAGAGAGCGAATCGGGAAAAATTCGCTGCCATCTTCCAGGGTCATGGAGAAGTTAGCCGGGTCATCAAACCAAGCTCGGAAGGTCTTGGGGTCACGTTCTTCCGCTTCTGTAAAGGACAGCCCTTCCCACAGGGGCAGGTCAATTTCTTTGATGGTGTCAACGGTTTCGGGGGTGGAAATTTCGGGGCGTTCCGTCTGCAACACCGCCACAATCTCGTTGGCGGTTTGGTGCGCCCGCTTCAGGGGACTGCAATAGATATGGTCGAAGGGAATGCCCTTCAGGGTTGCGCCCACTTTTTGGGCTTGCTCGATCCCCAAGTCGGTGAGGGTCGCCAGATCGATCTGTCCCTGAATCAGTTTCTTTAAGTTGTATGTGCTTTGTCCGTGGCGGACTAGGATCACCCGTGTTGTCATTGCAATACCCTCCCCTGCTTACAGCCAGACCGATTTTACCCTGTGGACCGTAGCGCTTCTGGGTATTCGTGACGGGGTAATGGGGTGTATAGCCTAAAGGCATTCAAGAAAGGCGTAGCCTGCTCGCAGGGCTTTGGGGTGTTGGGGGAGTTTTGAACTTTGAATTTTGAACTTTGAATGCGGTGGGCGGTGCCCGGCTTACTAGCTGTCTTAAGGTCTGGGCCCATGGCGCTCGCCCATAAGTGATTGGGTACCCGTCCAAATGCAATATAACAATCCCATGCAGCCGGACAAGGCAGAGCCGCGTCGCTGATGCGGGGCGTTAGATGTCACTGGTCAAAATAAAACGCCAGTCGGTGTTATCCATGCCATGACTGATCACACTGGCGATCGCCCCTGGCTGAATTCCTTGCTGGGCCAGAATCATGGCCAGATGGTCGGTTTCAGGAACACAGAACATGTGGGTATATCCCGGCAGGGGATCCGTGATCGTAGCTTGAGATGCATTGCCCCATTGCACATGTAACAAGGGTAAAACTTGCCCATTACTCTGGAGGTGCAAATCCTTAATGCCCTTTAAGGAAAGATAGGAAATGGTTCCCCGATGATGGGTGAGTAAGGGTTTCAAGTCATGCATTGACACCGCATCCAAACTATAAATGCCTAAGGTGGTCGCGTGACGAAGCGGGACCGTTGTCAAGCGGAGAAAAGCCTTGACCAGACGGTTGGTGCGAGCATCTCCCGGATTCATAG
>CAYGVA010000414.1:0-2867 GCA_964353225.1 uncultured Leptolyngbya sp.
CTATCTGGCGATGATTCGCATCATGGTGCGGCGCTTGGCGTAGCAATTAGGACAAAGAATAACTTTTCAAACACCCTCTAACAAAACCGATGTAAGGGGGCGAGCGAGTGAGCTGGGCGGTTATGGGCAATCACTTCAAATCCAACAGACCCGATTCCTTGAGCTTGGGGTTAAAGCGCAAATCCATCTGCACCCCACGCGCCTTGAGGGTTTCCAGAATTTCCGCTTCCACACGACGGGCAATCTTTTTGAGGTATTTGATTTGGGCAACCTCCTCTAGGGCCTCATATTCAGCCTGCTCGGCAGCGGTCATGGTGACCTTGGCATCAATGGCCGCTGTCCAAGCGGCCTCGTCGTCGTTGCCAGGGGGCTGTCCGCCGTTTTCCTCAATCCAGGCGGTGCGGACGGCTTCTAGAAGGGTACGGCTGGGGCGATCGATGGTTTCGACTTTATAGCCGTGGCAAGCGGCGGGTTGTCGTACGAGGTGTTGCTTCAAACTCATATAGACATCACGGGAATAGCCCACGAATTGCAAGGTCTGAGTCGCATCAAAAATGCCGTAAATGCCCACCTTGCCCTGGCAATCCGTCGGAATTTGGCCCGTGGCATCAAGGTAAGGGATTAATGGCAAGGTCGCTAAAGCCGGAATATCAGCGGTCATCAAATCATCCTTTCAAAGGGATAACAGTAAAACATGAGCGGCGGCTAGAGCCAGTCGCCTGATTGACTGATAAAGCTTATACCCCCATCTTCGAAAAACCCTCACCCTAGCCCTCTGGGACAGGGGGTGAAGGTGAGAGCGAACAACTTTTGTCAATTAACCAGGCCCTTCGCTCATGTAAGGGCGTTTTATTCAGCCAGAGAATCCCAGCGTTATTGATATTTCTGTAGGGTAATGCCTTACTGCCCCTACAGTCCAACTGGATTCTGGGGCTCCCCGAGGACGGCGCGACTCATTTCAAGTAAGGGACAAATGATCGCGGCTTCTTCAACGGAAAGATACTTGCGGATAATCACCTGCATGGCTTGGTAGGTGACATTACAGCTATGGCCAGCGCGAAAAGAGCGCATGATCGTCTGGAACCAAAGCAGCATTCGTTCTTTGTACAGATCAGGATCATCAATCAAGATGGCTACCGCCGCATAGCGCAGCGTCCTAACCGTGTCTCGCTGCCACTTGGCCGTCAAATCTTGATCACCCATCTTGAGGAGATCCGGCTCTTGGGTCTGCAACTGGGCCAAAACCTCCTGAACAATTTTTGTCTCTAGTTGCTGCAGCTTTTGGTAAAGACCAAAGCGGAGCCGAGCGGTGGGCAAATAAGATTGGAAAAACATCAACTCAGTGTCGGTGGCGTAACGGCCATCAACGGCAACACTCAGGTGATCTAGCTGGCTCAGCATGACAGGGAGATAATCCTTGGAAACTCAAAAAAACAGTCTTGTCCTAACTGGACTGGCGGCGGCCATCGATCTGGCCTGATTGACTGACAGAACTGATACCCAGAGCCTCGGAAAGAGGGCGAACAACTTTTGTCAGTCAACCAGCAATCTGACTTACCGTTAGCGTAACCCTGATCGACCCGAACAAGGGGATGCCCCAAGCCCAGCGATTTAACGCCCATGGAAGTGGTAGGGAGAACGCGACGACCTATTGACCATCTTGGGGTTGGCGAGTACCGGCCGCCAGTTGTAGCAGCATGGGATAGCCGCCGTCGCGATGGTATTTATCAGCCCACCCTTGCAGCAATTGGTCTAGTTCTTGCAGGGCTTCTACGCGGCGATCTTCATCTACGTCAAAGACCTCTAACGCCCGCATCACGCCGTCTTGCTCTAGGCTCCAATCTTGCATCAACCGAAAAAAGCGCGCCACGTCATCAACCATGGTGAAGACCCTTTCCCGTTTGCCTTTGGGGGCGTAGTGGGTACGTGCCAGGGCAAACACCGGAATCGTTAGGGAGGGAATCTCCATGCGGACAACGGTGCCGGAGTGGAGTAAGCGGAACTTGATGTGCTCGGTCAGGGCATCGCTCAGGGCCATGCGTTGTCGGGGGGGGAAATCTTCTTGGGACTTGGCGTGGAGGAGTTTAATCAGGTCTAAAAATTGAAGCAGGTCTAAGACACAGGCGGGGGGATAGGTCTCGGGGAGCTTGGCCTCCAGTTGCTGTTGCTCACTGGGGGTGAGTTCGCTGCGGTGCAAGCGAGGCCTACCGGGTTGCCAATCGTATTTCTCTTGCCACAGGTAGGGGAGGCCGCTCAGATAATAGGGCTCTTGATCACTCAGGGTGGTGAGGGATTTGCCATCTTCTAGAACGTCTTTCACTTCTTTGATGATGGCCCGCACCCGCTTAGGTTCCACATGGTGGATCAAGCTGGTTTTACGCACGTTATTACCGTGCTCTACGTAGGAGGTATATACCGCGAGCTTTGCGGCGGTGGTGGCGGCTTCGACAAAGGCTCCATAACGATGGCCACCCAGTTTCATGGCGCTCACCGCCAGGTAAATTAAGATGCGATCGGCGGAACTGATATCGAGATGGGAGAGAACCTCGTCCACTTCGGGCTTTTGCGGATCCTCGTTCACGGCAGCTTTGGCAGGATAGGTCACGGGCGTAGGGTCGAATGCACTGGTGAAACCTTAGACACCCTTTGGTCATGATCCCTGGCGGTTATAGCACCGTTTGGTTCGATCAAGATGGTGGCATTGTAGTGTGGATTGGGAACTTCGTCGTAAAAATATCGTCCCCACAAAGATTAATCTATGGATTTGCACCGCTCCACTTGGCCGGAGGTTGAGGCTTACCTCAAAACATCTACCGGCATTATTTTTCCCATTGGCTCGACGGAGCAACATGGTCCTACCGGTCTGA
>CAYGVA010000415.1:0-2862 GCA_964353225.1 uncultured Leptolyngbya sp.
TTATCCAAAGGCAATCTATGCCAATCACGAATCGGATTAGTTTCAACAATGTTAGAGGCGATGTTTTAGGCGGTCTCACCGCCGCAGTCGTTGCTCTACCTTTGGCATTAGCACTGGGGATTGCCTCTGGTGCGGGGGCTTCTGCAGGGTTATGGGGGGCCATTTTGGTTGGCTTTTTTGCTGCCTTATTTGGCGGTACCCCCAGCCTGATTTCTGAGCCCACGGGGCCGATGACAGTAATTATTACCGCTGTCATTGCTGAAACCACGGCTAGCGATCCTGAGAATGGCCTAGCCATGGCGTTTACCGTCGTCATGCTGGCAGGGGTGTTTCAGATTGGCTTTGGGCTGCTGAAGCTAGGGCGATACATCACGATGCTGCCCTATAACGTCATTTCAGGATTTATGACTGGCATTGGCGTCATTTTGATTTTTATGCAAACTGCGCCCTTTCTCGGTCAAGAAACCCCTGGAGGCGGGGTCCTTGGCGTGATTCAAAGTTTGCCGACGCTAATCGCTAATTTGAGCCCTTGGGAAACAGGCTTAGGCGTTCTAACATTAGTTATTTTGTTTTTGTATCCCAATAATCTTAAGAAAGTCGTACCCCCTCAACTGGTGGCTTTGGTCATCGGAACGATAGTCTCAATGACGCTTTTGCGAAATATTGATATTCGCACCATTGCCACAATTGGAGAAATCACGCCAGGTTTACCAACCTTGCAACTGCCGACGTTTACCCCTGGTAATTTAAGGCTCATCTTTGTAAATGCCATGATATTAGGCATGGTCGGCTCCATTGACTGTCTATTAACCTGTTTGGTTTCTGATAGTTTGACCCGGTCTCAGCACAAGTCCAATAAAGAATTGATTGGTCAGGGAATTGCTAACATCATTACCGGCCTTTGTGGTGGCATTGCCGGTTCAGGGGCCACGACAGCTACGGTCGTAAATATTCAAGGGGGAGGCCGTACAGCGTTATCTGGCCTTAGCCGTGCCCTGATTTTATTTGTAGTTGTGCTGTGGGCGGCTCCCTTGACATCAGGAATTCCATTAGCCGTGTTGGCCGGCATTGTCTTAAAGGTGGGCCTCGATATTATCGACTGGGGCTTTCTGAAGCGCGTTCATCGGATTTCCTGGAAGGCAGCCGGAATTGTTTACAGTGTCGTAGCGCTAACCGTCTTTGTTGATTTGATGGTAGCGGTCGGGGTGGGGGTGTTTATTGCCAATATTCTGACCATTGCTCGTCTAGATGAACTGCAATCTGAATCGGTAAAAGCAATTACGGATGCTGATGATCAAATTGTGCTGACACCAGAGGAAAAAGAGGCGTTAGATTCAGCCAATGGCCGGATGCTACTGTTCCATCTCAGTGGACCGATGATTTTCGGCGTAGCTAAGGCGATTTCGCGGGAACACGATGCAACGGGCACGTATGACGTACTCGTTGTTGACCTAGGGGAAGTTCCAGTTTTAGGCGTCACCTCTTCTTTGGCAATCGAAAACACCATTCAAGAAGCCACCGAAAATGGTCGAGAAGTCATTGTAGTGGGGGCAACGGGCAAGGTTAAAAAGCGGCTAGAAACGCTGGGAATTAGAGAACTTATTCCGAATGAGCATTGGATGGACGATCGCCTACAAGCGCTAACTACAGGTTTATCGGTCGTACAGCGTCAGCAAGCAATCTCATAATTCTGCGCTTATGTTTTACTGCTTTTAGAGAGATGTTTGAAACGTTGTCTGGGTCTCATTTGAGCATAGGGAACACCGAGCATGAGCAGCATGGGAGATTCAGCCTGTCTCCTGAGCATTTCCTGTCGCCTTTAATATGGGTGAAGTTCCTTCTCAAATATCCTCTTAGCTGGTTATCGCGACATGACAACCTCGCTGCATCGGAACCTCAAGTTGGCATTGCCAAGCAGAGGCTGTCTGTGTCCGGCGAGCGTGAACGTTATGCTCAACCATTATTTGGGTACAGCCTGAACACTAGCCCAGTGAAGGTTGCGTCAAATCAGGGATTTCTGATCGCTGTAAGTTGGCTAGGATCGGCAAACTAAATTGAGATGCAGACAATAGTCGTTTAGAGAAAAAGAGAATTTCAATTGCTTCTATGGCATCTGTCTCTGGATTAAGGCGCACCAGAATTTCATCCTCTAACTGCTCCATTTCTTGATCAGCATAGGGCGGACATTGATAGAGATAGAGAATATCTCCTTCTTGGTCATACTTAAACGTTAGTTCACTGTTCATGAGTTTTGACCTTGGGGACTTTGCGGGCCGTGTAGGCCGTAACAATCCAATGGGCGTTGTCCAAAGGTGGGCTAATTACCACAACGACAATGTAGCGACCTGTACGAATGTGGCGAAACCATTTGGCCAATAGGGTAGCATCAGGGTCTTGCTTGCTGTCCCAAACAAAATCTGGGTTCGTCAGTGTAGCTTGAATTTCCTCCCGATAGTCAGGCCATGTCCCTGGATGAGTCTCGATAATGTGTTGCGACCTTGCCTCAGACAAAATCACATCTGCCTTGAAATAGGGGCAGGGGAATGAATCGCTCATCTAGATTCAGGATAACCTTCGCAAAACAGGATAGCTTTTGCAAAACATCAAGGGGCCAGATCCTTGTCAAGAACCTGGCCCCTTAATTTTGATAGTGACCTAGACCAGTTCCGTCGTCCTACGACACTACCGTCACCACAGCGGGAATCGAGCTTTGAAACACCAGCCGTTCCAGCTCCACATCCACATGGATGTCTTGCCCATTCTGGAAGGTGCCTCGCAAGATTCCTTTTGCAATAGGCGTTTCCAGCTCCTTCTGAATCGCCCGCTTCAGCGGTCTGGCCCCATAAACCGGGTCAAAGCCCA
>CAYGVA010000416.1:0-2855 GCA_964353225.1 uncultured Leptolyngbya sp.
CGGACAATATTGTGTCAATTGTGCGATCGTTCAACGCCCCGGTCGATGGGGACTTCTCGACGTGGGAAGCTTCGGCTTAAAGCGTTTATGGGTCTATAACCTGGGCCTTCAAACAGCCTCTGAAGGCGGCTGGTGACACAAGTCCTAGCCAAATCGGCAAACTAACTCCAACGCCTACCCTACACTGTGTCTTTTAAGGTTTTATGGCCATTCATCTGGTGTCGATTTTGATGCCTCCCCAAGGAAAATGCCATGTAGGATACAAAAAAAAAAGCTGATCTTCCCAATCTTGTATAGAAAGCTATTGCTTGCCTTAGACCGCCTAATTCATACCGTGAGGAGACCTCTATGCCCAGCCGCTACCCCCTCGGATTTTCTCGCCGCCAGGTTATTCGCGGGCTACTCGCCACCACGGCTTTTGGTGCTGTAACTAAATTGAGTGCGGGATGTACTCCGGCCCCCGACGCTACGACCGATGCGGCAAGTGAGGGAGACGCCGGTGCCGTCAGCGAAGCGGTAGTGGGCTTCATTTATGTTGGCCCCAAGGACGACTTTGGCTATAACCAGGCCCATGCGGAAGGGGCCGCTGCCATGGCGGCGAACGTGTCAGGCATCCAAATCGTAGAGGAAGCCAGCGTTCCTGAAACCAGCGCCGTCGCTGAGTCCATGCGCAGCATGATTGAGATCGATGGGGCGACCGCACTTTTCCCCACCTCCTTTGGCTATTTTGACCCCTACATTTTGGAACTGGCGACGGAATTTCCCGAGGTGCAGTTCTTCCATGCCGGTGGTCTGTACCAAGAAGGCACCCACCCCGAGAACGTCGGCAGTTACTTTGGCTACATTGACGAAGCCGAATACGTCGCGGGCATTATCGCGGGCTATACCAGTCAATCAGGCAAGTTGGGCTTTGTGGCGGCCAAGCCCATTCCCCAGGTTTTGCGGAATATCAATGCCTTTACCCTCGGAGCCAAGTCGGTGAATCCGGATATCACCACCCAGGTGATCTTTACCGGGGAATGGGCCGAGCCCGTCAAAGAGGCAGAAGCCACCAACAGCATGGCGGACCAGGGCATTGATGTGGTGACCTGCCACGTGGATAGCCCCAAGGTGGTGATGGAAACCGCTGAAAAGCGCGGCATTTTCTGCACGGGCTACCACGCTAACCAAGCCCCTTTGGCCCCCGAAGGGTATTTGACCGGGGCAGAGTGGGACTGGGTCAGCATTTACACCAGCTTAGGTGAGCAGTTCCTAGAGGGTAAAACCCTTATGTCCGGAGATATTCCCCACATTCTGCGGGGGGGCTTGGCGGAGGAGTTCTGTAAGCTATCTCCCTATGGTCCAGCGGTGTCTGACGAGGCCAAGGCAGCGGCAGATGCGGCTAAGGAGCAGCTGATCGCTGGGACATTGATCATTTATACCGGCGGGCTCAAGAGCAACACCGGGGATGTGGTTGTCCCTGAGGGCGAGGGCTATAAACAAGACAACATTGAGCTAGAAAAAATGGACTACCTGATTGAAGGGGTTCTCGGCAATATCGAAGGCTAAATCAAGGCTAAATATGGCGATCGCACAGGCCCCTTCCCCTTCCGGTTGGTTCTACCGTTGGCGGCGTCCGTTAGAGGCGGTGGCATTACCTGCCGCTGCCCTGCTAGCCGCCATCGTCATCTTTGGGGTGTTTTGCGCCTTCGCAGGAGCCAACCCCTTTGCTGTTTACGGCTCGATTTATAAGGCTGCCTTTGGCAGTTGGAGCGCTTGGCAAAACACGTTAATTCGGGCCTCTCCCTTGATGCTCACGGCCCTTTGTACTGCCCTGCCAGCTCGGTTAGGGTTGGTAATTATCGGCAATGAGGGAGCGCTAGTGATGGGGGGACTGGCCGCTGTTGTGGCGGGTCTGCAATTGGGCACAGCCTTACCGGCTCCCCTGACCCAAATTGCCATGGCGATCGCGGCCATCATTGCTGGGGGCCTGTGGATCACCCTGGCGGGGGCCTTGCGCCACTACCGGGGCGTGAATGAAACCATCAGCAGTCTGCTGCTGAACTACATCGCGATCGCCCTGATGAACCACCTGGTCGAAGGGCCGATGCGAGATACAGAATTTGTCACTAAGCCCTCATCGGCGGAGCTAGACCCATCGCTACTGATCGGCAACCTCCCCGGCAGTCGCATCCACTATGGTCTGCTCTATGGGTTGATCGCCTGCATCATTGCCTATGTGCTGATCCAGCGCACCACCTTTGGCTTCGCCGCCCGCACCGCTGGGGGCAACATTCGGGCCGCTCGCATCGCCGGTTTGCCCGTGGGCAAGCTCACCCTGGCGGTGTGTTTCCTGGGGGGATCGGCAGCGGGGTTGGCGGGCATGATCGAAGTGGCGGCGGTGCAGAAGCGCATCAATGCTTCCTTGGTTTCTAACTATGGCTATGCCGGGATCTTGGTGGCCTTTGTGTCCCGCCATAATCCTTTGGCGACGGTGCTAGTGGCAATTTTGCTGGGGGGCATCTTGGCCAGCGGCGGCATTTTGCAACGCTCCCACGATCTCCCCGATGCCACGGTGCTGGTGTTCCAGGGCATTGTTTTTCTCTGCGTCTTGTTTAGTGACTCCCTCTACGGGCGGCTGCCCTGGTTCCAGGAAAAAGCCTCTTCCTAGCCGCCAACTCCCCTCTCCCAACCTTGGGAGAGGGGCTGGGGGTGAGGGCCTCGGCGATTAATAACTTGGCCACTTTATTGAGTCCTCGTTCCTTAGGAACCCCGGCTCTCCCCAAGCGGTCTGGCGCTAATGCCTTCAGAGGCTAGGCGATCTTTTCATTCCCTGCTGTCCATCACGGGATCAACACCATGGCAACTGAAGCACT
>CAYGVA010000417.1:0-2812 GCA_964353225.1 uncultured Leptolyngbya sp.
GGTCCGCATCCGACACACTTCAAAGAGCTTGCGGGTCTGGGGTTCGAGCCCTTTGGCGGCATCCTCCAACATCACCGCATTGTCGGCGGCGGCGAGGGTGCGATAGGTGTCTTCACTAAAGTCTTGGTGGCCGGGGGTGTCGAGCAGGTTAATGCGCCGATCTTGATATTCAAACTGCAACACGGTCGAGGTAATCGAGATGCCCCGCTGTTGCTCCATTTCCATCCAGTCAGAGGTGGCATGGCGTTGGGCGCGGCGAGCTTTGACGGCCCCCGCTTCGTGGATGGCCCCGCCGTAGAGCAGCAGCTTTTCGGTGAGGGTCGTTTTACCGGCGTCCGGGTGGGAAATGATGGCAAAATTACGTCGTTTTTCGACCTCTTCTGCCAGATCTTCATTGATCGGTGCGATCGCCGCCTTCACCATTGCCATTTCCCACGAACGTATTTGATCTTGCGGCACAGCTAGCTCAGAAGATCTAGATCTGTTTCCCCGTGCCCCCCATTCTAGAAGCTAATCCTAAACCAACCGGGGCGATATCCCCATCTCCCTCACTCCCCTTCCCCGTCTTCCTTGGTCCGTCTTTCTCAAGCTGCTAGAGACCGCGCTAGCCTAGCATTAGTCCAGTCATCTACCCCCCATGGCCCTGCTTTACCCTGAGAGTCCCAAAGGTGATCACGTCGATACGTATCACGGTGTTGATATCCCTGACCCCTACCGCTGGCTAGAGGACCCCAATACTGAAGCCGTACAGGATTGGATTGCAGCTCAGAACGAGGTCACCTTTGGCTACTTAAAGGATCTGCCAGGGCGCGATCGCCTCCAAAAGCGCCTCACCGAATTGTGGAACTACGAGCGCTACGGCATCCCCTTCAAGCGGGGTGGGCGGTACTTCTTCTATAAAAATGATGGCCTGCAAAACCAAAGCGTTCTCTACACCCTGCCCAATCTGGATGCAGAACCTCGCGTTCTCTTAGACCCCAATACCCTCTCAGCCGATGGCACCGTGGCCCTCAGTGGCATTGCCGTGAGTGAAAATGGGACCTATCTCGCCTATAGCCTCTCCGCCTCAGGGTCCGACTGGGTGGAATGGCACGTCCGTGATATCGAAACCGGCCAAGATTTAGCGGATCACCTGAAATGGGTCAAATTTTCCGGGGCGGCCTGGAGCCATGATCACCAAGGCTTCTATTACAGTCGCTACGACGAACCTAATGAAACCACCAAGTTAGAAGCGGTCAACTACTATCAAAAGCTTTACTACCATCGCCTCGGTACCAGCCAGTCGGCTGACACGCTGATCTACGAACGCCCCGACCACAAAGAATGGGGATTTGGCGGCAGCGTTACCGACGATGGCCGATATCTGATCATTTCGGTGTGGTTAGGCACCGACCCCCGCAACCTCGTCTTTTATAAGGATCTCCAGACCCCCGAGAGCCCCGTCGTTGAACTCATTTCAGATTTTGAGGCGGAATTCAGCCTAATTGATAATGATGGGTCTACATTTTGGTTCCGCACCGATCTAGCGGCCCCCAAGGGACGGGCCATTGCCATCGACATCACCCAACCCGATCGCAGTCAATGGCAAGGACTCATTCCCGAATCGGCAGATACCCTGCAAAGCGTAGGGGTGCTCAACAATCAGTTCGTCGCAGACTATTTAAAAGATGCGCGATCGCAAGTCAAGATATTTGACTTGCAAGGGCAGTTGGTCCGAGATGTAGCCCTCCCCGGCATCGGCTCCATCGGCGGCTTTGATGGCAAACGATCCGACACCGAAACCTTCTATAGCTTCACCAGCTACACCACCCCCAACACCATCTACCATTACGATCTCGTTACCGGAGAGAGCACCCTCTACCGCAAGCCCCAGGTTCCCTTCGACCCCGATGCCTACGAAACCACCCAGGTGTTTTACACCAGCGCCGATGGCACCCGCGTGCCCATGTTTCTCACCCACAAGCGGGGGCTGAGCCTGGAGGGTCAAAACCCCACCCTCCTCTACGGCTACGGCGGCTTTAGCATTTCCTTGACACCGGGGTTTTCGGTCAGCAATTTGGTCTGGCTCGAAATGGGCGGCATCTATGCCGTGCCTAACCTCCGGGGCGGCGGCGAGTATGGCGAAGCTTGGCATCAGGGCGGCACCAAGCGCAACAAACAAAATGTCTTTGATGACTGCTTGGCGGCGGCCCAGTGGTTGATCGATCAAGGCTACACCTCTGCCCAAAAGCTAGCAATCATGGGGGGTAGCAATGGGGGCTTACTGGTGGGCGCTTGCATCACCCAGCGCCCTGACCTATTTGGGGCGGCCCTACCGGCGGTGGGCGTCCTCGATATGCTCCGTTTCAACCAGTTCACTATTGGCTGGGCCTGGGAGTCTGATTACGGCTCCCCCCAGGATAGAGATGAATTTAAAGCCCTGGTGGCCTACTCCCCCTTACATAACCTAAAAGCGGGCACGACCTACCCGGCCACCTTGATCACCACCGCCGACCATGATGATCGCGTCGTCCCGGCCCACAGTTTTAAATTTGCAGCCGCGCTGCAAGCCACCCACCAAGGAGAACCACCCGTGCTGATCCGTATTGAAACTAAAGCCGGTCACGGTGCAGGCAAACCTACCGCCAAAATTATTGAAGAAGTCGCTGACAAGTGGGCCTTCTTAGCCACCAACCTTGGCATCTCCCCTTAGGCGCTGCCGCGCTGATGGTGGCATAACCGGTCCCCTGTACCCTAGGGATGATTCATTTAGCAGAGAAAAAGCTGACATGGCCCATGGGCCATTCCAAACATCGTGGCCATGTTGAACGGC
>CAYGVA010000418.1:0-2811 GCA_964353225.1 uncultured Leptolyngbya sp.
GATGCCCTGACCTTCTCAGTGATTGCGCTGTAAAACGCCCTCCAGATGTGCAGATGGGGGCGGATTGCATTAACGCTGTTATCCCAAAGCGGCTCAGGTGTGGTTTAACCAGTTTGCAATTGCCACCCAATCTACAGCCTCCTCTGGTGTGCTGTAGGGAAATGAATCCACCATGAATTTTTTTAGTGATTCTGCATCCCAGTCTTTCGGCGGGATGGGGAATCGCTCATCCCATCTCGCCCTTTCGGTTTCTAGCCACGTTGCCATATTCCAAGTTTCGAGGTTTCGCCAGCCGTCGATCATGGTTTTTCTACCTCAGCAAGCAGGGTGAGGGGGCAGACCCCTCACTCTACTGATCCTTGGTGCAGAAATCAGGAGAAAAAATACTCCCCAGCCATAGCGGCTGGGGCGGTAGTCATGGCGGGATGTTGTCTTTTTGGTGGGTTGGCGTGCCCCTGGCTGGAACTGAGAGCACTCAGTTTTGATTGACTGTTTGGCAACGTCCTTTGCCAGGGAATTGCGCGGGGGCTTTTAAGTTCAAGGCAGTATTACTGGGCCGCGTTTATCGTCACTGGCGATTGGTGCCCCCTGGGGGAATAACCCGCCCCGGCAGCTCCCTTGGGATACTGAGGCGGTGGAGTTAATGCAGGAGACCCAACCATGGTGCCCGCCAATATTGTGCTCGATCCGTTATTGACCGCTTGGCTGCAAGAAGATATTGGCCGGGGCGATCGCACCACCGATGGCCTCGGCCCCCTGGTGCAACGACCGGGGCAAGCCCAATGGGTGGCCAAAGCACCGGGGGTGATTGCCGGTTTACCCATTGCAGCGCGGGTGTTTCAGCTCTTGAGCCCAGACTTGGTTTTGACGCCACTGGTGGCCGAAGGGACAGCGGTGGAAACGGGTACGGCGATCGCCCAGCTCACTGGCCCCTTATGGGCCTTACTTACCGGCGAGCGGGTCGCCCTCAACCTGGCGATGCCCCTCAGCGGCATCGCCACCGCCACCCGCGAATACGTCAATATCATTGTTGACTTGCCCACCCAACTGGTGGATACCCGCAAAACCACCCCCGGTTTGCGCCTGCTCGAAAAATATGCCACCCAAGTGGGCGGGGCCTGTAACCACCGCATGGGCCTAGATGATGGGGTAATGGTCAAGGACAATCATATTGCTGCAGCGGGGGGCATTGAGGCGGCGGTAACCCAGATTCGCCAGCGCATCCCCTATCCCCTCACCATTGAGGTGGAAACCGAAACTATGGACCAGGTGCAGGCGGCCCTCACCGCTGGGGCCGACATCATCATGCTAGACAACATGGCTCCCGCCTTGATGACAATGGCGGTGGCGCTAATCCGCACCCATTCCCCCCACATCAAGATCGAAGCGTCGGGCAACATCACCCACACCACCCTCCGCACCGTGGCCGAAACCGGGGTGGACTACATTTCCACCAGTGCAACGATCACGCGATCGCCCTGGCTCGATCTGAGTATGCGCATTGACGCCTAACCCATCCCTGTCCCTTGCGCCTACGGCTTAACTGGCGTGATCCTTTAAATCCGATAGCTTGACCACTTTTAAGGCCCCGGCATGGGTCGCAGCCAAGTCAACGCGGGGGGCCACCCCATCGTCAAAGGCTTGCTGCCAGCGAGAGGCGCAGAGGCACCAGCGATCGCCCGGTTTTAACCCAGGGAAGTTATAGGCTGGGGCGGGGGTGCTGAGGTCATTGCCCAGGGCGCGGGTGTAGCTGAGAAACGCCTCGGTCATTTCGGCACAAACCACATGACTGCCAAAGTCCCCTGGGCCGGTGTTGCAACAGCCGTCACGATAAAAGCCGGTCAAGGGGTCTGTGCTGCAGGGTTGCAGGGGTTCCCCCAGTACATTTTGAGCATCACCCATGGTGTAAATCCTCCAGGTTGAGAAAGCATAGCCAAACCGCCATTATTAAAGCCTGTTTGGAGGGAAGTGAGGGCGATCGCTGCAAAGGGGATTCATGCGGATCTTAGGGACAACCTTGGAATGAAGAAGCAAGGGTCGCTAGAGACGGGGGCCAGATGAAACGATGGGCATGGATGGGCGGCGTTGCGATCGCCCTAGTGAGTTGTAGTCGCTCTGACCTGGGCGCTGTAGCCCCAGAGCCGACCGCAGCCGAACAGGCTGGCATAGTGGTCTACGGCGGTGCCGGACAGCTCTCGCCCCAGGAATGGGCTAGGCTGCAATCGCTGGCTTGGCCCCAGGACTACAGCGACATGAAAGGCACCTTTGGGTTCCCGGCCTGGCGCAACGAATCGGCAGATGTGTATACGTTGGCCGATGGCTCGGAAGTGTGGGTGTTGTACGACGGTCGCCAAGCCACCGGCTATGAGCTGCGGTGAGTTGCCCGCGCATGGCGGTTGAAGTCGCGAGCCTTGAGCACCTGCGGGGCCACAAGTTAACAATATTCTGCGCCGCGCTACAACCCCGCCCGCTTACGGATCACCGTCAGCAGGGTTTCAAAATAGTCGGGCAGCGGGGCCACAGCGGCGACCATTTCCCCCGTGGCGGGGTGGCGCAGGGTTAACCGCTCGGCATGGAGGGCCTGCCCCGGCAGATTCACCCCTACAGATCGCCCCGCCCCATAGGTCGGGTCCCCTACGATGGGGTGGCCGATGTGCGCCCCATGCACCCGAATTTGGTGGGTGCGCCCGGTCTCTAGGCGAAACCGCATCAAGGTAAAGTTGCCCAGCCGCTCCAGGGTTTGCCAATGGGTGACCGCATAGCGACCGCCCTTGCTGGGGGGGACGATCGCCTGTTTCTTGCGATCTTGGG
>CAYGVA010000419.1:0-2806 GCA_964353225.1 uncultured Leptolyngbya sp.
ATCAAAATCGATGACTACAGCGGTAACTGCAGACTCTTCTCACGTACAATCCCCCGTCCTAGATTCCCCCCCGTCAAGCCCGGATGCTCCCCTCAAGACGACATTTAGCCTGGAGGAGATCCAACAGCTGTTACCCCACCGTTACCCCTTTGCTCTCGTGGATCGGATCATTGACTATGTCCCAGGGAAGCGGGCTGTGGGTATCAAGAATGTCACCTTCAATGAACCTCAGTTCCAGGGCCATTTTCCAGGCCGTCCGATCATGCCAGGGGTATTGATCGTAGAGGCCATGGCCCAGGTGGGCGGCATTGTCTTGACTCAAATTCCTGGTGTTGATGGTCTTTGCATGTTTGCCGGGATTGATAAGGTGCGGTTCCGACGCCCCGTTGTTCCTGGGGACCAACTGGTTATGACTGTGGACCTCCTTACGGTGAAGCGAATGCGGTTTGGCAAAATGCAGGCCCGCGCCGAAGTGGATGGGGCGCTTGTCTGCGAAGGAGCCCTGATGTTTTCTGTTGTGGATTAGCTCAGCGATCGCCTGTACCCATGACCCTAAACCCGACTTCTACGTTGGCCTCCGGAGGCACGCCCTTGACTACCCTTATCCACCCAACGGCAGTGATTCACCCTGGGGCCACCCTTCACAGCAGTGTTCGGGTGGGACCCTATGCTGTGATTGGCGAAAACGTCACCGTGGGACCTGAGACCGAGATTGGTGCCCATGTGGTTATTGATGGCCGCACCCAGGTTGGGGCTCGAAATCAAATTTTTCCCGGTGCCACTATCGGGATCGAGCCCCAAGACTTGAAATATGACGGCTCAGTTAGTTTGGTCGAAATTGGTGATGACAATCGCATTCGCGAGTACGTCACCATTAACCGCGCCACCCACTCCGGTGAAGTCACCCGCGTGGGCAACAATAATTTACTGATGGCCTACGTCCATGTCGCCCATAACTGTGTGGTCGGAGATCACGTGATCATTGCCAATGCAGTTTCCCTTGCAGGCCATGTGGAGGTGGACTCTAATGCCGTCATTGGCGGGGTCCTAGGCATCCACCAATTTGTTCATATTGGCCGCTTTGCCATGGTGGGTGGCATGAGTCGGATTGATCGAGATGTACCGCCCTACACTGTGGTCGAGGGTAACCCGTGCCGTGTCCGGGGGCTGAATTTAGTCGGTTTACGGCGGGCCGGTATTACCAAAGCCCAGGGGGGCAATCCCTATCGGGAACTGAAGGAGGCTTACCGCCTGCTCTATCGCACTGACACTCCCCTGGAGGCCGGACTCGCGGCCCTAGAACAATGGCCCGAAAACGAGTATACGACCCACTTAAAGCAGTTTTTGGTGGCCTCCGCCAACGACCCAGGACGGCGGGGACCGACCCCCGGTCGCCGCATTAGCTCCTCCCAGGCCGAGGACTAGGGAGTGGTGGTCTTTCAGCCCCAGCAGGATGGCGATGTCGGTTGCCCCAACCTTCGCGTGTTTATTAGCACGGGTGAAGTCTCTGGGGATTTACAAGGGTCGCTCTTAATTGAAGCCCTGTATCGCCAAGCCCAACTCAAAGGGGTGACCCTGACGATTACAGCCTTAGGTGGGCAAAAGATGGCCAAGGCGGGCGCACAGCTCCTTGGAGAAACCACCGGTATCGGCTCAGTCGGGATTGTGGAAGCCTTGCCCTATGTCCTGCCCACTTTGCAAATGCAGGGGCGGGTCAAACAACAGTTGAAGGCTGTGCCCCCCGATGTGGCGGTATACATCGACTACATGGGGCCGAACCTTAGCCTCGGAAAATTTCTGCGGCAGAACCTGCCCCAGGTGGCGACGGTGTACTATATCGCTCCCCAGCAGTGGGTGTGGACCTTCAACCCCAAAGACACGGAGGCGCTGATCCAAATTTCCGATCGCATGCTGGCTATTTTTCCTGAGGAAGCCAAGCACTATCAGAACTGTGGGGCTGACATGACCTGGGTCGGTCACCCCTTAGTCGATCGCTTCTCACCGCCCCTGGGCCGTGCCGAGGCCCGAGAGACCCTGGGCCTCTCTGCTGCCGATCAGGTTGTCACCCTGATCCCGGCGTCCCGCCATCAAGAAGTGGCTCATATCGCGCCGCTCATCTTTGCTGCTGCCCAATGCATTCAAAGGGAAATACCAGCGGTGAAATTTTTGCTGCCGATTTCCATGGCCAGCTTGAAAGTTAAATTGGAGCGACTCCTCAAAATCTATGATTTACCCGTCTCCCTCGTAGAAGGCAACAGTCAGGCGGCGATCGCCGCTGCCGATGTGGCCTTGACCAAATCGGGTACCGTCAACCTAGAGATCGCCCTGATGAATGTTCCTCAGGTGGTGACCTATCGACTCAACCCGATCACGGCCCGCATTGGCTACCACCTGCTAAGGGTGCGAGTTCCCTTTGTCTCACCCGTTAATTTGGTGTTGCCAGAGCCGATTGTGCCGGAACTGATCCAGTGGCATGCGACCCCTGAGAACCTGGCTGAGACCGTCCTCAAACTCTTGCAAGATCCAGAAGAGCGGCAGACTATGCTGGCGGGGTACCAAAGACTTCGCAAGGCCCTGGGGGATCCTGGCGCTAGCGATCGCGCCGCCCAAGCCATCTTAGCAATAGGCTTAGCCCAAGCCTCTGCCGACCATTCGACACCGATCTAAAGCCGGTTTCCCGTTGCCCTGGGCATTGGTTGATAGCCGTCGCCAGTCCGGTCAACCCACTCTGCTGCTGTACACCGGCTCAGGGGGTAGGGTTGATTCTCTAACGGAAGAAAAACTGTCTTTGTTCAAACCGGTTAGC
>CAYGVA010000420.1:0-2798 GCA_964353225.1 uncultured Leptolyngbya sp.
TTTTGCGTTAGTCAAGGTCTTCTCTGCTCCTATGTGGACAATACATTTAATTAGTTGATCAGCTCAATCAAAAGCTGCGGATGAATCAATTCAAGCTTAATCGGGCTCCCTTTCGAAGCTCTTTTGAGATTGCTTGAAAAGTTGATGGGCGCTATTTAGGTGTCGCCAACACCCAAATAGCGCCACGAACGAATCAAGGTTTCAGCTCATACCCTGAGGACTACAGGTCTTTTTTTAGACTTAGGTCATCGCTTTGAAACAGCGGCTTAGCTAATCTGTTGAATGACCTTGCCTGTTCCCAACTCAAAATCTGCATATAACCAAAAGGCAAATACCACATCTTGAGGGCCAATCTTTAAGCCAGTGTCAGTGGCAACAGGGTGCGTTGCCAGATTATTTAGGAAAAAAGTAAATTGATGCAAGAATATTTTTGCTGCTCGAAATGATTTCATGGAAAGTGGTGCCTCTACAATTGCCTGAAATGCGGCCTGTTCAGGATTTTGAATGTCACGAATTTCCTGTAGTCCTAGGGCGGCAATGCTAAATAAATGGGGCAACTGACTGAGTTCCATCAAAAATTCATCTCCTAGGTCTGTATCCAAACCTTCCAAAACCTGTCTCATTTCTTTGAAGACTGTTGCCAGATCTTCCACTTCTCTCAGCGGGGATTTATCAGTTTCAGCGGCTTCACATGCAATCTTCCAAAGACGACTAGAAATATTTTGTTGCGTTGGACTATTGGCTGTATAGCCCAGTACATCAACCGCAAAATCACCCATAAATTCTGGGGTTTGGGGCTGCGTAAAAACGCCCATTTCCTTTGGGAAACCATAGGTTTCTCGCCCGGTAGCCATGGTAGAACTATTGTCAACAACCATATAAACCGGATACATCTTAAAACGGGGGATGAGATTTGTCTTATCACAAACTGGAACCCACATTGCGATATCTCCATATGCCGCCCATCCCTGATCAGGCTGAGATGAAGCCAGCCGATCAACATGGGTAAACATGACTACAACATAGTCAAGAAATGCTTCATATTTAAGCTGGTTACCACTGGGGATATTGAACAGCCTGTCTAATAAGTTCTGTAGATTTTCCTTGTCTCCCTTGAGGACAAATATGTAGAACTGTGTACTGTCTAACGCGACGGGTGCGACTAATGACTGACTGCTTCCTCGGCCAATGTATGAAGGCATTGTGTGCTGCTCCTGTATTTTGAGACTAGCGACGCCAAACGTATCGAATCACTTCAACATAGGCTTCCCCATTGACGGGTTTGTTGAAGGGTTGATGTGCCAGATCGGACCTGCTACTCGATAGAGTAGAGCTGATATATATTAGCGGTATAAAAATTTCTAGGTATTTCTCAATCAAGCCACCATTGCTGTTTAGTATTTGCCATAGCCTGATGACGAGGTCCCAGATTCTGGTTAACTGGCAAAAGTACTGCGTTGGGCGCGAAAACCAGTCCCCTGTAAGAATTTTGTGAAGGGCGGGTCAGGTCTCCTGACCCAATGCAAAATTGGGGTTTCAGGCTGTTTTGCCCGTCCACCAGCCCCAGATCACACCGGTGCTGAGTAATATGTCTAGAACCTCACCCACTTGGTTTTTATGATGTCCCCTCCATCTAATTGGCTTCTCGGTAAGTGGCGGCATGCCCAGGAAGAAGCTTCCCATGGGGTCATGATTTACTACGCAGAAGGCTATCCGCTCCCAACCGTTAGGGGACGAGCGGGAATGATTTTCAAACCTAACGGTGAGTTTATTAAACAGGTCATTGCCCCCGCCTGTGGGCTGGAGGAGATATCCGGCACCTGGCAATGGCAGCCCCAGGGCAACGTGTTAATTCAATTGCCTGGGGAACCAAGGGGGATCGAATTGGCAATTATTGCATTGACGGAGCAACGACTTTGTATTGGAGCCGTACGCTCATTGTTGTATCGCTTCTAAGGCCATTTAGGGGGCATTGAACAGTCATCCTGCATTGTTGGCCACCCGGCAGCAAGCGCACTACTTTACATTCTCCTTAAAGAGTTTAGGCAGGAAGGGCTTGCTCAGAGGGAGACAGGCGGCCAAAGCGGCGATCGCGCCCCTGGAACGCCTGCAGGGCTTCGGCAAAGGCAGTGCGATCGAAGTCGGGCCAGAGGGTGTCGGTGAAATACAGCTCGGCATAGGCCAGTTGCCACAGTAAATAGTTGCTCAATCGCTGTTCGCCGCTGGTGCGAATCAGCAGATCAGGGCCAGGGAGCGATCCGGTGTAGAGGTGTTGCTCTAGGCTGGCCTCATCAATGTCATCGGGAGCCAGTAACCCCCGCTGTACCTGCTTAGCCAAGTGGCGACAGGCGCGGGTAATTTCTAGGCGGCTGCCGTAGTTTACCGCCACGTTAAAGGTGACTGCTTGGTTTTGGGCGGTCTCGGTGGTGGCCCGGTGCATCTGCAATTGCAGGGGAGCGGGCAGATCTCCCAGATCACCCAAAAACTGGAGCCGTACCCCTTCTTGGTGCAGTTCCGCCAGTTCCTGGCGCAGTAGGCGCTCGAACAGCCGCATCAAAAAGCTGACTTCCGCCAGGGGGCGCTGCCAGTTTTCGGTCGAGAAGGCGTACACCGTCAGGATGGGGATGCCCCAATCTTTGCAGCAGCGCACTAGATCCTTGAGGGTGCGTGCCCCCTGGCGATGACCGGCGATGCGGGGTAACCCCCGTTGCTGTGCCCAGCGGCCATTGCCATCCATAATGCAAGCAACATGGCGGGGGAGCCGGGTGGGATCGAGGTTGGGAGGGAGGGTTTTCATG